>CAZWRE010000038.1:0-14509 GCA_964636335.1 uncultured Sedimenticola sp. | reverse complement strand
TCACCAATCTGTACCACGGGAACCGGATTGGCGGGGTCATCGAAGCGGTCGTAGGTGGCCAGGGCCTCGGTCACCAGTTCATCGGCGATGTCGATGCCGAAAAGGGTCAGAATATCCCGCGCCAGGCTCTTGTAGTCCTTGTCCAGGGACTCGGCAAGGAAGTTTTCGGCGAAAGAGGGAATCACCTCGGGGGCGTAGATGCCGCCGTAGGAAGACATGGGATCGAGAATGGCCTGGGAAAAGCTCACGGAGACGGGCTTACTGCCGTCATTGCCCCGGGTTTCGATGAAATTCATGGGATTTGGATGGTCAGGAGTTCGGGATGAGACGGATTATACCTGATTCAGAGGCCAGCCCCGCCGGTGAAAGGCAGGGAAGGCCGCGCCAGACGGCAGTGCATCAATCCAGATACTCGACCCGAATGCGGGAAACCGTCTTCACCGTGTCCATGGCCTCGATGGCCGCCAAGGCCCGGTTCATGTCCCCTTCCCGCACCCGGTGGGTGAGCAGCACCAGGGGCACCTCGGTTTCCCCTTCCCGGGGTTCCTTCTGCTTGACCGCCTCGATGCTGATGCCGGAATCCCCGAGAATCCCCGTGACCCGGGCCAGCACGCCCGGCCTGTCTTCCACGGTAAGGCGCAGATAGAAGGCGGTTTCCACCTTGTCCATGCCCAGCACCGGCGTATCGGACAGCTCGTCCGGCTGGAACGCCAGATGGGGCACCCGGTTGCCGGGGTCGGTGGTCAGGGTGCGGGCCACGTCGATGATGTCCGCCACCACGGCGGAAGCCGTGGGCAGGGAACCGGCGCCGGCGCCATAATACAGGGTGGGCCCCACGGCATCGCCCTTGACCAGCACGGCATTCATCACGCCATCGACATTGGCGATGAGGCGGCGCTCGGGAATGAGGGTGGGATGCACGCGCAGTTCCACGCCCTCATCCGTCTTGCGGGTAACTCCCAGATGCTTGATACGGTAGCCCAGCTCCTCAGCATACTCCACGTCCTGAGTCTCGATCCTGGTGATGCCCTCGGTGTAGCAGTTGTCGAACTGCAGGGGAATGCCGAAAGCCAGGGAGGCCAGAATGGTGAGCTTGTGGGCGGCGTCTATGCCTTCCACGTCGAAAGTGGGATCGGCCTCGGCGTAGCCCAGCTCCTGGGCCTCCTTGAGCACATCGGCGAAGTCCCGGCCCTTGTCGCGCATTTCGGTAAGAATGAAGTTTCCGGTACCGTTGATGATGCCGGCAATCCATTCGATGTGGTTGGCCGCCAACCCCTCGCGCAGGGCCTTGATGATGGGAATACCCCCGGCCACGGCCGCCTCGAAGGCCACGGTAACACCCTTGTTCTGGGCGGCGCTGAAGATTTCGTTGCCATGCAGGGCGATGAGCGCCTTGTTGGCGGTGACCACGTGCTTGCCGTTCTCTATGGCCTCCAGCACCAGTTCCCGGGCGGGTGAATAACCTCCGATGAGTTCCACTACCACGTCCACTTCCGGATCACGCACCACGGCGAAGGCGTCATCGGAGATACGCACATTCTCCAGACCGTCCAGGTCATCCGGGTTGTATTCCCGGGCCGCGGCATGGCTGACCACGATGTCACGTCCGGCACGGCGGCTGATTTCCGCCGCGTTGCGATGCAGTACGTTCAGGGTGCCGCCACCGACGGTACCCAGTCCCAGCAGTCCCACCTTCACAGGTTCCAAGTTTCTTCTCCTCAATTCAACTAGTCCAGTCCCGCATTGCGCTACGCTGCATCCGGGCCATGGTGTTCAATCCTTCAGCAGGCCGTCCTTGCGAAACATGTCACGGATACCACGGACGGCCTGCCGGGTGCGATGTTCATTTTCTATCAACCCGAAGCGCACGTGTCCGTCACCGTATTCCCCGAAACCGATGCCCGGTGACACGGCCACCTTGGCGTCCACCAGGAGTTTCTTGGAAAACTCCAGGGACCCCATCTCCCGGTAGGGCTCGGGTATGGGCGCCCAGACGAACATGGTGGCCTTGGGCCGCTCGATATGCCAGCCGACGTTGTCCAGCCCGTCACAGAGCACGTTGCGCCGGGATTCGTACATGTCGCGGATCTCGTTTACACAGTCCTGGGGGCCTTCCAGGGCATGAATGGCAGCCACCTGTATGGGCGTGAACATGCCATAGTCCAGATAGGACTTCATGCGCGCCAGGGCCGCCACCAGGGTCTTGTTGCCGCACATGAAGCCCACCCGCCAGCCGGGCATGTTGTAGCTCTTGGACAGGGAAAAGAACTCCACGGCAATGTCCTCGGCCCCGGGCACCTGCAGAATCGAGGGCGCCTTGTAGCCGTCGAACACGATGTCCGCATAGGCCAGGTCGTGAATCACCCAGATGTTGTGCTCCTTGGCGATTTCCACCACCTTCTCGAAAAAGTCCAGCTCCACGCACTGGCTGGTGGGGTTGCCGGGAAAGTTTATGACCAGCATCTTCGGCCGCGGCCAGGAGTCCTTGATGGCTTCCTCCAGCTTCTCGAAGAAATCGATGCCTTCCACCAGGGGCACATGGCGCACGTCGGCGCCGGCGATGACGAAGCCCCAGGGATGGATGGGGTAGGCCGGGTTGGGCACCAGCACCGAATCCCCCGGCCCCACGCAGGCCAGGGCCAGGTGGGCCAGGCCTTCCTTGGAGCCGATGGTGACGATGGCCTGGGTTTCCGGATCCAGGTCCACGTCGTAACGGTCCCTGTACCAGTTGCAGATGGCCCGGCGCAGGCGGGGAATACCCTTGGACATGGAATAGCGATGGGTGTCCTTGCGCTGGGCCGCTTCGCACAGCTTGTCCACGATGTGCTGCGGTGTTGGCTGGTCGGGATTGCCCATGCCGAAATCAATGATATCCTCGCCGCGCGCACGCGCCTCTGCCTTCAACTCGTTGACGATGGCGAAGACATAGGGCGGCAGCCGCTTGATGCGGCGGAATTCTTCCATTTCCGGGCTGGACACTGAAAACCCCTCGGGACGGTGGTTCGAGCAAACGGGTAAAGTACATGAGCAGGCAGGAAAATTCAATTGGCAGCCTGCTGTCATGAGGTATCATTCCTCCCATGAAATTCGCCCAGGATCAGATCGACAGCCGCTACCTCATCGAAGCCTATGAGCCTGGCCGCATCCAGGTGGCCGGACAGATATACACTGGGAACCTGCTCATCATGCCGAACCGGCTGCTCCAGCCCTGGGAACTGGCTTCCATGGAGAATTTTTCCCGGACGACGCTGGAAGACTTCCTTGCCCACGAACCCGACCTGGTTCTGCTGGGCACGGGACAGCGCCAGGTATTCCCCCACCCTTCCCTGTTCTCCCCTCTTATGGAGGCGGGTACGGGCTGGGAAGTCATGCCCACGGACGCCGCCTGCCGCACCTACAACATCCTGTTGGGAGAAGACCGGCGGGTGCTGGCGGCGCTTATTCTCTGACGGTGTTTCCCCTGCCTTCCACGGCAGCCAAAACCAGACCGGCCAGGAACCAGCCAACGACCATCTCTATTCCCGCGGCAACAGTCATTTCAGCGGGAAACCCGTACCAGTTCCACCAGGGCACGCTGGAGGTCAGCCAGGAGAACACCCCCATGGCGGTGACGAACAGCAAACGTCCCACGAACCCCAGGGCAGTGAAGTAAAGCAGGATGGCGGCAATCAGGCCCGCCGCCAGATCGGTCAGGAACTGCACGATGAACAGACGGCCGTCCATGGGATCCCCTCCTTCCGGACGATAGAGAATCATGCCCACGGGACCATCCCGGTAGTCCGATTCCCATTCGGCCCAGGCCTCCCTGGACATGTCTTCTTCATCCCTCCAGGGAAACACGTACAGGCCGGGGCCTTCCAGCGCCAGATCCAGGGCATAGGTAATACTGGTGGCATGGGGCAATTCCCGCATGCCCATGTTCCCCAGGGGCAGGAGCATGTGGGCAACAGCGCCCCAGATGAACAGCACCATCCCCGCAAGCACGCCACCCAACAGCACATTTCTCATTATTTTCATCTCCTTGACACTCCACCGACAGAGCATCGACAATGATTGCATCTCCACAGCAGGAAAACCACCATTGGACGACCTTCCCATAGGCGGCCTGTTCGCCGCCCTGTTTGTTCTCATCATCCTCTCTGCATTCTTCTCCGGTTCGGAAACCGCCCTGATGACGCTCAACCGTTATCGCCTCAGGCATCTTGCCGAGGAAGGCAACAAGGCCGCCACACTGGCACAACGCCTGCTGCAACGTCCGGAGCGCCTCATCGGACTCATCCTGCTGGGCAACAACTTCGTCAACATTCTTGCTTCTTCCCTGGCCACTGTACTGGCCATTCGCCTGGGAGGCGAAGGAGCGATTCCCATCGCGGCAGGACTGCTGACCCTGATCATCCTGATCTTTTCCGAGGTGGCGCCCAAGACCCTGGCCGCCCTGCACCCGGAAAAACTGGCCTTTCCGGCCGCCTGGGTTTACACCCCCCTGCTGAAACTGGCCTACCCCATGGTCTGGCTGGTGAACCTGTTCGCCAATGGACTGCTGCGTCTGCTCAAGGTTTACCCGGAAGACGCCGGCAGTGATGCCGTGACCCGCGAGGAATTACGCACCATCGTCAACGAGGCCGGCGCCCTGATCCCTCGCAAGCACCGCAAGATGCTGCTGGGTATCCTGGACCTGGAAAAGGCCACCGTGGAAGACATCATGATTCCCCGCCAGGAGATCGACGGCATCGATCTGGACGAGGACTGGGATGAATTGCTGGAAGATTTGCGTCAGATGCCCTATACCCAGGCGCTGGTGTACCGGGGCAACATCGACCATGTGGAAGGCTTCATTCACGCCAGGCAGGTCATGCAGGCACTGATGAAGGGTGAACTCACGCCGGAAATCATCAGCGGCCTGGTGCAGCCCCCCTATTTCATCCCCGAGGGCACGCCCCTGAATACCCAGCTGCTGAACTTCCAGAAGGCCCGCCGGCGCGTGGGATTGGTGGTGGACGAGTACGGCGACGTGCTGGGACTGGTCACCATGAGCGATCTGCTGGAAGAGATCGTGGGCGAATTCACCAGCGACCCCACGGACAGCATCTCCGACGTGCAGCCCCAGGAAGACGGCAGCTACCTGGTCAACGGCAGCGCCAGCATACGGGATCTGGTAAAGACCTTTGGCTGGGAACTGCCCACCGGCGGCCCCAGGACTTTCAACGGCCTGATTATCGAACAGCTGGAACAGATTCCGGAACCCGGCACCAGCCTGCTGATCAACGGCTACCCGGTGGAGGTGCTGCAAACCCAGGACAATGCCGTGCGCACAGCCAGAATACTGCCGGAGCAGCGGCGCGAGACAGGCTGACGAGCCACGGGAGAAGACGCCATCAGGCGATCTGGTTACGATACACAGCCCATTCCAGGCGCTGGAACACTTCCTTGCGGGAAAACGGCTTGCTCATGAAGTCATTGGCGCCTATGCGTTCCACCCAGAACTTTTCCGTGGCTTCCGGGTTGCCACTCATGATGACGATGGGGATATCCCGCGTCTCTTCCATCTTGCGCATGCGCCGTGTGGCCTGAAAGCCGTTGAGCTCGGGCATGACGATATCCATGATGATGAGAACCGGGGAATGAGCCTTGGCCAGTTCAATGGCTTCCCGGCCATTTTCGGCCTCCAGCACCTCGTACCCTCCCTGGACCAGCATCTTCTTGAGGGCAAAACGAATGGTTCGGGAATCATCCACCACCAGCACCGATTCCCCGTTACGCGGGATATGCCGGACATTGTGCCGGCGCTCACGAATGACTTCCACCTCGCGGTCATTGTCGCGCCGAAAAAGTCTCCTCAAGCTGAACCCTGCCACTGCGATAACCCCCCTGTGAATGCCGGTCTATCCTGTCCGTGTTCAATCCTGGACTCAATCCAGATTATACACGCTCTGCCAAAGTTTCAAGGTGCAACGTCAGGTAGGCCACGTCTATCCAGCGATGAAACTTGTACCCCGCCTCGTGAAAACAACCTGCCGTCACAAATCCCAGGCTTTGGTGCAACGCCATGCTCGCCTCATTGGGCTGGGTAATGGCTGCGATGACCAGATGACGGCCTTCCCGCGCCAGGCGAGACAGCAGACCACCGTAAAGCCGCTTGCCATACCCTCTTCCCCGGGGGGTCCGGGGGTGCAGGTAAATGCTGCTTTCCACCGTATAACGAAAGGCGCTGCGTGATTTCCATTCACTGGCATAAGCGTATCCCACCGGAACCCCGTGATCCTCGAGAACCAGCCAGGGATGACGAGCGGTGGTCTCGCGAATGCGCCGGGCGAATGTTTCCGGATGGAGCGGCTGTTCCTCGAAGGTGACGATGGTGTGCTCGATGTAATGATTGTAGATGGCGCAAAGCGCGCCGGCATCATCGAGCTCGACGTTACGCACGATCATGAAGACATCTCAGCTTCCGCTGATCTGGAACAGGTATTCCTGCAGGCCATTCCGCAGAAGGCGCGACTGCACCGCCCGGAATTCCGGCATCCGGCTTTCCAGCACTCGTTGCGGCGGACAGGGCGCGCCCACCATATCATCGGTCACCCGGGTACAACGCATGCTGTCCGGTGACAGGATGTCGAAACGCAGCGGCCTGGCCGGCATGTCTCCCCGGGTATAGACGAAAGCATGCATCCAGGCGCCCGGGTTGCATCGACTGGCCAGATGCCGGCTTAACAGGGGCAGGAGCTCCGGATGCAGGTAGTTCAGGCCATCCCAGGCCAGAACCAGGTCCAGGCCGCCGGCATGGTGCAGGGGAAGCAGGGTCTCCATGTCCACCACCGGCGTATCCTCACCGGGAACGGGCCAGCTCTCCATGGCGCCGAGGGCGTCCCCAATGTGGTACTTGCAGCGAAAGCGGGAAAAGAACTCGATGTGGTTTCCTGAAGCCCTGGCCAGATCCAGGATACCGAACTTGGTGTCATCCTTCTCCACCCGGGACTCCATGGCCTCCACCAGGCCGGCAAAGGCCGGGCAGCCCAGCTCGGAGGAAGCAGGCTGCGCCGGCTGGGGAACTTGCGCCGAGACCCGGGGCTTGGCAAACAGGGCCATGCAAAAGAAAACCGGTCAGTACGGATTCAGGCGGATTTCGCGCTGGCGGGCTGCTGGGCAGCCGGTTTCGCGGCCTTGGCGTCCATGTCGATGCTGCCCTTGAAGGTTGCCCCTTCCTCAAGAATGACCTTGGGAGCCACGATATTGCCGCGCACCCGTCCCGTGGAGGTGATGGTCACCTTGTCCAGGCCATTGAGATCCCCCGTCAGCTCCCCCCTCACGGTAATCGTCTTGGCAAAGGCGTTGGCCTTGATCCTGCCCTGTTCACCAATGGTGAGGTTGTGCTCCTTGAGGAAAATGTTGCCTTCCACCTGCCCCTGGATAAGCAGGTCTTCATTGCCGTTGAGCTCGCCGTTGAGAGTAATGGAGGCGCCGATGGTCGTGGTCTGGCCACTGCTGCTCGGGGCAGCGGATTTGGAGCCCGGTGCCGGGGACTTGGGAGTGCTGGCAGCAGCTTTTTCCGGTTCTTTCTTGGATTTATCAAACATGGCGGTTTCCTTTGATGATTACGGGGCCATCCGTGAGTTCTCGTCTTTGTGCGTCCCTGCACGAAAGCCTTTCGATTATAGGAAGCTTCTTCCCCCCTTGCCACAGGGAATTCGAGAACCGCTAGACCTTTTTCAAGGTCAGGAGTCTGTCTCGTGACGAGGACGTGGGGACCGCGGACACGGAAAAAGGCAACAGGCGTCCAGGCAGTCGGGAAAGATGCCGGTAGTCATTCAACAGGTGATCAAGGGACAGCCAGTCCGTCATTGATCGAACAGCACCGACAGGGCCTGGGACAGGCGCTGTACGGGAATCACCTCTATACCCTTCACCGTCTTGCGCGGTCTGTTGGCCGCCGGCAGCAGGATGCGGCGGAAACCGTGCTTGGCCGCTTCGCGCACCCGGTCCTCGCCGCTGGGCACGGGGCGGATCTCCCCCGCCAGGCCCACCTCGCCAAAGGCCGCCAGACCTTCGGGCAGGGGCCGATCACGAAAGCTGGACAATACCGACAGCAGCACCGGCAGGTCCGCCGCCGTTTCCGTGACCCGCACACCGCCCACCACGTTGAGGAACACATCCTGATCGTACATGCCGATACCGCCATGGCGGTGCAGCACCGCCAGCAGCATGGCCAGGCGGTTCTGCTCCAGGCCCAGGGCCACGCGGCGGGGATTGCCCAGGGGGCTCTGGTCCACCAGGGCCTGCACTTCCACCAGCAGGGGACGCGTGCCTTCCCGGGTCACCAGGATGGCGCTGCCCGCCACCTGCTCGTCATGGCGGGAAAGAAAGATGGCCGAGGGATTGCTGACCTCCTTGAGTCCCTTGTCCGTCATGGCGAACACCCCCAGCTCATTCACCGCGCCAAAGCGGTTCTTGATGGCGCGCACCAGGCGGATCTGGCTGCCCGCCTCGCCTTCAAAATAGAGCACTGTGTCCACCATGTGCTCCAGTACCCGGGGACCGGCCAGGGAGCCTTCCTTGGTCACGTGTCCCACCAGGAACAGGCTGGTGCCCGTCTGCTTGGCGAAACGCACCAACTGGGCGGCGGATTCCCGCACCTGGGCCACGGCTCCGGGGGCGGACTGGAGCTGTTCCGAATAGAAGGTCTGGATGGAATCCATGACCATGACATCCGGCTTGTGCCGCTGGGCCAGGCCGAGAATGCGCTCCACACAGGTCTCCGTGAGCAAGTCCAGGCGTTCCACGGGCAGGCCCAGGCGGGAAGCCCGCAGGCCGATCTGCTCGGCGGACTCCTCACCGCTCACGTACAGGGGCTTCATCTGCTCCGACAAGGCCGCCAGGGCCTGGATGAGCAGGGTGGACTTGCCGATACCGGGGTCACCGCCGATGAGCACCACGGATCCCGTCACCAGGCCACCGCCCAGCACGCGGTCCAGCTCGGGCAAGCCCGTGGGCGTGCGGCGGGTCTGGCGGGCGTCCACTTCCGACAAGGGCCGGATGAGGCTGGCGGCATCACCACTGTAGCCGGCAAAGCGAGAGGACGGGGGCTTCGCCGTTGCCGCCACGGTCTCTTCCAGGCTGTTCCAGGCACCGCAATCCGGGCACTGCCCGGCCCACTTGGGAAAGCTGCCGCCGCAGTCCCGGCAGGCATAGAGCGTCTTTGCCTTCGCCATCAGTCTGCCACCTTGCGCCGCACCCGGCCACCGATGCCACAGAACAGGGTATAGGGAATGGTTCCGGCTGCCGCGGCAATGGTCTCCGCCGGCAGCCCCCGGCCCCAAAGCACCACCGGATCCCCCGGGCGGGCGTCCGGTTGCTCACGCAGATCCACCATCAGGGTATCCATGGATACCCTACCCACCAGGGGAACAATGCGGCCGTTGACCAGCACCGGCGTGCCCGACGGGATTTCCCGGGGATAACCGTCGGCATAGCCCGCCGCCACCACGCCAAGGGGCATGTCTTCCGGCGCCTGCCAGTTGCCTCCGTAACCCACGGCCTCCCCGGCCCGCACCTTCTTCACCGAGATCAGGCGGGAGCGAAAATTCATCACGGGTTCGAGGGCATCCACCGGCGCGGCAAAGGGTGAGGCCCCGTAGAGCATGATGCCCGGCCGCACCCAGTCGCCATGACTCTCCGGCCAGCCGAGAATGCCGGCGGAGTTGGCCATGGACAGAGGCACGCCGGCATGGGCCACGGCATCACGGAAACGGCGCAGTTGCACCCGGGTGAAATCGTCTCCCAGGTCATCGGCATTGGCCAGATGAGTAAGACAGCCCCGAACGGCGGCCACGGAAGCCAGTTCTTTCAGCTCCCGCAACAAGCCAATGGCATCGGCGGGCGCCACGCCCAGGCGGTTCATGCCCGTATCCACCTTGAGCCAGACGGCCACGGGCGCGGGAAGGCTTGCCTCCTTCAGCAGGGAAATCTGGAAAACATGATGCACCACCAGCTCCAGTCCGGCGGCGGCGGCAGCCGTCAACTCATCGGCGTCATGGGCGCCGGCCAGCACCAGCAGGGGCTTTTCCACCCCGGCCGCACGCAGCTCCAAGCCCTCTTCCACCCGGGCCACGGCGAAGCTGTCGGCCTCGCTCAGGGCCCGGGCCACCGGCAGCACGCCATGGCCATAGGCATTGGCCTTTATCACCGCCATGATCTTCGACCCCGGGGCCTGGCGGCGCACCACCCCCAGATTGTGCCGCAGGGCGCGGGAGTCGATCTCGATCCACGGGGAAAGGGACATCTTGCCGGAGAATTCAGTGGACGGGATCGCCGTACACGGGATTGATGTAGTTCTCGAACTTGGTGAACTGCCCCAGGAAAGTCAGGTTCACTGTGCCTATGGGGCCGTTACGCTGCTTGCCGATGATGATCTCGGCCATGCCCTTGTGCTCGCTCTCGGGGTTGTACACTTCATCCCGATAGATGAACACCACCAGGTCGGCATCCTGCTCGATGGCGCCGGACTCGCGCAGGTCGGACATGATGGGCCGCTTGTTGGGCCTCTGCTCCAGGCTGCGGTTGAGCTGGGACAGGGCGATCACGGGCACGTTCAGTTCCTTGGCCAGGGCTTTCAGACTGCGGGAAATGATGGAGATCTCGTTGGTACGGTTCTCGCCGCCACCGGGCACCTGCATGAGCTGCAGATAGTCGATGACGATGAGCCCCAACTGTCCCTGTTCGCGCATCAGGCGCCGGGCCCGGGCGCGCAGATCCGTGGGGCTGAGAGCCGCCGTATCATCGATGAACAGCTGGGCCTGGCTGAGAATGTTTACTGTTGAGGTCAGGCGTGGCCATTCATCATCCTCGATCTGACCGGTGCGGATGCGGTGACCGTCGATGCGCCCCAGGGAGGAAATCATGCGCATGGTCAGGGACTCCCCCGGCATCTCCATGGAGAATACCGCCACGGGCAAACCGGACTTGATGGCCACGTTCTCCGCCATGTTCATGGCAAAAGTGGTCTTGCCCATGGAAGGCCGCCCGGCCACGATGATCAGATCCGCGGGCTGCAGGCCGGAGGTCATCTTGTCGAAATCGTCGAAGCCCGTACTCAGACCGGTGATGGGATCGTCGTTGCCATAAAGCTCGTCGATGCGGTTCACGGTCTTGCCCAGCAGGGATTTGATGGACTGGAAGCCCTCGCCCTCCTTGTGACGCTGCTCGGCGATCTGGAACACCTTGTTCTCCGCCTCGTCGAGGAGCTGGGCCACCTTGCGGCCTTCCGGACGGAAACCGCTCTCGGCAATCTCGGTGCCCACGCGGATGAGCTGGCGGGTCACGGAATGTTCACGCACGATATCCGCGTAGGCGCGGATGTTGGCCGCACTGGGGGTATCCTCGGCCAGGGCGGCCAGGTAGGGCAGCCCACCCACCTCCTCCAGCTCCTCCCGGCGTTCCAGTTCTTCCGCCAGGGTAACCACGTCAAAGGGTTTCTGCTCATCCGCCAGCATTGCAATGACCGAGAAGATGAGCTGGTGCTCGCGGCGGTAAAAGTCCTCGGCGCTCACCCGGTCCGCCACCTGATCCCAGGTGCTGTTGTCCAGCATCAGGCCGCCGATGACCGACTGTTCGGCCTGCAGGGAATGAGGTGGCACCCGAAGCTGCTCGACCTCGGCATCCATCTCGGGATAATCGGGGGGAGAATCGGGATAGGAGCTTTCGATTGGCATGGAGGGGAGATTAACCAAATTTGCCCCTGTTGAAAACAAGGACACATGGAATAAAAAAAGAAGCCGCGAAAAGACAACAGCTTATCGCAGCTTCTTCATGTGCGTTATCTCGCCTGCCCGACAGGGGCGGGAGACAGCGGGAAGAAGGCCTCTTGCCTTCCACCGGCAGCGACAGAGACAGCGTCCCGGAGGGACGCAGCCATCACTCCTCGGCGACGATGACGACCTTCAGGTTGGCGTTCACGTCCGGGTGCAGATGCAGCACGATCTCGAACTCGCCAGTGGAACGCATGGGGCCTTCCGGCAGGCGTATTTCGTGCTTTTCCACGGTGACACCGGCCTCGCCGCAGGCACGGGAGATGTCGCTGGTGCCCACGGAGCCGAACAGCTTGCCTTCCTCGCCGGCCTTGTGGGCAATGGTGATGCTCTCCAGCCCTTCGATGGATGCCTTGCGGGATTCGGCGGCAGCCAGTTTCTCGGCGGCCTCCTTCTCCAGCTCGGCGCGACGCTTTTCGAACTCCGCCAGATTGGCGCTGGTGGCGGGAATGGCCTTGCCGCTCGGGATGAGGAAATTGCGGCCGTAGCCAGGCTTGACCGCTACCTTGTCGCCCAGGTCACCCAGGCCAGTTACTTTATCCAGAAGAATCACTTCCATTTTACTTGTACCTCGTTAAGGTCTCTCACTCGCCGCCCTTTGGACCACGAGCCCGGACTTTCGCCCGAAAATTCAACCAGCCATCGGCAAAACCCGCCGCGGAAACCGCGGTGAAACTCGCTGGCATGCCAATGACCAACAACATGTAAAAACCGATCAGCCAGCCCGGGTTGGCATTGAACTCCTTTACCAGTCCATGCACCAGGGCCACTCCCTGCAGGAAAAAGGCCGCCATACCCACCAAGGCAAGCTGTGAAGCCAGTCCCGGCTGCTCGGACAGGCCACCCAGCACCAACAACACCGGCACCAGGATCAGCAGCCAGTAACCCAGCCTGAGCCGGCGCAGTTCCTCGCCGAAGCCGCCCGGGTTGTACAGCAGGGCCTGCCAGCTCCTGGCCAGGAACAGGGACAGGGCCAGCTGCAGGAACCAGGCGGCACCCATGCCACCGGCCATCCAGGGAGCCATGTCCGCCACCATGGTCATGCGGTCCGCATCACTGACCACGTTGGGGTCCATGATCTGGGCACTGTATTCTTCCAGTATCCCGGCCCAGAACCCGGCAACATCGTCCAGCACCAGGTACTGCATGCCAATGGCCAGCGTTCCCAGCAGAACCGCCACCTCGATAACCAGTCTCAGGGACCGGGTGACGCGCAACACCTCCGCCAGGATCAACATGGGCATCCACAGCAACCCACCGGCAACGGCCAGGGACAGGGGTTGCCCGAACAGCAGCATGCCCAGTCCCATCAGCGCCGCCAGCCCCAGGAACATGACCAGCAGGCCTTCCCGGAAACCCCGCCGCAGAGTGACCAGGGCCACCACGGCAGAGCTGGCAATCCCCAGAGGGGTGATGAGCAGCGCCAGCACAGTGAACACGGAGGCCACCATGACGGCCTGCATCCGGCCTTTCATGATGAAGGCCGCCAGGGCCTTCATCGGGCTTTCTCCCGCGCAGCGCCGAAATTCACATGGTGCTCCAGCCTGCGCGATCTGCAAGGGGTAATCCACATTTTCTTTTGGACAAACAATCTCTTGCGGGAGAAAGTTGATCCTGAAAAGAAACTTACTTGTGGGAATCGGTATAAGGCATCAGAGCCAGGAAACGGGCGCGCTTGATGGCCGTGGCCAACTGGCGCTGATACTTGGCGCTGGTGCCGGTAATGCGGCTGGGCACGATCTTGCCCGACTCGCTTACGTACTGCTTGAGCAGGGCGAGATCCTTATAGTCGATCTCGGTAATGCCCTCCACGGTGAAACGGCAATATTTTCTGCGACGCATGTAACGTGACATATTCTGTATCCTCCTGTCGTCAGGCTGCAGCTTCGGGAGCTGCGTCTTTCTCGTCGGCCCGGGCCAGCAGAGAGGGTTCGGTAATGGCATCGTCACGACGGATGGTCAGGTGACGAATCACTGCGTCATTGAAGCGGAAAGCCGTCTCCAGGTCGTTCAGGGTCTTGCTTTCGCACTCGATGTTCATGAGCACGTAATGCGCCTTGTGCAGTTTGTTGATGGGATAGGCGAGCTGGCGGCGGCCCCAGTCTTCCAGGCGGTGGATCTTGCCGCCGTCCTCCTGGATGCTGGCAGTGTACCGCTCGATCATGGAGGGCACCTGCTCGCTCTGGTCCGGATGGACCATGAAAACGATTTCGTAGTGTCGCATTGTAGCTCCTTGTGGCTAGTAAACAGCCTCCCGCTCATGCGGTGAGGCAAGGAGGATCGACCCGAAAGTCGATCAGGAGCGCGGATTTTAGGAGAAGCGCCAGCAGATATCAAGTTTTTTCAGGCATTTGGGGGAAACCTCGCCATTTCCCCGGCAGCCGCTTTTACCGCGGCCGGATCCCCTCCCGGTTGGCCAGCAAGTATTCTCCAAACTCGTCCGCAGGCATGGGATGTCCCAGGTAATAGCCTTGCATCTCATCGCATCCCTGGGCAAGAAGCATCTGATACTGTTCCTTCTTTTCCACGCCCTCGGCCACCACGGTCATCCCCAGGTCATGCGCCATGGTGATTACTGCCGAGGTGATGGCCCCGGCGCCCTCCCGCTGACTCAGTTCAGCAACGAAGGAGCGGTCGATTTTCAGGCGGTCGAAACGAAAATGGGTAAGGTAGCTCATGGCACTGTAACCGGTGCCGAAGTCATCAATGGT
>CAZWRE010000037.1:0-5067 GCA_964636335.1 uncultured Sedimenticola sp. | reverse complement strand
GCACACCACGCTGCTGGCGATTCCCTTCTTCGTGCTCTCGGCCCATTTTCTCACCACCGGCGGCGTGTCCCGGCGCCTGGTGGATTTCGCCAAGGCAACGGTGGGCTGGATGCCCGGTGGCCTGGCCATGGCCACGGTGGTGGCCTGCATGTTCTTCGCCGCCATTTCCGGTTCCTCTCCGGCCACGGTGGTGGCCATCGGCTCCATCATGATTCCCGGCATGATTGCCGCGGGCTACGACAAGCGCTTTGCCGTGGGCGTGGTGGCCACTTCCGGCAGCATGGGCATCCTGATACCACCCTCCATTCCCATGATTGTCTATGCCGACGCGGTGGAGGAGTCCGTGGGCAAGATGTTCATTGCCGGCATCCTGCCGGGCATACTCATGGGCCTTTTCCTGATGACCGCCACCTGGCTGGCGGCCCGGCGCATGAATATCCCCAGCGAACCCTGGCTGGGCTGGAAGCACCTGTTCCGGTGTTTCCTGCGCGCCTTCTGGGGACTGCTGCTGATCTTCATCGTGGTGGGCGGCATCTATGGCGGGGTGTTCACGCCAACGGAAGCGGCGGCCGTGGCCGCGGTGTATTCGGCCTTCATTGCCCTGTTCGTGCACAAGGACATGGGTTTCAGGAAAGTGCCGGAGGTGATGCTGGAAGCAGCCAAGATGACGTCCATGCTGCTGTTCATCATCGCCTGCGCCATGATCTTCGCCCATGTGCTCACCGAGGAACGTATTCCCCAGGAGCTGGCCCAGTCCGTGCTGTCCTCGGAGCCCGAGCCCTGGATGTTCCTGCTCATGGTAAACGTCATTCTCTGGTTCGCCGGGGATTTCATGGAGCCGTCGGCCATCCTGCTCATTCTCGCGCCCCTGTTCCATCCCATCGCCACTTCCCTGGGCATCGACCCCATTCACCTGGGTATCGTCATGACCACCAACATGGAAGTGGGCATGATTACCCCGCCGGTGGGACTGAATCTGTATGTGGCCGCCGGCTTGTCCGGCATGAGCCTGGGAGAGGTGACCCGGGCGGCCCTGCCCTGGATGGGGGTGCTCATCCTGGCCCTGCTGGTGATCACCTATGTGCCCTGGCTGAGTCTGTTCCTGGTGTCCCGGCTGTTCTGATACACTCTGCCCATGACGCTGAACGAACTGAAGTACATCGTTGCCGTGGCCCGGGCAAGGCATTTCGGCAAGGCGGCGGAAGCCTGTTTCATCAGCCAGCCCACCCTGAGCGTGGCCGTGCGCAAGCTGGAGCGGGAGCTGGGGGTGGAACTGTTCGAACGGCGCCAGGGAGCGGTCACCGTCACACCCGTGGGTGAGCAGGTGGTGGCCCAGGCCCAGCGGGTGCTGGAAGAAGCGGGCGTCATAAAGGAAATCGTCGAGCATGGCCGGGATCAACTGGCCGCGCCTCTGCGCATCGGCGCCATCTACACCATCGGCCCCTACCTGTTTCCCCATCTCATTTCCGAGCTGGCCCAGCAGGCGCCGCAGATGCCCCTGATCATCGAGGAAAACTACACCCATGTGCTGGCCGAGAAGCTCAAGCAGGGGGAAGTGGATGCCATACTCATTTCCCTGCCCTTCGAGGAGCACGGTATTCTCACCGTGCCCCTGTACGATGAATCCTTTGTTGCCCTGGTGCCCAGTTCCCATCCTCTGAACGGAAAGGAAAAACTGAGTATCGAGGACATCAGCCGGGAAAAGGTGCTGCTGCTGGGCTCCGGACACTGTTTCCGGGACCAGGTGCTGGAAATCTGCCCGGAATGCTTGCGCAAGCGCAACCTGGCGGAAGGTGACATGCTGGCGGATCTGGAAGGCAGCTCCCTGGAGACCATACGCTACATGGTGGCCAGCGGCATGGGTGTGACCATATTGCCTTGCTCGGCGGCGGGGGCCGACCGTTTCTCACAGCGCCTGGTGAGCATCAAGCGTTTTTCGGACGTGGAGCCCAGCCGCGTGGTGGCCCTGGCCTGGCGCAAGAGCTTTCCCCGGCCCCAGGCCATCGATGTGCTGCGCCAGGCCGTGCATGCCAGCAAATTGAGCTGTATCAGGCACCTGGATTGAATGATCCAGTCATAGGCAATGCCTATCAGGGGTATTGCCACAAACAATTTCAATTATCTATCCCCAGTCAACTATAGTTCCTTTCGAGGATGGCGAGACCATTCCGGAATATGAAGACGACCCGCTGAGATCTCCGGGGCTGTCTTCCTGTTTCCAACATAAACTGAAGAAAGGAGAACTGACATGTCACTCAAAGGTTCAAAGACCGAACAACATCTCAAAGACGCCTTCGCCGGCGAATCCCAGGCCAACCGCCGTTATCTTTATTTTGCCGCCAAGGCGGACGTGGAAGGCTACAACGACGTGGCCGCCGTGTTCCGTTCTACCGCGGAAGGCGAGACCGGCCATGCTCACGGCCACCTGGAATATCTGGAGGAAGTGGGTGATCCCGCCACCGGCCTGCCCATTGGCGGCACCGCCGACAACCTGAAGGCGGCCATCGCTGGTGAAACCCATGAGTACACCGACATGTATCCCGGTATGGCCAAGGATGCCCGCGACGAAGGCTTCGACGAGATCGCCGACTGGTTCGAGACCCTGGCCAAGGCCGAGCGTTCTCACGCCAATCGCTTCCAGAAGGCCCTGGACGCCCTGGATAGCTGATTGGCTTGACCAGTACAAGGCGTATTGCGCCGCAACCCGGGCCGGCTCCGCCGGCCCGGTATTCAGAGGAGGAGACAGCAGATGAGCAATAAACGCGAAGGCAGCCTGGAGGCGCCCACCCGGCACCCCCTGGACTGGAAGAATCCTGATTTCCACGAGGAGGAAAAGCTGCTCGCGGAGATGGAACGCGTGTTCGATATCTGTCACGGGTGCCGCCGCTGCGTCAGCCTCTGCCATGCCTTTCCCACCCTGTTCGACCTGGTGGACGAGTCCGATACCATGGAAGTCGATGGCGTGGACAAGAAGGATTACTGGAAAGTCGTGGATCACTGTTATCTCTGTGATCTGTGTTTCCTGACCAAATGCCCCTATGTGCCGCCCCACGAGTGGAATATCGATTTCCCTCACCTGATGCTCCAGGCCAAGGCGGTGCATTACAAGAATCATGGTGCGCGTGTCCGGGACCGGATCCTGTCCGCCACGGATACCGTGCCCAGGCTGGCGGGAATTCCCATCGTTTCCGGTGTGGTCAATGCCATGAACGCCAATGCGGGATTCCGCAAGCTGCTGGAAAATACCCTGGGCGTGGATCACGATGCGGTGATTCCAAAGTACACCAGCAAGCCCCTGCGCAAGCGTATCCAGCCCAAGCCCGATGCCCGGGGAGAAGCCGCTGGCCCGACCACGGGAAAGGTGGCCCTGTTCGCCACCTGCTATGGCAACAACAACCAGCCGGATATCGGTGAGGATCTGGTCGCGGTATTCGAGCACAACGGCATTCCCGTGACCATCGCCGAGAAGGAGCGTTGCTGCGGCATGCCCAAGCTGGAGCTGGGCGACCTGGAAGCCGTCGCCAAGGCAAAGGAAGTCAACATCCCCAGCCTGGCGAAGATGATCGATAACGGCTGGGATATTGTTGCGCCCATACCGTCCTGCGTACTCATGTTCAAGCAGGAGCTGCCCCTGATGTTTCCCGATGACGAGGAAGTGCTGAAGGTGCGGGATCACATCTACGATCCCTTTGAGTACCTGATGCTGCGTCACAAGCATGGTGCATTGAACACGGATTTCAAGCATTCCCTGGGCAAGGTGTCCTATCACGTGGCCTGCCACCAGCGGGTGCAGCGTATCGGCATGAAGACCCGCGAGGTTCTGAGCCTGGTGCCCGACACCGAGATCGAGGCTATCGAGCGTTGTTCCGGCCATGATGGTACCTACGCGGTGAAGAAGGAGTTCCATGCCGTTTCCATGAAACTGGTGCGCCCCGTGGCCAGGAAGGTGAAGCAGTTCGAGCCGGATCACCTGACCAGCGACTGTGTGATGGCCGGGCACCATATCGCCCATGCCCTGGACAACGGCAAGGTGGCCGAGCATCCCATCCGACTGCTGCGGCAGGCCTATGGAATCTGAACAAACGTGCGTGAGCGGCGCCCCGCCGCGACCCATCGGCCCGGTGACGGGCCTCCTACGGAACCGGCAGGAGAAAGAAGATGAGCAAGCTGAAACGTGAAGACCTGATGAGCCTGGAAGAATACGACCAGGCCCGCCCCGGGTTTCGCCAGAAAGTCATGGCCCACAAGAAGAACCGCCTGGTGCGCCTGGATGAACATGCGGCCTTGTACTTCGAGGACCGGTTGACCATGCAATACCAGATCCAGGAGATGCTGCGCATCGAGAAGATCTTCGACGCCGCTGGCATACAGGAGGAACTGGACGCCTACAATCCCCTGATTCCCGATGGCAGCAACTGGAAGGTCACCTTCATGCTGGAATACCCGGATGTGGAGGAACGCAAGCGGATGCTGGCCCGTCTCCAGGGGATCGAGGAAAAGGTCTGGGTGCGCGTGGGAGACATGGACAAGGTGTATCCCATTGCCAACGAGGATCTGGAACGTACCACGGAAGAAAAGACCTCCAGCGTGCATTTCCTGCGTTTCGAGCTGGATGACGACATGGTTGCCGCGGTGAAGAATGGCGCCACCCTGAGCATGGGTATCGATCATCCCGAGTTTTCCGTGGAAGTACCCCGGGTGGCGGCCGAAACAGCGGCTTCCCTGGCGAATGACCTGGATTGACCGACAGCCGGGCTGGCAGGTTGCGTGAGGAGCCGGGAAGGCTCCGGCAGAACCTCCCCACAGCGCCACGAGAAATCGTGGCGCTTTTTTGTTTGTCCCCATGCGGCATGTCCCCGGAAAGCTGATCGCGGCCATTGGTCCGGTTCTGTAGAATACGCCGATGGACTACCAGAAGCTGCCTTCCTGCCCGGATATGCCCCGGCTGTACCAGGCTTTCAGGGATCTTCCCTGGCCCTGTTGGCTGGACAGTGGAAATGGTTGTTACCTTGACCAGGGAGGGCGCTTTCACCTGCTGGTGGCGGATCCGCGCATCAGCGTCGTCAG
>CAZWRE010000036.1:0-7255 GCA_964636335.1 uncultured Sedimenticola sp. | reverse complement strand
ATCAAATTCTGCTACCTCCTTTTCGTGGCATTCAGCACAGTCTTTCGGAGAGACGATCACCGAAATCACGAAGTCCTTATGCATAATGGCGTCCTTGTCACTCTTTTCTGCCTTGTGGCATTCATAGCAGCCCACGTTGGCGCCAAAGTGCTTGGAATGACCCCACTGGTCATAGATACCGGGGGTTTTTTCCCGGTGGCAGGACATACAGGTGGCGCTTTCGCGGCTAAGCTGATCGAAGCCCTTGAGAATTTTGACGGGTTCTTTCTTGTTCATGGCCACAGAAGTGGTGGCTTCGGGCGCGGCGGCGGCAGGCGCCTGGGCCTGCGGCTGTTTTACGGGGGGGAGCTGGGAATTTCGCCACCAGCCGCCAGATTCGGCCTGGGCGGTGGACAGGAAAAGCAGGAACAGGATTCCCAGTAAGGATACCGACCTCATCATCAGGACTCTCCAGTGTTGATTTCTGTTATTGGAAAAGCACGCAACATCGGCCGGAATGATGCCGGTGCATCATCTTGGCCAGTTCAGGCTTGCATCAAGCAAACAACGTGCCATCCTTGTTTTTCCGATGGGAGGGGGATGTATCGGGAGGACAACTGCCGATATGTATCAATCAGTTATTGGGGATATGCTGAAACTTTCGGGCGGCTTGAACCCCGTGCGGTGTGTCGGCCAACCGATGAAGGGGAGAGTGTGGAGTGAATCAATTCGGTGCGCCTGCCCTGAGGCAGCGCACCAATTTGGCACTCACCGGAAGAAGATTCCGGACATGCGACAAGTGATGATACAAGGCATCAAGTCTCGCTGGTTTCCGGTTCCAGGCATTCGCGGAAGATGCGGGTGACGCAGGTCTGGCAACGCTGCTTGTCCAGCCGTTTGTAGATATTGGCAATGGCTTCGGGCTTGGTTTCAAAAAACTGGGCAGCGCCGATTTCACGGATAAAGCCGCCCTGGGCCATGAACTGCCAGACCTTGCCCTTCATGCCACAGAAATACAGGTTGCCCCCCTTGTCTTGCAGGGCCTGGGCCTGGTGCACGAGCATTTCCGCGCCGGCCACATCAATGAAATTGGCACCGGACAGCACCAGCAGAATATGATTGATACCTTGTTTTTCCGACAATTCCGCCAGTTTGCTCTCGATATGGTTCACCGAACCGAAATAGATGGACATGTCGATGCGAATGATGCGCAACTGGGGGCACTGGGCCACGGGCTTGGTTTCAATGTCGATGAGCTTGCCCTTGGGGTCGTCACGATCCGGGGCCAGGGTAACGATGTCCGGATGGGAAGTGCGGCTGAGGAAGATCACCAATGACAGGAGCACACCGATATAGATGGCGAATTCCAGTTCCAGGAACAGGGTGGCCAGAAAGGTGGTAATGAGGATTCCCGTCTCCGCCTTGCTGGCCCGGGTGAGCACCTTGATCTGGTGGAACTCGATGAGATTCCAGGCAACCAGCAGGATAACGCCCCCCATGGCGGCTACGGGAATGTAGGCGGTCAAAGGGGCAATGAGCAACACGATGAGCATGAGCAGTACGGCGGCGAATATGGCCGACAGGGGGGTGACCGCGCCGGAAGCGTAGTTAACCCCGGAACGGGTAAAGGAGCCGGATCCCGCGTAACTGGAAAAGAAACTGCCGAACATGTTGGACAGGCCCTGACCGATGAATTCCTGGTTGCTGTCGATGCGCTGATGGGATTTGGTGGCAATGGCCCGGGAGATGGAAACGGCCTCGATCAGGCCCAGCAATGCCACGGCAAAGGCCTCGGGCGCCAGTTGCTGGATGGCGGCCAGAGAGAAATCCGGAGAGGACAGGGGAGGCAGATGAGAAGGAATGGCCGGCACCAGGGCAACGCCATGTTGTTGCGCGCCAAGCATCAGGGCAATCAAGGCGCCGGCGATGAGTGCGATGAGCAGATGAGGCAGTTTTGGCGAAAGCTTTTTCACCAAAATGGCCGTAAACAGGGTGCCCGCGGCGATGGCCATGACATAGGGGTTCACATCGCCGATCTGGTGGAAGATATCCATCCAGGTGTGCGCGAAGGATTCACCCCGGGGAACTTCCACGCCCAGCACATGCTTGACCTGGCTGGTGGCGATGAGGATGGCGGCCCCGGCGGTAAAACCGACCACCACGGTATGGGAGACAAAATTGACCAGGGTGCCCAGGCGAGCGAGGCCGAAGCCGAACTGATAGGCGCCTGCCAGAAAGGTCAGGGTCAGGGCCATCTGGATGAATTCAGGAGAGCCGGGTTCTGCGTAGCGGCTGATGGAGGAGAACACCACGATGGAGATAGCCGTGGTCGGACCCGAAATCAGATGCCGGGACGAGCCGAACAGAGCCGCGATGATGGGGGTGACCATGGCCGTGTACAGGCCATATTCCGGCGGCAGCCCGGCGATGGTGGCAAAGGCGATGCCCTGGGGCAGAACGATGATGGCGCCGGTCAGGCCGGCGACAAAATCCTTCTTGACCGTTTCCGCGTTGACCAGCGGCCACCAGTTGAGAAAGGGCAGGATATATTTCAGCTTGTCTGACAGCGTCATCTGTATTCCTGATTCAGAAGACCAGATTCATCATGCCAATGGCCACGATGAGGAACAGCACTGTCATTATTCCGCCGGCGCGCATGAAGTCGGCTACCTTGTAGCCTCCGGGTCCCATGATCAGGGCGTTTACCTGATGAGTGGGAATCAGGAAGGAATTGGAAGTGGCGATCGCCACGGTAAGGGCGAACACCGCGGGATTGGCGCCGTCTATGCCCAGGGCGATGTTCACGGCCAGGGGCACCAGCAGCACCGTGGCGCCTACGTTGGACATGACCAGGGTGAAGAAAGTCGCCAGCGCCGCCACGGCAAACTGGATGACCCAGACGGGCATGTGGCCCACCACGGACAGGGTTTGCTCGGCGATCCAGCGGGCGGTTCCCGAGGTTTCCACCGCCAGACCCAGAGGGATCAGGGAGGCCAGCAGAAACACGGTTTTCCAGGACACGGCTTCATAGGCTTCCTCGATCTTCAGCACGCCGGAGAGCACCATGCCCACGGCGCCGGTCAGCAGGGCCACGGACAGGCGCAGATCAGTGAACAGCACCATGGACAGGGCGATGAAAAAGAACACCGCAGCCCACCCCAGTTTGTGAGGGCGTTCTTCCTCCTGCGGAAATTCCGTGGTGACCACCACGAAGTTTCTGTCCTTCTTCAGACGGGTGAGATTGTCCCATGCCGTATGCACCACCAGGGTGTCACCGGCCTGCAGGGGCAGATCCCGGATATTGTCGCCTTCGCCCAGTGTTTCACCATTACGGTGCAGGGCGACCATGGCGATGCCGTAAACCTTGCGCATCCATACGTCCCGGGCGCTCTTGCCAATGAGATTGGAACTGGGGGGGATGACGATTTCGGCGATGCCGGCCTTGGTGGCGGCCAGGGATTCAGCGAAGGTGCGCAGGGAATCCCGCTTCTTCAAATTGTATTTTTCCACGAAATGATCCAGGTGCTCGGGCGCGGCGACAATACCCAGCACCATGCCGGCCTCGAATTCCGTGTCCCGGGCAATGGTATTCGGGCCGACCCGGGTTTCCTGACCGCTGCGCTTGCTGGCGATGATGCGGATGCGGTAGGTGGTTTCCACGTCATCCAGTTTCTTGCCTATCAGCGGGCTGTCTTCCGGCACCACGACTTCATACAGGGAGTAGTCGATGCCATAGGTATTGTGCAGGTAATCCATGGTGCTGGATGCCGTGGTGGAGCTGCCGTCCTTGTCATCCTTGGTTACCGGCAGAACGAAACGGCCTGCCAGGATGAAATAGATGATGCCCGTGGCCACCAGCACCACGCCAACCGGCGTGACGGAGAACAATCCCCAGGTCTCCATTTGCTGCTCCGGAGGCAGGGCCTTGTTGGATGTCAGGATCAGGTCATTGAGCAGAATCAGGGGGGAAGAACCCACCATGGTGACCGTGCCGCCGAGAATGGCGCAGAAGCCCATGGGCATGAGCAGACGTGACAGGGGAATGCCGGAACGGGCGGATATGCGCGAGACCACTGGCAGGAACAGGGCGGCCGCGCCCACGTTCTGCATGAATGAGGAAATGAAAGCCACGGTGCCGGAAATGATGGGGATGATGCGTTTTTCCGTGGTGCCGCCGATCTTGAGGATGAAAGCGGCAACCTTGGACATGAGACCCGTCTTGTCCAGTCCGGCGCCAATGATCATTACCGCGATGATGGACATCACCGCGTTACTGCCGAAGCCGTCGAACAAATGCTGGTTGTCCACCAGGCCCTTCTCCAGGCCCATGAGAGGAGCAAACAGGGAGCTGAGCCCGAGAAGCACCATGATGGATACGGCCGCTACGTCCACGTCCACGATCTCGAAGGCGAACAGGTAAATGGTAAGCACCAGGATGGCGACTACCCAGGCGACTTCCGTGGTCGGGCTGACAAAAGCCAGGCCGATGGCTATGAGGACGAAAATGCCTGCTGCAACGAGTTGTTTCACGGGAAGGGATTTGGCGGATTTTTCTGACATAAGCGCGGCCTTGAGGTGGTATATCAGTAGATTATGGAAATCTAATCAGTATACCTTATGTGGGGTTTCTCCTTCAAGTTCGGCCACCATTCGAACTGCTATACTGCCTTTCTTTCACCACCGGAAAAACAGCAACAGGTTACTCCTCCATGATTTCATCCCGCTCCCTGTCCGCCCTTGCGGCTGTCCTCCTGTTCTCCCGGACTGTCGGGGCAGAAACCACCATGCTCAACGACGGCAAGTTGGTGCTGCAGGATGTACCCCCGATTCCCGAAGACGTGAAGCGGGATCTGAAGCGCTATCAGAACACGCGTTCCGCGGCGGTACTGGACTGGACCCGGGATGGGCGGCAACTCTATATCAGCACCCGCTTTGGTGATGTGCGTCAGATTCATCGCGTGGCCTTTCCCGGTGCCGCCCGCTATCAGCTGACCTTTTTCGACGAGCCAGTGGGCAGTGTCCTGCGCCAGCCCGGGGGTGATCTTCTCAGTTTCACCATGGACGCTGGAGGCAGTGAATACGCCCAGTTGTTTACCCTGGATCCCGCCAGTGGCGACTGGAAGATGCTCAGTGATGGAAAGTCCCGCAACGGCGCCGTGGTCTGGGATCGCCGGGGCCGGCGCATTGCCTGGCAAAGCACCCGGCGTAATGGCAAGTCCAATGACATCTGGCTGATGGATCATGACCAGCCGGAAAAGGCGCGCATGGTATTCGAGGCGCCCGATGGCAGCTGGTGGGGGCCGGAAGACTTTTCCGCCGATGGCGGAAAGCTGCTCATCACCAATTACGTGAGTGCCGCCATTTCCCGGGCCCTGATTCTGGATCTGGATACGGGCGGGACCCGGGTAGTGGCAGGCGAGGGCGGGGATTCGGTAAACCTGCCTTTCGCCTTCGATGGGGACGACAAGGGTATCTTCCTGATCACCGACCGACAGGGAGAGTTCAGGCAGTTGGCCTGGCAATCACTGGAGGATGCAGGGAATATCCGCTACATCAGCGCGGACATACCCTGGGATGTGGATAGCCTGGTGGTCAGCAAGGACCGCCGCCGGGCGGCATTCACCGCCAACGTGGATGGCCGTGGTGAACTCTACCTGCTTGACACAAGCAGTTTCGACTACCGCAAGGTGGAGGGCGTGCCCCTGGGTTTGATCTCCGGTCTGGAATTCAGTCCCGATGGCAGGCAGCTGGCCATGAGCCTGAATACGCCCACCACACCCACGGACAGTTTCGTGCTGACCTTGGGAGACAAGCCCCTGGAATATGGGGAACTGAAGCGCTGGACATGGAGTGAGGTGGGTGGCCTGGACACTTCCACTTTCATCGAGCCGGAGCTGATTCACTATCCGACCTTCGATCAGGTGGACGGCAGGCCCCGGCGGATCCCCGCCTGGCTGTACAAGCCCCGGGGCAAGGGGCCTTTCCCCGTGGTGATTTCCATCCACGGTGGTCCGGAAAGTCAGGCCCGTCCGCGTTTTTCCAGCACCTACCAGATGTGGCTGAACAAGTTGGGTGTGGCCATATTGGTGCCCAACGTGCGAGGTTCATCCGGTTATGGCAAGACCTGGCTGTCCCTGGACAATGGTTTCAAGCGGGAAGATTCGGTGAAGGATATCGGCTCCCTGCTGGACTGGATCGTCCGGCAGCCCGACCTGGATGAAGATCGTGTTGCAGTGTTTGGCGGCAGCTATGGTGGCTATATGGTGCTGGCCAGCGCCGTGCACTACAGTGCCCGCCTGAAAGCCGCGGTGGATATTGTTGGAATCAGCAACTTCGTGACCTTCCTGGAGAACACCAAGAGCTACCGCCGGGACCTGCGCCGGGTGGAGTATGGCGATGAGCGCGATCCCGCCATGCGTGCCCACCTCGAAAAAATCAGCCCGTTGAACAATGTGGACAAGATAGGAATCCCCATGTTGGTGGTGCAGGGACAGAATGATCCCCGGGTGCCGGTGACCGAGGCGGAACAGATCGTCAAGGCGCTGAAAGCCCGGGGTTTGCCCGTGTGGTACATGAATGCCCTGAACGAAGGGCATGGATACCGCAAGAAAGAGAACCGGGATGTCTACCAGCAGGTAGTGGTTATGTTCCTGCGCAGATACCTGTTGAACAAGAACTGAGTGGTCGCCAGGTTAACCGATAATGGAATAGCCGCTTTTCAACGAGACTTGCCTGCGGAGCGGGCGGCAACAACCTTGTTTCGGCCCTGCTCCTTGGCCTGATAGAGAGCCTTGTCTGCCGCCTGGGCCACGGTTTCGAGATCAGGCCCTGAATCAGGGAAAGCGGCACCGCCGGCAGACAGGGTGGCACTGATGGTCTGATCGCCGCGATCCACCCTGAGTTTCTTTTCTGCCAAGCTGCGAATGGCTTCCGCACGCTTCATGGCGTCCTGCAGGCTGGTGTTGGGCAGGATGAGTATGAATTCTTCACCACCGTAGCGACAGGCGATGTCTTCGCCCCTGGTATTGTGTTGCAGCAGCTGTCCCAGTTTCTGGAGAATGTTGTCACCGGTGATATGTCCATGCTTGTCGTTCACCTGTTTGAAGTGATCCACGTCGAGCATGATCACGGCCACGCTGGAGCCCGTACGTCGGGCACGCTGTGCCTCCCGGGGCAGGGATTCTTCCAGGTAACGGCGATTGTAAAGCCCCGTCAGTGGATCACGAATGGATTGCTGCTGCAACTGTTCCCTCAGACGCAGGTTGGTGACGGTCAG
>CAZWRE010000035.1:0-9477 GCA_964636335.1 uncultured Sedimenticola sp. | reverse complement strand
GTGGCCAGCAAGCTGACCGAAATGGAGCGTGAGGCCGTGGCGCTGTACGTGAGCGGGCTCAAGCCTGCCGAAACAACCACCCCGTAGGTCGGGCAAAGGCCCGTCAGAGCCGTGCCCGACAAGGCTGTTCTTCAGCCATGTGTGGGGCACGCTGCGCTTTGCCCAACCAAACCACATGTTTTTCACATCATTTGCGTAGGGGCGGTATTACACGCCGCAATCGACCTTGGCGCCAACTCCAGTCGCGGCGTGTAACGCTGCTCCAGCGCGTCATGACTCGGCGCGAAGCACGCGGATCAGTTCGTCATACTGCTCCGGGGCGTCCTCCGGCCTGTTGAACAGCCAGTGATACAGATGAGAGTCGGCCTCGCGCAACAGGCGGCGGAAACCGGCCTGCAGTTCTTCCGGAACCTGGTCGTAGTGTTCATCGAGAAAGCGCCGCAGCAGGCAATCCAGCTCCAGCATGCCCCGGCGGCACTGCCATTGCAGGCGTTCCTTTTCCCTGAATCCCTGAGGGCTCACACGGATTTCTTCAGCATGAGGTTGCGGATATGGCCGATGGCCTCGGTGGGATTGAGGTGCCTGGGACAGGCTTCCACGCAGTTCATGATGCTGTGACAGCGGAACAGCTTGTAGGGGCCATCCAGGGCATCCAGGCGTTCCTCTTCACCCTGGTCCCTGCTGTCGGCGAGAAAACGCCAGGCGGCAAGCAAGGCCTGGGGACCGAGAAACTTGTCCGGATTCCACCAGAAGGATGGACAGGAGGTGGAGCAGCAGCCACAGAGAATGCACTCCCACAGGCCATCCAGCCGGGCCCGCTGCGCCGGGGTTTGCAGGCTCTCCTGCTCCGGCACGGGATCCTTGCGCTTCAGCCAGGGATCAACAGCCTGGTACTGCCGATAGAAGTCACTCATGTCCACTACCAGATCACGGATCACCGGGCGACCGGGAAAGGGCCGCACCACCACCGGCGCCTTGAGCTCGGCCACGGGAGTGATGCAGGCCAGGCGGTTGCTGCCGTTCACATTCACCCCATCGGAACCGCAGACACCTTCGCCGCAGGAATGGCGGAAGGCGAAGCTTTCATCCCGCTCCTTGATCTTCAGCAGGGCATCCCGCAGCATCATGCCCCGTTCCACTTCCAGGTCGAAGGCCTGCATGTAGGGCTTGTCATCGGTTTCGGGATTGTAGCGCCAGACTTCGAAACGCATCATCAGTACACCCGCTCTTTTGGAGGAAAGCTGTCCACGCTCAGGGGACGGGTGCGCACGGGCTTGTAGTCCAGACGATCCCCATCACGGAAATACAGGCTGTGGCGCATCCAGTTGCGGTCGTCACGCTCGGGATAGTCGGGCCGCGAATGCGCGCCGCGGCTCTCCTTGCGGTGCAGGGCGGAGGTGACGATGGACAGACCCACATCCACCAGGTTCTCCAGTTCAAAGGCCTCCACCCGGGCGGTATTGAAAGTGCGGCTGCGGTCCTGGAGACGCACCTCGTCCAGGCGCTCGCGGATACCGCGCATCTTCTCCAGCCCCGCCTGCATGATTTCCTCCGTGCGGAACACGCCGGCGTGATCTTCCATGACCTTTTGCAGTTCACTTCTCAACTCGGCCACGGAAACCCCCTCACCTTCCCTGTCGAAGCGCTGAAAGCGCGCCATGGCGCGCTCCTCGCTGGCACTGTCGGTGAGGCGATGCCGGGGGTTCTCCTTCAGGTACTCCAGGATATCCAGCCCCGAGAGCCGGCCGAACACCATGATGTCCAGCAGGCAGTTGCCCCCCAGGCGGTTGGCGCCGTGTACGGAGACACAGGCGCATTCACCGGCGGCATACAGCCCCTGCACCACTTCTTCCGGCCCGTGGCGGGCCGGCGCCACCACCCGGCCGAAGCGATCCGAGGGAATGCCACCCATGACATAGTGCGCCGTGGGATAAACGGGAATGGGCTCGAAGGCGGGGTCGATGCCCAGGAAGATCTTGCTGGTCTCACGTATGCCCGGCAGGCGCCTGGCCACGGTTTCCTCACCCAGATGATCCACCTTGAGCAGCACATGATCCCCCTTCGGGCCGCAGCCCCGGCCTTCACGCACCTCGGTGACGATGGCCCGCGCCACCACGTCACGGCTGGCCAGGTCTTTCGCCGTGGGCGCATAACGCTCCATGAAACGCTCACCCTCACTGTTGATGAGATAGCCTCCCTCACCCCGGGAGGCCTCGGTAATGAGCATGCCGCGCCCGGCCACTCCCGTGGGATGAAACTGGAAGAACTCCATGTCCTGCAGGGGCACCCCGGCGCGCAGGGCCATGGCCATGCCGTCGCCGGTATTGATGCGGGCATTGCTGGTGGTGCGGAACACCTGCCCGCAGCCCCCGGTGGCCAGCAGGGTGGCCCGGGCATTGAGCACCATGGGCTCCCCGCTGGCGATATCCATCACCAGGGCGCCGGTGATCCCGCCCTCGGCATCCTGCAACAGATCGATGGCAAAGTACTCGGTGAAGAAATGGCTTCGCGCCTTGAGGTTCTGTTGGTACAGGGTGTGCAGGATGGCATGGCCGGTGCGGTCGGCGGCGGCGCAGGTGCGGGCCGCCTGCTCCTTGCCGAAATGACGGCTCTGGCCACCGAAGGGGCGCTGGTAGATCCTGCCATTGTCCAGGCGGGAAAAAGGCACACCGTTGTGTTCCAGCTCATACACGGTAGGGATGGCTTCCCGGCACATGAACTCGATGGCGTCCTGGTCGCCCAGATAGTCCGACCCCTTCACCGTGTCGAACATGTGCCAGTGCCACTTGTCCTCGTCCACGTTCCCAAGGGCCGCGTTCACACCACCCTGGGCCGCCACCGTGTGGGAGCGGGTGGGAAAGACCTTGGATACCACAGCCACGCGCAGATCCGCGTTCGCCAGTTGCACCGCCGCGTTCAGACCGGCGCCGCCGGCACCGATGATGAGCACATCGAAATTTCTTCTTATCGAGATCATGAGACACCCACCAGAACAACAAGGGCCCAGAGACCGCAAGCCAGGAGAAAGGCCAGCACGGCAGCCAGCACCAGGAGGCGCAGGGCGGCCGGCTTCACATAATCGAGCACCACGTCCCGCACACCCACCCAGGCGTGAAGCAGCAGCATGAGCATGAACACCGCCGTGGCCAGCCACATGCCCAGGCTGCTCATCCAGTCCTGAAGGGCCTGCTGATCCGCGGGCGGCGCTACCATCAGGCGCGCCAATATCCAGGCAATGTACAGGGCGAGATAGACGGCGCTGACCCGCTGCCACATCCAGGCGCGAAAACCGGAAAGCTGGCGGCTCACATCAATCCCCACAGCAAGAACAAGGCCACGATGGGTGCAGCCACCAGTACCGCCCGGGCGCTGTGCCGGAAATACGGGGCGCGCACGCCCAGGTGCGCGTCCAGCAGCAGGTAGCGGATACCCGCCAGAAAATGATGGGACAGGGCCCACAGCAGCAGGAACAGCCCCAGCTTTCCGGCCGGGGAATGCAGCAGCGAAATCGTGCGCGTAAAACCGTCCTCCCCGGACAGGGCCAGAGACACCAGGGCAATGCACAGGGGAATGGCCAGAAACAGCACCACGCCCGCCACCCGGTGAGCGATGGACATGACCGCCGCCACGGGCAGGCGGATTTGCCACAGGTTGAGAAAGACGGGTCTGGAAGATGGCTGCATGAAAACCTGGATTGTTGTTCTGTTAGTTACAAGTTAGCAGATTTTCACATATCCGCCGATATTTCCCTCAGCAGGCGGAACAACTTGCGTCCCGCTCCCGCCGGTTTGCCCGTGGCCTTCTCGCGGCTTGCCGAACGCATCAGGGAGCGGACCTGCTGCCGGTCCGCGCGCGGATACCGTTGGAGAAACTCACCAAGGGCGGCATCCCCCTCTTCCACCAGCCGGTCGCGCCATTGTTCCAGGGCATGAAAGCGGCGGTTCTCTTCCGAGTGCTTGCTGTCGCGGTTGTCGAACCATTGCCGCACCTGCTCCAGATCCTGCTTCTGCAACAGCTTTACCAGGTACTTGATCTGCCGGTTGCGTCCACTGGAAGGCTTCATCTTCGCCGCCAGCGCCACCCCTTCGAGAAACTTGCTGTCCAGATTCAGCTTGTCCCGCTCGCCCTCTCCCAGCTTGATGATCTCCATCACCAGGGACTGGAGCTCCGCCAGCTCCCGTTTCCGCCGGGTCTTGTTGGGGCGGATGACCAGGCCATCCTCATCCAGTTCCCTTTCCTTCATGCGGCCTCCAGGTGGGCGATGCGAAGCTGCAGGTTCACATTGCCGCGAAACTCGTTGATATCCAGCCGATAGGCCATGAGCACCCGCTCCGGCAGGGGCGCGGGACATTCCGCCGCCAGATTGAAACCAATGGCGTCGATGACCCGCGAACCACCGGCGGGCTGCACCACCAGCTTCCAGTGCCTGTCCTTTAGCAGATGTTGCCGCACCACCTCGAACTCGCCGTGAAACAGGGGCTCGGGGAAACCCTGGCCCCAGGGGCCGCCCTCGGCCAGTTCGCCGGCCAGCTCCAGGCCCATGTCCTCCGGGGCAATCTCGCCGTCGGATTCGAGCACCGGCTGCAGATCCCGCTCTTCCAGGTGATCCCGAAGCACAACAAGAAAGGCTTCACGGAATTCCTCCAGGCGATGCGCCTCCAGGGTCAGGCCCGCGGCCATGGCATGGCCCCCGAACTTCGGCACCAATCCCGGAAATCTTGCATTTACCTCGTCCAGCATGTCGCGGATGTGCACACCGGGAATGGAGCGCGCCGAACCCTTGATCTCGCCGTCTTCTCCCGGCGCAAAAGCGATCACCGGACGATGGTAGCGTTCCTTGATCCGCGACGCCAGGATGCCGATGACGCCCTGGTGCCAACTGTCATCATACAGGCAGAGCCCCGGAGGCAAATCCGATTCCTTCAGCAACAGGCTGTCCATCATTTCCTCCGCCTGCTGGCGCATGTCGTCTTCTATGGCCCGCCGCTCCCGGTTCAGCCTGTCCAGCTCCACGGCGAGCTGCCGGGCCCGCGGGGGATCATCCGCCAGCAGGCACTCGATGCCGATGGACATATCATCCAGGCGCCCCGCGGCATTCAGGCGCGGGCCCACGGCAAAGCCCAGATCCGACGCCTGTACCCGGTGCTGGCTGCGCCCGGCCACTTCCAGCAGGGCGGAAATTCCCGGCCGGCAGCGCCCGGCGCGAATGCGCATCAGCCCCTGGCGCACCAGGATGCGGTTGTTGTGTTCCAGGGGCACCACATCCGCCACGGTGCCCAGGGCCAGCAGATCCAGGTAGTCCGCCATATTGGGTTCGGGCCGCCGGACGAACCAGCCTTTCTCGCGCAACAGGGCGCGCAGGGCCAGCAACACATAGAAGATCACTCCCACCCCGGCCGTGGCCTTGGCGGGAAACTCACTGTCCGGCAGGTTGGGATTGACCATGGCCGCGGCTTCCGGCAGGCGTTCGCCGGGCAGATGATGATCCGTGACAATGACCCGTATCCCCAGAGCGTTGGCCGCCGCCACGCCCTCCACGCTGGAGATGCCATTGTCCACGGTAATAATGAGCTGGGGATGCTGTTGCGCCGCCAGATCGACGATCTCCGGGGTGAGGCCATAGCCGTACTCGAAGCGGTTGGGCACAAGATAGTCCACCTGTTCCGCCCCCATGGCGCGCAGGGCCAGCACCGACAAGGCCGTGCTGGTGGCGCCGTCGCAATCGAAATCACCAATGACCAGGATGCGCCCTCCTTCGTCCATCACCCGGGCGATGATGGCGGCGGCTTCATCCGCCCCGGTCATGAGTTCCACGGGCAGCAGGGCGTCCAGCCCCAGGTTCAGTTCCCTGGCATCGGCCACCCCGCGGCAGGCATAGACCCGCCTGAGCACCGGATGCAGGTGGGCAGGCAGTTGTTCCTCGGCTGCCTTGGGGCTTCGGGGCTTGATGGTCTTTGGCATGGGCGCAGATGATACACTTGTTGCCATTGGACTTCATCAGATCAGCCCGTGCATCAACCCGCCTGGAAAGAACAACCCCTGGAATCCTCCCTGCCCCTGGCGGAGGATGAAGTGCATGTCTGGCGACTGGATCTGGATGGCTCGCCCCAACCCCTGGATCTGTTGAGCGCGGCGGAACGGGAACGTCACGGCGGCTTCCGTCATGCACGGGCCGCCTGGCGCTACCTGAACACCCGCGGTCTCACCCGGCGTATCCTGGCCGCTTACCTGGGGCAGGCCGCGGCCAGCCTGAACATGGCCACGGCCGAGGGTGGCAAGCCCTACCTGCCGGATCACGAGCTGGAGTTCAACCTGAGCCACAGCCATGGACTGGGCCTGCTGGCCGTGGGCCGACAGCCCCTGGGCGTGGATCTGGAACAGTTGCGGCCGGTGCGCTACCCGGAGCGAATCGCCACCCGCATGTTTGGCGCGGAAACCGCCGCCATGTTGCAGAACATGAGCGACCGGGACAGCCAGCGGCTTTTCTTCAGCCGCTGGACCGTCATGGAGGCCCGGCAGAAGGCCCTGGGCCGGGGTATCTTCGAACAACAGGTTTCGGAAACGGAAACATCATGCCGGCAGTTCATTCCCCGGGACGGTTTCATCGCCGCCATCGCCACGGTGGAAACCAATCCGCCCCGACTGAAATTTCTAAAACCCGCCTGATGCGGGTATCATTGCGCCCCATTCCCGGCAAGCCCGTCACCTGACATGGACCTGATACAGATCACCCTGCTGGCCCTGATCCAGGGATTCACCGAGTTCCTGCCAATTTCCAGCTCCGCGCACCTGATACTGGCGCCTTATGTATTCGGCTATGCCGATCAGGGCCTGGCCTTCGATCTTGCCGTGCACCTGGGCACCCTGCTGGCGGTGGTCATCTACTTCCGCCGGGAAGTCTTCGCCATGCTCCACGACTGGTTCGCCTCCCTGGCGCCCGGCGGCGAAAGCACGGCCAACAGCCGCCTGGGTTGGGCCATCATTCTCGCAACCATTCCGGTGATGGTGGTGGGCGTGCTCATCAAGGATCTGGTAGAGCACCAGTTGCGCGCCCCGGAAGTGATCGCCGCCACCACCATCGGCATCGGCCTGCTCCTGTGGTGGGCCGACCACGGCTCACGCCGCCAACTGAATATCGGCAACATGAACTTCCGCCACGCCCTGTTCATCGGCGCCGCCCAGGCCCTGGCCCTGATCCCCGGCACCTCCCGCTCCGGCATCACCATGGCCGCCGCCCTGATGCTGGGTTACACCCGGGAAGCCGCCTCACGTTTCTCCTTCCTGCTTTCCATCCCCACCATCCTGGCCTCGGTGATCTGGGTAGGCAAGGACCTGGTCACCTCTGAAGAAAGCGTGCACTGGCTGGACCTGGGGCTGGGGGTGTTCCTGTCCTTCGTGGCCGCCTACACCACCATCCATTTCTTCCTGCGCTTCATCGAGCGCATGGGCATGGCGCCTTTTGCCATCTACCGGCTGGCGCTGGGCGCGTTGATCCTGGGCTATCTGTGAAACCGGGAGCGGTATATCATGATCCAACAGACACACCGCTTCAGGACATTGCCATGAACAAGACGAGCATACTCCTCATCAGCCTGCTGTTCCCGCTTCCGGCCATGGCGGGCGGACATGCCGTGGTCAACTGGTCCAATCCAGCATCGTACAAGGATGTAACGGCCAGCGAAGGTTCCCAGGAAGCCTTTCTGAACCACACCCTGACGGAACTGGAAAACGTCATACAGGAACTGGCCGCTTCCCTGCCCGACGGACAGAAACTGGAAATGACCATCACCGATCTGGACCTGGCCGGCGACGTGAAGATGAGCGGCGCCCGCACCCAGCACCAGGACGTGCGCGTGGTCAAGGACAGCTATCCCGCGAGAATGGTCTTCCACTACCGCCTGCTGGATGCCGGCGGCAATGTACTCAAGGAAGGTGACGAAAAACTGCAAAGCCGCACCCTCAGCGCCGGCATGCGCACGGGAAGCGGCGAATCCCTGGGAATGGAAAAACGCATGTTGAAGAACTGGTTCAAAAGGGCCATTGCGAAATGATCCCCGTATTGAGCGCCTTCATGATGCCCCTGCGCGGGCTGGGACTGCTGTTTCGCCCCGGCCTGCGGCGTTATGTGTTCATGCCCCTGCTGATCAACATCCTGATCTTCAGCCTCACAGCCTGGATCGGCAGCCTCTATTTCCAGGAGTTCATCGACTGGGCCCTGCCCGCGGACAGTTGGATGAGTTACCTGGAATGGCTGCTCTGGCCCCTGTTCGCCCTCACCTACCTGGTCATCGCCTTCTACAGCTTCACCATGGTGGCCAATCTCATCGCCTCGCCCTTCAACGGCATTCTCGCCGCCCAGGTGGAAAAGCAGCTCACCGGCCGGCTGCCCGAGGACCACAGCGGCAGCATCATGGCGGAAATCGTCCCCGCGATCACCGGCGAACTGGGCAAGATCTGGTATTTCATCCTGCGCGCCGTCCCGGTGCTCATCCTCATGATCATTCCCGGCCTCAACGCCATCGGCTCCCTGCTCTGGCTGCTGCTGGGCTTCTGGTTCCTGAGCATCGAATACGTGGACTACCCCATGGGCAACCACCATATCCGCCCCGCCGAACAGCGCCGCCTGCTGCGCAAGCGGCCCTTTCAGACCTGGGCCTTCGGCGCCGCCGCCAACCTGCTGATGATGATCCCCGTGGTGAACCTGGCCGCCATGCCCGCTTCCGTGGCCGGGGCTACCCTTTGGTGGGCAAGATCAGTGAACCGGCAGAACCCAGACTGAAAGCGGCCAGCCTCAATAGTGTGGCGGCAGCTCCAAGCCGGCCGCTTCGCTTCCGCCCGGCTGATTGCGTTCCAGCTCCAGCAGGCGTTCCTGCAGGCGCAGCAGTTCCCCGCGCAAAATCTCCAGCTCCGTCTGCTGACGGGCCACGGTCAGATTCAACTCCTGAAGGCTGTCTTCCTGAAAGCTGATGCGCACCTGCAAATCTTCGATATCTTTCTTGTTCCCACCCATATCCTCATCCCACCAGGGCGACACGCCCATGGCCAAATGATGCCATCACCCACCCCATAACGCCATGACCACATTACAGCAGGAGTCCCAAGCCAAAGGGTCGCGGCGGGGGCGCCGCTGCTCCCTTGAACCGGAAACGGGCTTTCCTTGCCCGTTTCCTTCTCGGCATGGGAAAACGCGGTTTCCCGATACCTCCGCTTCGCGCCGCACTTCCTTGTGCGGGTGTCGCGGCGGGGGCGCCGCTCCTACATCCCCTGTAGGAGGCCCGCCCTCGGGCCGATGGGGTGCGGCGAGGCAACCATCCGTAGGAGGCCCGCCCCCGGGCCGATGGATCGTGGCGAGGGCGCCGCTGCTCCTTTGAACCGGAAACGGGCATTCCCTGCCCGTTTCCTCATCGGCATGGGAAAAATGCGGTTTCCCCATACCTCCGCTTCGCGCCGCACATCCTTGTGCGGAGGTCGCGGCGG
>CAZWRE010000034.1:0-17248 GCA_964636335.1 uncultured Sedimenticola sp. | reverse complement strand
CGCAAGTAAAAAAACCCCGCCATCGAACTGATGGCGGGGCGGCATGAGCGAAAGACTCAGCTCTGGCTCAGAACACTTTCATGTTCCTTCGCTTTCATTTGCCCTGGGATGTCATGGGCGCGTCTTTCACCGCGGAAGTATCCTCGCCGGATTTATTGGCGTTTTCGAAAGTCTCGAATTCCTCCTTGCTGAGGTAGCCGTTGCCGTCCTTGTCCAGGGAATCCCACTGTTCGGCCAGGCTGGGCACCACGGAGGCTTCCTGCTTGCTGATGTTGCCGTTCAGATCCCTGTCCAGGGCTGCGAAGGCACCTCCGGCAATACTGCCGGCAGCAAACAGGGTGCCCAGGATAGCGAGAACAATTTTCTTAGACATGATGTAGCTCCTTTTCTTGCATATTGGATTGGTTGTCATACAGACCGTGTTGCGGCCTGTTCCCTGGTAGAGCAATCCCTGTGCCAGTTTTTATAACTTATTGAAAAAATGGGGGTTTGTTCGTTCTTCGGTGGATGCCGGGGAGGCGCGGGCTGTCGCTGCATGGAGACACTGCCGGTGCGGATGTGCGGCAGTCAGTGGATATACGGGTGTCGCCGGGTGGCGACAGTTCGTGCAGGAGAAATTTGTTTGGCAGAATCAGGGCATGTCGATCAGGCCAGCATCCATACTCCAGCTCACCCTGCTGGGTTTCTTTCTTGCCGCCATTCCCCTTGCCCTGGGATTGCTCAATACCATGGTGCAGGTGGACCGGTTGGCGGAGAAGGTGCAGCAGGCAGTGCATGCCTCCACCTCGGCAGTGGAGTCCGGGCGGCTCATTGCCGGGCAGGCACTGAACATGGAGCGCAGCGCCCTGCAGTACCTGGTGCTGGGGGATGACGCCATTCTTTCCCGTTACGAGAGCCAGCGGCAACAGTTCCTGGAGGAGATGGAGCGCCTGCTGGGCCTGCCCCGGGATGAGGTGCTGGCGTCGCGTCTGGAGCAGTTGCGGGAGAACGAGTCCCGGCTTTACCAGAAGCTGTTGCTGGCTCCGGCTCAACTGGCTGACGGGAAGAAACGCCTGCGGGAGGAAGAGCAGCTGGCGGATCTTGCGGCGCCCATTCCTTTCGATGTCACCGCCCTGGTGTCCCGGGAAAGCCGGCGTATCAATGAGCAGATCGACTCCCTGAGAAAGCTCCTGCTTGGGCAGGCGGTGGTGCTGATTCCCGTGGCCCTGCTTGTTGCGGTGATCTTCAGCGTGCTGATTTCCAATTCCCTGCGCCGGCTGGGCAGGGCCATCCGTCAGTTGGGCGGTGGTGAGCTGTCCGGGCCCATAAGGGTGAGGGGGCCCCAGGACGTGTACGAACTCGGTGAACAACTGGACTGGCTGCGTCGCCGCCTGATTGCCCTGCAGGAGCAGAAAACGAGTTTCCTGCACCATGTCTCCCATGAGCTGAAGACGCCCCTCACCGCCATCCGAGAGGCGGCGGAATTGCTGGATGAAGGCATCATGGGGAAACTGACGCCGGATCAGGCCGAGGTGACGGGCATTCTCCGGGAGAACAGCCTGCGGTTGCAGACGCAGGTGGAAAGCCTGTTGAACTTCAACCTGGCCCTGTCGGAAGAGAAACTCTCGCGCAAGCAGCCCCTGGATGTTTCCACGCTGGTGCCAGGCGCGGTGAAGAAGCATGAGCTGACCCTGAAGAGCCGGGGCATGAAGGTGAAGCTGGACCTGGAACCGGTAAAGGTGAACGGCGACGAGAAGCAGTTGCAGGCGGTCATCGACAACCTGTTGTCCAACGCCATCAAGTACTCCCCGGATGGTACCCAGGTCTCAATTTCCCTGCGCCGGGAGAACCATCAGGCGGTCATGGATGTCATAGACCAGGGGTGGGGTGTGGCCCGGGAGGACAGGCAGCACCTGTTCGAGCCCTTCTTCCAGGGTAGATCGCCTTCCACCGGCCCGGTGCGAGGTACCGGACTGGGGCTGTCCCTGGTGAGGAGATATCTGGACATGCATGGGGGGTCGGTGGAGCTGCTGGACAGGGAGCGGGGCGCTCATTTTCGGGTCAGGTTGCCGGTATGGGAAGAGACATGAACAAGCTGTTGCTGTTGCCGGCACTGCTGCTTGCCGGCTGCGCCTCCATTCAGAAGTCGCTTTCACCCGCCCCGTCCCCGGCGGCTGGATCAGCTCCGGCCTGCCATGACCTGCTGGCAGACTACGTGACTTATGCCTCCATGAACAGGGAAGCCAGGGAAGGCTTTGTGAAAGCCCTGCAGCAGCGCCAGGCCCTGTCGATGGATGAGTGTGGTCAGCTGCGTCTCGCCCTGGTCTACAGCAGGGGAGGGGTTGCCGAAAGAGCGCGGGCGTTGAAACTTGCCGAGGAGCTCCTCGAATCCGGTGTCCTGCTGGAAAAGGTTCGGGCCCAGCGGTTGGCTCTGCTTCTGCGTGACCGGTTACGGCATGAACGCAAGCTGAGGTTGCGCAATCTGGAGCTGCAACACCGCCTGAACGGGCAAGAGGCCCGGAACAGGGAGCTTTCGGTGCGGCTGGAGGATCTGGGTTCCCGGTTGCAACAACTCAAACAGATAGAGCAGAACATCAATGAAAAGGAACAGTCCTTCATCGCCCCTGCAGCCGACAAGCTCCCCGCCCGGCCATCACCGGATCCTGGTGGTGGATGATGACCCGGGGCTGCTCAAACTGCTCTCCCTGCGCCTGCGGGCCAATGGCTACCTGGTGGAAACGGCTGTCAGTGGGCGCCAGGCCCTGGGCAGGATAAGCGCCCGGCGGCCCCACCTGGTCATCACGGATTTACGCATGCAGGGCATGGACGGCATGGCCCTGTTCGACGCCATACAGAAACAGGCGCCGGCCCTGCCGGTGATCATGCTCACCGCCCACGGCAGTATTCCAGATGCGGTGCGCGCTACCCGTAAGGGCATGTTCAGCTATCTCACCAAGCCCTTCGACGGCGGGGAGCTGTTGCAGAGCATCCAGGATGCTCTGGGGCAGGCGCACCCGGAAGACCCTGTGCGACCGGGTGAGGGGGAGGACTGGCGGGCCGGCATCATCGGCGAGAGCGCCGCCATGGAGGCGCTGCTGGAAAAGGCCTACCGGGTGGCGCAGACGGAGGTGAGTGTGCTCATCCAGAGTCCCAGCGGCACGGGCAAGGAACTGCTGGCCCGCGCCCTGCATCGTGCCAGCCCCCGGAAGGAAGCGCCCTTTCTGCCGGTGAACTGCGCCGCCATTCCCGAGAACCTGCTGGAATCCGAGCTCTTCGGTCATCGCCGCGGCGCCTTTACCGGGGCCACCAGTAATCGCAAGGGCTTGTTCGAGTCGGCGGATGGCGGCACCCTGTTTCTCGACGAGATCGGCGACATGCCCGTGGAGTTCCAGGCCAAGCTGCTGCGGGTGCTGGAAGACGGCGAGGTGCGGCCCGTGGGTTCCAGCGAGTCCTTTCCCGTGGACGTGAGGGTGGTGGCGGCCACCCATGCCAACCTGGAGCAGGCCATAGAGGAAGGGCGCTTCCGGGAAGACCTGTACTACCGTCTGAACGTGGTGATGCTGGAGATTCCGCCCCTGTCCCGGCGGCGGGAGGACATTCCCGTGCTGGCACGGTATTTTCTGCAACAGGCCGGCGAGCGAGGCTGCAGGGCACGCCGTTTCTCATCCGAGGCCATGCAGGCCCTGATGCTGGCGCCCTGGCCGGGAAACGTGCGCCAGCTGCTCAATGTGGTGGAACAGGCGGCAGCGCTTTCACCCACGCCGGTGATTTCCGATGTACTGGTTCAGGAGGCCCTGCGCCACAGGCAGGATGAGATCCTTCCCCTGGCCCAGGCACACCAGGAATTCGAGCGTGACTATCTGGTGGGGCTGCTGCAGGCCACGGCGGGCAATGTCAGCCGGGCAGCCCGTCTGGCAAAGCGTAACCGCACGGAGTTCTACCGCCTGTTGCACCGTCATGAGCTGGAGCCGGAGCTGTTTCGCGGGGAATGACTCCCGGCCGGCGGTGCCTCAGGTGGAGCGGATCATTCGCCTGAGTCCTCGACGACGACACCCTGGGGCGGAACCAGGTCATACTGGTTGATCATGCGCCGCAGCCGGGGGCGGGAGACCCCGAGGATTTCACAGGCCTTGCCCCGGTGCCAGCCAGTGGCCTCCAGGATGCGCTTCACGTGCTCTCTTTCCACCTCTTCCAGGCTGCGGTCGGTTAGGGGCTTGTCCTCGATGGCCGGTGCCTGGCCGGCCTGGTTGCGGATGTAGTCGGGCAGCAGCTCCCGGGTGAAAGTGTCGCCATGGGACAGGGCCACGCCCTTCATGAGCACGTTTTCCAGCTCCCGCACGTTGCCCGGCCATTCGTAGGCCTGCAGGCAACTGATCACATCCTTGGCGATGTGGGTGACGTTGCTGTGCAGTTCCTGGTTGATGCGTGCCAGCAGGGTCTGCACCAGGTCCATGAGGTCTTCCTTGCGCTCCCGCAGGGGCGGCAAGTGAATGTTGATCACCTGCAGCCGGTAGTAGAGATCCTCGCGGAAACTGCCTTCCTGCACCTTCTTCTCCAGGTCCACGTTGGTGGCGGTGATCACCCGGGCGTCGGAGCGCTGGGCCTTCTTGGCCCCCAGGGGCGTGTATTCCTTGTACTGCAACACACGCAGGAGCTTTGCCTGCATGGCGGGAGACAGCTCGCCCACCTCGTCCAGGAAGATGGTGCCTCCCCGGGCCAGGGAGAACTTGCCTTCCTGGCGGCTCACGGCGCCGGTGAAGGAGCCCTTCTCGTGGCCAAACATGTCGGACTCGAGCAGGGTTTCCACCAATGCGGCGCAGTTGATGGCGATGAAGGGGCCGTCCGGTGTTTCGCTGGAGCGGTGCACGGCCCGGGCCACCAGCTCCTTGCCCGTGCCGGACTCGCCGGTGATCAGTATGGTGGCTGGGCTCTTGGCTACCAGGCCGATGGTCTTGAATACTTCTTTCATGGCATGGCTGCGGCCTACCATGGTGGTGTGATGGCTCAGGCCTTCCGTGGGAGCGGAGCACAGCAGCTCGTCGCTTTCGCCGCTGGTATCGAGTATCTTGTTGATGGAAGCGTCCAGTTCGTCGATGTCTATGGGTTTGTGGATGTAGTCATCGGCTCCCTGCTGCATGGCCTCTATGGTGCTGTCCATATCGTGGAAGGCGGTGATCATGATGATGTGCGTTTGGGGCAGGAGGGCTTTGAAGTCCGGCAGGCCTTCCAGGCCGGACCGGCCCGGCATGCGGATATCCAGGATGATGAGGTCGGGATGAAATTCTCCCGCCACGGCCAGACCCTCGTCCACGCTGGCGGCCAGTCGGACCTGGTGATCCTGGCTGTTCAGGTGTAGCTGCAAGGTGCGGCTGCTGGCGATGTCGTCATCGACGATGAGAATCTTGCTCATGGTTGCTCGGCCTCCATGATTCTTTCACTTTGTGGGGCGGGATTTACCGGGTTGATGGGCAACACCACGGAGAAACAGGTGCCCTGGGGCTGGTTGTCCGACACCTCTATGGTGGCCTTGTGCTGCTCCAGAATGCGCTTGACGATGGCCAGGCCCAGCCCTGTGCCCTTGGCGCGGGTGGTGTAGAAGGGCTCGAAGATCCGCTGGCGTTCCTCTTCGCTGATGCCGCAGCCGTTGTCGCAGATGTCCACGCGCACGGAGGTGCCTTCGTCGCCAAGTTCGATCATGGCCTCTATGCTCACTTCCGGGTGGTCGCTGCCCAGAGTGGCCTGGAAGGCATTGGAGATGAGGTTGGAGAACACCTGGCGCAGTTTGGTTGGGTCGGCGTAGATGGTGGGCAGGCCGGAGTGGTACTGGGTGTATAGGTGAACCTTCTTCTTGTACTGGCGGCGCTGGGACATGCTCACAGCCAGGTCGATGACCTTGTCCATCGGTATCCACTCGGGCTTGAGAGCGTCCGGGCGGGAGTAGGAAAGCATGTCGGAGAGGATCTCCTCCATGTAACGGATCTGTTCCAGGGAGATACCGCACAGCTCGCGGGTATCCTCGCCGGTGGCCGGGTTGGCCTTCTTGCCCAGGATCTGCAGGGTCATCTTTACCGAGGAAAGGGGGTTGCGCAGGTCGTGGGCGATCATGCTGGCCATGCGCCCCATGGCCGCCATGGTCTCCGCCAGGGCCAGCTCCCGGTTCTGTTTCTCCACTTCGGTTTCCAGGCGTTTCTTTTCCGTGATGTCTTCCTTCACCGCCAGGATGCTGGTGATGTTGCCCTCGCTGTCCCGGATGGCGGAAATTGCGGCGGCCTCCCAGTACAGGCTGCCGTCCTTGCGCCGGTTGTGGAACTCGCCGCGCCATTCGCCGCCGTTCCTGATGGTCTGCCACAGGTCGGCGTACTCGTCCGGTGTGGTTTCACCGGACTTTAGGATGCGCGGATTCTTGCCCATGACTTCCTCCGCCCGGTAGCCGGAAACCTCGGTGAACTTCGGATTCACGTACTCGATGTCGCCATTGGGATTGGTGATGACCACGGAGCTGGGGCTCTGCTCCACGGCCTGGTAGAGCTTGAGGAGTTCGGTCTGGGTGCGGCGCATCTCGGTGATGTCCTCACCGATGCCGGTGACGCCGATGACCTCGCCCTTGCTGTCGAAAGACAGGGTGTTGTTCCAGGTGATGAGGCGGGGCTTGCCGTCGCAGGTCTTCACCAGCAGTTCCAGGTGGGAAGGAAAGCTGGACGGGTCGTCCATGGAAGCGATGATGCCTGATACGTTCTCCCGGTCATCTTCCGAGACGAAGCGGTCTATCCAGTTCCTGCCGATGACCTCGTCCCGTTTCCATCCCGTGATGTACAGGAAGTGGTTGTTGCAGAAGGTCACCTCGCCGTTGCGGTTGAGAGCCACGGCCGCCAGGTCGATGTTTTCCAAAGTGTGGCGAAAACGCTGCTCGTAGGCGCGTTGGGCATCGGCGATGCGGTGCAGGTGGGTGGTGCGGGCGAGAAAACCGGTGCCGATGAACAGCAGGGCGAACATGGACAGGTAGAGGGCGGCGTTGTTCTTCAGGAACTGGGGCAGGGTGGAGGCGATCTGGTTGGCGGGAATGTAGGAGACGATCTTCCACCGGGGCAGGGGACCCTGCTGTACGGAGCCGCCATCCAGGTCGGGAACCGCCGCCAGCGCCGCCTTCAGGGGGTGTATGGTGGTAAAGGTGAACACCCCACCATCGGTTTCGAACTGGCCCGAGTCGTGGGTGGAGATAACGTTCCAGGCGATGGGATGATCGTTCTGGAAGCGGATGTTGCGGTCCAGCATGAAACCCCATTCGTTCTCGTGTCTGGGGCTGCTCAGCCAGTATCCCTCACCGTTGAGCAGCTCGATGTGATCGGCGATGCTGGCAGCGGCGCGGGTGAAGTTGTCAATGAGCCGGGCGCCGAGATAGTTGATGAGCACGATGCCGCTCTTGTTGCCGTTGTGGTCGATGACCGGAGTGCCGAAACGGATCACCGGCTTGAAGGGTTCTTCGATCCTGCCGTTCTCCACGTTGAGGTCGAAGCGTGACAGATAGATGCCGCCGGGTTCCTGAGCCAGGGCTTCCCGGAAGTAATAGCGGCTGGACTTGTTCTGCAGCTCGCCGTAGGGAACCACTTCCACGTTGCCCTCGTTGTAGTTTACGCGCACGATCTCCATGCCGCTGTTGTCCAGATAGCGGATCTGGTCATACAGTCCCTTGTTGTGGGCGAACACCTTGAATTCCTCGGCGATGCGCTGTTCCCGGGTCCAGGGCAGGGCTTCGGGCAGGCCTTGCTTTTCGATGTGCTCGGCGAGAAAACGCAGATCCTTCACCACGTCGGCAATGTCCTCGCGGATCATGCGCCGCGCCAGGTCCACGTTCAGGGATTCCGTGGATTCCATGCGGCTGTGTTCCGTGGTGTAGAAGGTGTAGTAGTGCATGGCGCCAATGATTAGCAGCACCAGGAGTATGGGCAGGAACAGGCGGATGAAGGTCCTGAGCTTGCCCAGCTGGGTCGGCGGTGTTGGCGGCTGAACTATGGGCATTGCCGGTCGATATGCCTTTGCAGTCTGTCCAGGTAGGATTCCAGCGGCTCGTCTGCCTTGCGTGGCACCAGGAAGGTCAGGCGGGCGGCAATGATCCAGGGTTTGCGATCACCATTTCCCGCCGGCGTCTTTTCCGTCAGCACATCCCGCACCTTGGCCAGGATGTCGCCGGAATACTCGCAATAGCGGGGCATGGTGATGTTGCGACTATACCACTGGGCGGCGAAGGATATGACCAGAAGCAGCCCGAGTATGACCAGGATCAGCCGCAGGGGGCGGAAACTGGTGCCAGGTTGTTCCGGGGTATTCCTGTCCATGGTGTTCAAGCCGTTTGCAGTCGGGACTTTTCCTGGTGATGCCAGCCGAGATGCGGCAGGGCGGCGGTGATGGTCCGGGCTAGGCGTTCTCCCTGGAAAATGCGCTCGCGCACGGAAACCCCGTCCATGTAGTTGCCGTTAAGGTGCAGGCCGGGCAGGGTTTGCAGTTGCCGGCGAACTTGCGCCAGGCGGGCGTGGTACTGGCCATGGTAGAGGGGCAAACCCCGGAAATGGCGCCGGATGCCGATCTGCTCCGGTGCGCCGCGGATGCCCAGGATGGGCGCCAGGCTGCCAAGGGCCTCGTCCACCAGCCGGTCATCGTCATGATCCAGCCGTTGGGGCTGGCGCACGCCGCCCAGGTAGCTGGTGAGCAGCACCTTGCCCCGGGGCGCCCGGTCCGGGAAGATGCGGCTCATCCACAGGTTGCCGTTCACCGCCAGCCCGTCGCGCCTGCCTGACAGGAATCCTGTGCCATCCAGGGAATGGCGTACCTGGTGGCGGGACAGGCCCATGTGCAACACGGCTACCGGGCCGTATTCGATGCCGCCCAGCAGCCGGCCCAGTTCTTTGTCCAGGGGATGGAGCAAGGAGGCACTGACCGGGGCCGGTGTGCTCAGTACCAGCTGGGGCACGATCCTTTCCACGGTGCCTTCCGGTCTTTCCCCCAGCACCTGCCAGGCATTGCCCATCCGGTGGATCTCCAGGGCCGAGGTGCCGTAGCGAATGTTCACGCCCGGTGCCCTTGCCAGGGTTTCGGTCAGGCGGGACATGCCGCCCCGGAAGGAGAAGGTGTCGGCATTGTTGGCCCGGCGGCGCTTGAGTACCTTGTTGATGAACATGCCGGCGGTGAGGCTGCCATAGCGGTCTTCCAGGGCCGTGAGCCGGGGCAGCACGGAGCGGGCTTCCGCCAGGTCCGGATCCGAGGCCAGGGTGCCGGAGACGAAGGCGTCCATGGCCGTGTCCAGCACTTCCCGTCCCAGACGCCGGGTGATGAAGTCACTCACGCTCTCGCCTTCCCGGCTGCTCCTGGGAATGAAGGCTTCGGCCATGAGGCGCAGCTTGCCTCGGGGGCTCCACAGGGGCGAAGCCAGCAGGGCCGGCAGGAACATGGGAATAGGCTTCAGTCCGCCGCGGTGCAGGATGTAGCGTTTCAGGTCATTGCTGCGAGACAGGCGGCAGGAATCCAGTCCGGTTTCTGCCACCAATCGGTCCACCTCGGGGCGGAAATTCACCAGCAGAGCGGCGGCGTCTTCCATCAGATAGCCGTTTTCACCGCGGCTGCGGATCTTGCCCCCAGGGCGGCTACCGGCCTCCCAGATCTCCACGCCGACGCCCTGGCGGGCCAGCCACCAGGCGGTGGACAGGCCGGAAATGCCAGCACCGAGAATCAGTACCTGCGGGTGGCTCATTGCTTCTTCTCCAGCTCGGCCTTCATCTTGCGCAGCAGTTCCTGGTCGATGACTCCCAGGGGCCCACCCTTGTCCCGCTTTTTCTGCTCCACGTAGCCCCGGATCTCGGCAAAGCGTTTTTCCGCCTGCGGGTTTTCCTTGAGGCGGGGCACCCGGTGGCGGGCGGTGTCGAAGGCGTCGAAACTCAGCTCTCCCATGCCGAACCCCTTCATGCGACGTACGGCCTTCATCATGGCGCGGTTGCGGAAACGGGTGAGGTCATCGGGTGTGATGAGGGTCAGCCCCTCCCTGCGGGCGTTGAATTCCGCTGCCTTTTTGATACCGCCACGAATGAAGGAAGGCGCGGATTCCACCCGGGACAGGGCGGCCGTATCCCATTCCACCCCGGCCAGGTTCGTGTCGAAGACCTTTTCCACATCTTGCCGAACCACCACGATGGCGCTGCGGCGTTTTGCTTCGCGTTCCGCGGCAGCTTCCATGGTGGGGCGGATGAACATGCCGGCATGGGAGGAGTGTTGTCGCAGAAGTTCGTTCATGCAGGACTCGGCTTCTTCTTCCCAGGGCAGCTTGCGGCTGCCGTCGCTTTCTTCCTCCAGGCGCCGCAGCAGGCCCATGTTGACTTCCAGGCGGCCTTCGCCGCGGGCCACGTCCTCGGCCACGGCCTGTATGCCGTCGTGCAGGAAGTCGGGCAGAGCCTCCAGCCAGTCGCGGGCTTCCGCCGTCCAGGCCAGGTTGTCCGGGTAAGAGGTTTCCGGTGCGGCCCGTAGGCATCGACCGGGGAGCTTGCCGCCGAAGCGGTTCTTCGCCAGCCGGCTCAGGTGTTCCACCGTCACCTCGGTTTCCCCCAGGCTGCGCACATGGCTCTCCGCCCGTTTGCGTACCATCTTGCGCAGGAAACCGGGAATGCGCGCCAGGCGCCGATCGGCTTCCGGCGTCCAGGGCAGGCTGCCCGTGGCGGGTTCCACCCAGGGCTGGATTACCGCCCTGCCGGACGGGGAGTGGCCGCACCAGGGGTCGGCGTCCATGAGGTCGCCGCCCATGGCCAGGGGGCGGGCGCGACAGCCGCCGCAGAGCTTGCGGTATTCACATTTGCCGCACTTGCCCTTGAGTTCGGGATTGCGCAGGCGCTGGAAGTTTTCCGCATTGTCCCAAATCTTCCAGAAGCCCTGTTCCCGGATGTTGCCTTCCTCGTCGGGAATGTAGGGACAGGCGGTGACCTCTCCCTGGGGGGTGATGCGGCAGTAGTGAATGCCGGCCAGGCAGCCTCCGCCTTCATAGCCCTGGGCGCGGGTGAGGGGAGATTCGGGATCGGCCTCGTAGGCCACGCGCTTGAAATGGGGAGCGCAGCGGGCGCGGATGATGAGATCCATGCTCTGCTGCTGAGCTTGCACCAGCTCCTTCAGCACTTCCTCGTAACGGGCCGGGCTGATGTCGGACATGGTTTCGCCGCGGCCGGTGCACACCAGGAAGAAGACGTTCAGCACATGGGCACCGCTGGCCCGGGCGAAGTCGATCATGGATTGCACTTCGTGGGCGTTTTGCTCGGTGACGGAGAAGTGCAGCTGGAAAGGCAGCCCCAGCCGGCGGCAGTGATCCATGGCCTGCAGGGTTTTCTCCCAGCTGCCGGGGCAGCCGCGGAAACGGTCGTGGCTGTCCGGGTCCAGGGAATCCAGGCTGATGCCCACGCCCATGACCCCGGCTGTCTGCAGGGAGCGGGCGCGTTCTTCAGTGAGCAGCACACCGTTGCTGCCCACCACCATGGACAGGCCCAGCTGGCTGCCGTGACGCACCAGGGTCTCCAGATCCCGGCGCAGCAGGGGTTCGCCTCCGGTGAGCACTACCATGGTCTCGTTGCCGCGGGAGGCGATTTCCTCCAGCAAGGCCTGTACCTCCACCGTGCCCAGCTCGTCTCCGCCGCTTTCCCTGCCTTCCGCGTCCATGTAGCAGTGGGCGCAGGCCAGGTTGCAGCGCTGGGTGAGATTGATGGCGATGAGATACAGGTCGTCAGTCATCTCGATCTTCGGTGTTGTCCTTGTGGACCCTGGCGAAGGGGCAGCGGCTTTCCACAGCGGGATGGTCGCTGTTTTGCTGCGCCTGGATTCGCGCCTGCATGGCTGCACGGGCCTTTTCCAGTCCTGCTTCCACGGCCTGCGGGGTGATTTCCGTCAGACCCTGTTCCCGGGCGGCAGCTTCGATTTTTTCCCTGCAGCTGTCGCGCATGAAACCCTCGGGTACGCGCATGAGCCGGGCCAGGGCGGCGGCTTGCCAGTGCATGTCGGCGCTGCCATTGCCGGGCAGTCGGGCGGCGATCTTGCCGGGGGTGAATTCCGTGGTTTCCACGCTGTTGTCCAGGAAGGCCTGCAGGTGGATCGCCAGCACTTCCCGGCTGCCTTCCTGGCGGGCTTTCTTCTCGGCGCGCAGGCTCAGATTGCCGCGCAGGCTCAGATCCCTGATGGTGAGCAGCAGGGCCGTGGCCTCCTCGTTCCAGCGCATCACCTCCGTGCCGGGCCCGGAGCCCAGCCTGCCCTGGTCGTGGGCGCTGACGATCTCCTCCATGGCCTTCTCTGCGTGGCCGGGCATCAGTTGCGCCGTGGCTTCTTCCACGATGCTCTCGGTGATGACCGTGTGGCCCTTTTCCTGGGCGTAGCGCAGGATGGCCATGCGAGCCATGCCGCGTACGAAGGACGGAACCCGCTCCATGCGTGTCTCGGCTTCGTGGGTCCAGGAGGTGGTGACGGAGGCCAGGCGGTCCACCCGGGGCTGGTGTTCCCGCTGGCTCATGAGCACGGCGCAGGGAGCGTTGTCCAGGAGCTGCTCGGTGTTGCCGCCGATATCCAGCGCTTCATCGGCATGGATACCCGTGGTGCCCAGCACCATCAGGGAGGGGCGGACTTCCTTCAGATAGCGGGTGATGACTTCATGGGGTTTGCCGTCCAGCAGCACGGTTTCCGCTTCCACGCCATGTTCTTCGGCCAGGGAGCGGGCCACGGCCAGGTGGCCCTGGTAGATCTTCGCAAGGCCGGAGTCGATGATTTCCTCGTGTAGCTGTTCCTGTTCCTGGAAGCGGAATACCCGCCCGGCTTCCTCGGAGAGCACTCCGGCTATGCGGTTGAAGGCCACGTAGTGATAGTAGGGGTCGAAGGCGGAGACGATCTTCAGCTCCGTCTTCCAGGCCCGGGCCAGGCCCAGGGCGGTGAGCAGTCCGCCATAGGATTTATTCGAGCCGTCCACGGCTACCACGATGGAACCCTCGGCCAGGGAACGGCCGGGTTCCCTGATGACCAGGGTGTCGATGCTGCTGCGGCGGGACACCCGGCGGCAGACGGTGCCCAGGCGGCTGCCTTTTACAGCCCCCAACCCGAGTGCCCCCATGACCAGCAGGTCGTAGTTGCCGCTGTTGGCTTCCTTCACCAGCTCGCGGTAGTTCTTGCCTTCCAGGGAACGGCGCTGCACCTGGATGTCCCGTTCCGTCGCCACCCTTTCCACCTGATCCAGGTAGGAGTCGGTGATGATGGACAGGCCCCGGGTGATGAGATCGTCGTGCACATGGCGCTGGCGCTCCAGCTCATCTTCCTGGCGAAACTGTTCCGGGAGTCCGCCCTCCATCTGGCGGAAGCGCATGTCGTGGAGTTTTGCCGCGTAGACATGGGCCGCGGTAAGACGGCTGCCGAAACGGGCCGCCAGGGCCACGGCTTCCCGGGTGCCCCGGTTGGCATGGTCGGAAGAGTCCACTGCCAGCAGGATGGACTGGTACCCGGGCAATTCCGCCGGGAGGGGAGACTGTTGCTGGGTCTGTGCGCTCATGCTGTCCTCGAAATCATCAGGCCGCATTGCTGCGGCCTGGTGGGTGGTATCGGATTGATGATGTCAATGTAACAGCCAGTAGATGATGATGGTGCCGATGACCAGGGCATTGATGATGCCGGCCACCAGCGCCATCTTGTCCATCAGGCTCAGTCTGCCTTTCATGGCCTACTTGAAGGTAAAGTCCACGGTAGCCTTGCCGCCGGCGTCCACGGTGACCTTGGCCTTCTGGTTCTTCAGCATGCCGTGCCAGGCCTTGATGGTGTACTTCCCGGGAGGCACGTCGGTGATGGTGTAGCTGCCGTCCTCGGCCACCTTGGCGAAGTAGGGATTCTTGGCCACGAACACGAAGCCGTGCATGAAGTCGTGGGCGTCACACTCGATCTTCATGGCAGGGCCCTTCTTCAACTTGATCTTGGTGTTTACCGTGCCGGGCTTGGGCTGGCTGACGTTGATGACCGTTTTTTTCGGGCCCTTGGCGTCGCCGCGGATGAGCTCGTAGGTATGGATGTTGTGCAGCACGGGATCCTCGTTCACCGCCGCCAGGTTGCGCTTGTTCTTCATGACTTGCAGGAAGGGCTTGAACTCGCAGCCCTTCTGGTCGATTTCGCCGTCACCCACGTCCTTGGGGAAAGGTTTGCCTTCCTTCACCTTTTCCAGGTACACGATGGTATCCATCAGGTGGCCATCCTTGACGCGCACGAAGTCGATCTTGCGCTCGCCGGTACCGCAGACGTCGTTGTCCTTGGAAATGGTGTAGGTCTTGGGCGGCAGGTCCTTGCCGGTGAATTTCACCGTGCCGGTGATGGTGCCGCCGTTGCTCACGCTGCCTTCCTTGTAGCCGCCGGCGCCGGCCACCAGGGGGACGGCGCACAGGGCGGTAATGCCGAGGGTGATGAGGGATTTCTTCATGTCTGGGTCTCCTGGGTCTTGTTGTTACGCCGCCTGGTCAGATGTGTTCTGGCCGGCGAACAGTTCTTCGATCATTTCTATGAATACGCTGCGTTTCACGCTGTTATCCGCCTGGCGGATGCTGTCCAGCAGCAGTTCGTTGGCCAGTCCGGTTTCGAACTGGCGCAGGGCCTTGCCCACCAGCCGGGCCTCCTCGCCGGTGCCGGTGGTGATGCTGGTGATGATCTTTTCCACCACCTTGCGGGTGAAACTCTCTTCGTTCAGGGGCGCCAGCAGCTGCCCCAGGCCCCGGGCGGCGGCCACGCGCACGCCGATGTCCTCGTCGTCCAGGTGTTCGAGAAGCTTGCGGGCGATGCTCAGGGGAGGCAGGTCGCGAATCACCATGTGGTCGGCTTCCACCGGGTCGCGGCTGTTCAGGGACAGGTGCACCAGGGATTCGATGGCGGCTACCCTCAGGGTGGCTTCCGGCGCCATTGTCGCTTCCATGAGAGGAAGCAGGGCGGCGCGGTTGCCCAGGTAGCTCAGGGTTCTGGCCGCGGCGATCTTCTGGTCCATGTCGCTGAGGGCCAGCTGGGTCATGAGGGTGCCCAGGGCATCCATGAGTTCGTTGGTGTTGCCCTGTTCCTGCGCCATGATGCCGATGGCTTCGGCCGCCTCGCGGCGCACGATCATGTCGTCGTCGTGCAGAGCCTGGATGAGGGCGCTCACGGCTTCGGGCCGGCGGGCCCCGGCCAGCACCCTGGCGGCCAGGCGGCGGATGTCCTGGTGGGCCTCGATGCGCCGGTTGGAGCGCATGCGCTTCATGATTTCCTTGTTCTCCTCGACGATATCCAGGTATTCCCGGGTGATTTCGTCCTGGATATCCTTTTCCGGGTGGGGCGTGCTCATCATGGTTTCCACGTTGGCAAGGGCAATGGCGTCCAGAGTGGACATGGGAGGCTGGGCCTCATCTTCAGTGACGATCTTCGCCGGGGTTTCCGGCAGGTTCAGGGGAGGTGGCTCGTCCTCGGTGGCGGCTGTCTGTTCGGAGCCTTCCACGGACTGCTCAGGCTGTTCTTCTTCCGCGCCGGGTTCCCGGGCTTCCATTTCGGTGTCCAGGGTCACTTCCACGCTGGCCGGTGGCTGATCTTCCGCTGGTTTTATCCGGCCTTCCAGGGCAGCGATGATGATCTGCAGGGGAGTGGGGAAACCGTCTTCCATGTCTGTTTCATCCTCGGCGAGTTGACCATGCTTCTCCAGTTCCATGAGGGCGGAAAGGGCGGCCAGGCGCACGACCTGTTGTCTGTCGCTCACGGTGGTCTCCAGTGTGCTCAGGATCTGGCTGTCCACCTGTCCCAGGGCGCCGATGGCCGTAGCGGCTTCACGGCGCACCATGGGGTTGGCGTTCTCGTCCGCCAGGAGTTCCAGCAGGCGGGGCAGGGCAGCGGGATTGCCGTTGGCCCCCAGCAGGGTACAGGCGGCTGCCGCGGTTTCCGCGTGGTTGTCCCCGGTGCTGTCCATGACGATTTCGAAGTTGGGCTCGGTAAGCGGGTTGTCCGCCACGGCGGGCAGAAGGATCTCGAACAGGGTGGCGCGCACCCGGCTGTCGGGATCGGCCAGTACGTCCTGGAAGGCCTGTTGCACTTCTTTCAGCTTGCGGTTCTGCTGGGCCAGGCGGGTGATGGACTTCACCGCGGCCTGGCGGACTTCCTGCTCCGGGTCGCGCAGCAGCAGGGTGAGAGCGCTCATGTAGCCTGGGGCATTCTTGCGGGCCAGGGCCTGGGCAGCGGCAGCGCGCACGTCTGCGGCGGAGTCCGTGAGCGCCCGGCCCAGTGCCTTTGTCGATTCATTGGTGGAGGACCGGCCCAGGGCGTTGGCGGCGCGGCGCCGCTTCAGGGGAGGGTTGTCCTGGTTCAGCAGGCGTTCGATCACCCGGGCTTCCCCGGCGGGGGAAATGCGCACCAGAGTGGCGAGGATGTCGGATTCGATATCCTGCTGGGTCTCGTCGTCGATGAGATCCGCGAGGGCATCTATGGCCTGTCCTGCCTTGAGTGTGCCCAGGGCCTTCACGGCTTCACGCTGCACGTCCCACCAGGTATCCCAGTCGTCGTCCCATTCCAGGTACTCGGGACGCTCCGTGGCCATGGCGAGCAGGGCGTCGCCAGCAGCCGGATCGCCAATCTGTCCCAGGGCGCGGGCGATCATGGCGCAGACCTCGCCACTGGGATCATTCTGCAGGGATTCCAGCAGAGCGGGCACGGCCTTGTCGGAGCCAATATTGCCCAGGGCTTCGGCGGCATCGATAGCCACGTCCAGGTCTGAATCGCGCAGGCGTTCGATGAGCCTGTCCACGGCAGTGGCGTCCCCCAGGGTGCCCAGGGCGCGGGAAGCGTAACAACGGTCGGCGTCGTCGCCGGTTTCGAGGAGCTCGCACAAGGTGTCCAGCGTCTCTTTATATGGCTTCATTGCGATACAGACCTGCGGTGAGTTGATAGGCATGTCCAAAGGGCTAGCAGTTATCGTGCCAATAGCCAGGGCGAAATATCCTTGGTCCACGGGGAGTTGGGAGATATGGCATGAAAGGGATTGAATGATCCGTTCAATTCTCTTGCGGATGAGTCCCCGTATGGCTCGTTCCGTGCAATTTTCCTGGAAACCGAAAAGCCGACGGGAGCGGGGATGGTGGCAGCGGGAAATTGAAGGATTCGATCCAGTAGTGCCCGGCCGTTGAATGCTTCGTTCATGGGGGGATGGCCCTGGTGGGCGCTCATCCATGCATTCCACGGGGATTCATGTGGATCCGCCTGTTGGCTTGGTTCTTGCTATCCAATA
>CAZWRE010000033.1:0-8309 GCA_964636335.1 uncultured Sedimenticola sp. | reverse complement strand
GACACGCCGGACCTGGACCTGCGCCGCAAGCACAGTATCGAGGCCGTGGTGGATCGGTTCAAGGTAAAGGCGGATGACGGTTTGCGCCTGCGCCTTGCCGAATCCTTCGAGACCGCCCTGCGCCTGGCCGATGGCGTGGCCCGGGTGGCCTGGATGGACGAGCCGGAGCGGGACGAGCTGGTGTTCTCCGCGAACTTCGCCTGCCCGGCCTGCGGCTACAGCATCGAGGAGCTGGAGCCGCGCCTGTTTTCCTTCAACAATCCCGTGGGAGCCTGCGAGGTCTGCGACGGCCTGGGGGTGAAGCAGAGCTTCGACGAGGGCAAGGTGGTGGCTCATCCCGAACTGTCCCTGGCGGCGGGCGCCGTACGTGGCTGGGACCGGCGCAACGCCTACTATTACCAGATGCTCCAGTCCCTGGCGCGGCACTATGATTTCGACCCGGAAACCCCCTGGCGGGAGCTGCCGAAGAAGATTCGCGGCATCATCCTCTACGGCAGCGGGAAGGAGGCCATCCACTTCGACTACCACAACCACCTGGGACGCCGGGTGAAGAAGACCCATCCCTTCGAGGGGGTGATTCCCAACATGGAGCGGCGTTACCGGGAGACGGATTCTTCCGCCGTGCGCGAGGAACTGGCCCGCTATCTGTCCAGCCATCCTTGTCCCGCCTGTGGCGGAGCGCGGCTCAACGAGGCGGCGCGCAACGTGTTCGTGGCGGATCTCAGCCTGCCCCGGGTGACGGCAATGTCCGTGGCCGACAGCCTGGCCTTCTTCGAAAACCTGAAGTTGCCGGGCAAGCGCGGAAGGATCGCCGAGAAGATCCTCAAGGAGATCCGCGAGCGCCTGCGCTTCCTGGTGAACGTGGGCCTGGACTACCTGAGCCTGGAGCGCAGCGCCGAGACCCTGTCCGGCGGCGAGGCCCAGCGCATCCGCCTGGCCAGCCAGATCGGCGCCGGGCTGGTGGGGGTGATGTATGTGCTGGATGAGCCGTCCATCGGCCTGCACCAGCGGGATAACGCCCGCCTGCTCAAGACCCTCACCTACCTGCGCGACCTGGGCAACACGGTCATCGTGGTGGAACATGACGAGGAAGCCATCCGCACGGCGGATCATGTGGTGGACATCGGCCCCGGCGCGGGGGTGCACGGCGGCGAGGTGGTGGCCCAGGGCACGGCGGCGGAGGTGGCGGCCAATCCGGCTTCCCTCACCGGCCAGTATCTGAGCGGCCGGCGCTCCATTGCCGTGCCGCCGATGCGCACGCCGGTGGACCGCGACCGTCTGCTGGTGCTGGAAGGCGCCCGGGGCAACAACCTGAAGAAGGTGCGCCTGGAGATCCCCGTGGGCCTGTTCACCTGCGTCACCGGCGTGTCCGGTTCGGGCAAGTCCACCCTCATCAACGACACCCTCTACCCCCTGGCGGCCAACGAGCTGAACCGCGCCAGCCACACGGTGGCGCCCCATGACGCCATTCACGGCCTGGAGCATTTCGACAAGGTGGTGGATATCGACCAGTCGCCCATCGGCCGCACGCCGCGCTCCAACCCGGCCACCTACACGGGCCTGTTCACCCCCATCCGCGAACTGTTCGCCGGGGTGCCCGAGGCCCGCTCCCGGGGCTATACGCCGGGGCGCTTCAGCTTCAACGTCAAGGGCGGGCGCTGCGAGGCCTGCAAGGGCGATGGCGTGATCAAGGTGGAAATGCACTTCTTGCCGGACATCTATGTGCAGTGCGACACCTGCAAGGGCAGGCGCTACAACCGCGAGACCCTGGAGATCAAGTACAAGGGCAAGAGCATCAACGAAGTGCTGGACATGACCGTGGAAGAGGCCCTGGCCTTTTTCGACGCCGTGCCCGTGGTCAAGCGCAAGCTGCAAACCCTGGTGGACGTGGGCCTGACCTACATCCAGTTGGGACAGAACGCCACCACCCTTTCCGGCGGCGAGGCCCAGCGGGTGAAACTGTCGCGGGAGCTGTCCAAGCGCGACACGGGCAGCACCCTGTACATCCTCGACGAGCCGACCACCGGCCTGCATTTTCACGACGTGGAGCAATTGCTGGGCGTGCTCCACCGCCTGCGCGATCACGGCAACACGGTGATCGTTATCGAACACAACCTGGATGTCATCAAGACCGCCGACTGGATCGTGGACCTGGGGCCGGAAGGGGGCGACGGCGGCGGGGAGATCATCGCCGAAGGGACGCCGGAACAGATCTTGACCTCACCCCTTTCTCACACGGGCGCGTTTCTGAAAGCCTTGCTGGCCTGACCCGAATGTTTCACGGGAACGCTGAAAACCAATGGTACCGCCATGGGTCGGTGTAACAGGAATATCAGCAAGGTGCGAACTGTCACCAACGCCGCCATGCGGTTCCTGGAAAAATCCCGGCGGTCATTTTGCCCGATTCGCCTGTAACCATGCCACGGCCATGCTTATTGGCGAATCGAACAAACCGCCTTGCCGGGATTTCCCCAATATCCCGCGTTCCCATGAAACATTCGCATTAGCTTAACATGCCGACTGTGGCCGGGGGATATCGTGGGGTGCCTGCTTGCTTTTAGTCCGGGAAACCCACTATTCTCTGCGACATCAACGATAACCACAGGGAATTGTTCAATGAAATGGCGGGGACGTCGTCGCAGCAGAAATGTGGAAGACCGCAGAGGCATGCGGGTGGGCAGGGCCGGCGGTATCGGTATCGGCACCATCGTGCTGGCGCTGATCGCCATGTATTTTGGCGTGGATCCCCGCCTGGTGCTGGATGTGGGCAGTCAGCTTGGAGGAGGGCCGGTGCAGCAGGCCGATTACAAGCCCACCGCAGCGGACATGGAGAAGAAGGAGTTTGTCGAAGTCGTGCTGGCGGACACGGAAGATGTATGGAATCAGCTTCTGCCCCGTTACGGGAAGCAGTATGAAGAGCCGAAACTGGTTCTGTTCAGTGGCCTGGTGAATTCCGCCTGCGGCATGGCGCAGGCGGCCATGGGGCCTTTCTATTGCCCGGGCGATCACAAGGTCTATATCGATCTGGCGTTCTACGATGAGCTCAAGCGCCGTTTCAAGGCCCCCGGGGATCTGGCTCAGGCCTATGTGATTGCCCATGAGGTGGGTCATCATGTGCAGAATCTGCTGGGATATACCAGGAAGGTTCCCCGGGGCAGCAAGGGGGCGGATTCCGCCGCCGTGCGCCTGGAATTGCAGGCCGACTGTTTTGCTGGCCTGTGGGTGAATCATACCCAGCGGGCCAGGAAATTCCTGGAAAGCGGTGATCTGGAAGAAGCTCTCAATGCCGCCAGCGCCATTGGCGATGACCAGATGCAGCGCCGGGCCACGGGCCGGGTGCGTCCGGACGGCTTCACCCATGGCACATCCGCCCAACGCCAGCGCTGGTTCCGCCGGGGTGTGGAAACCGGCCGCCTGGAAGATTGTGACACCTTCAGAGCGACAAGCCTATGAGTATCGAGTTCCTGATTGGCGGCAATGGCCGCAAGAAAGTCATGTTCCGCGCCGACAAGGCCAACCGCCACGGTATGATTGCCGGCGCCACGGGCACGGGCAAGACGGTGACCCTGCAGATCCTGGCGGAGGGTTTTTCCGATATCGGCGTGCCGGTGTTCATGGCGGATGTGAAGGGTGACCTGTCCGGCATGGCCATGCCGGGCAAGCCGCATCCCAAGATCGACGAGCGGGTGCGGACCATCGGCATGGAAGACTTCAACCTGCACCCCAATCCCGTGGTGTTCTGGGATATGTTCGGCAAGCTGGGGCAGCCCGTGCGCACCACCATTTCCGACGTGGGACCGCTGCTGCTGTCCAGCCTGCTGGAATTGAACGAAACCCAGACCGGGGTCATGTACGCGGCTTTCAGCATTGCCGATGACAACGGCCTGTTGCTGCTGGACATGAAGGATTTGCGCGCCATGCTCAACTGGATGGCGGAACATCGCAAGGAACTCTCCGCCGAATACGGCAATATCTCCACCGCCAGCGTGGGGGCCATACAGCGGCGTTTGCTGATACTGGAGGAACAGGGGGCGGAGCATCTGTTCGGCGAGCCGGCCTTGCGTCTGGAGGATCTGATGATCACGGATTTCTCCGGCAAGGGCGTGGTGAGCATCATGGATGTGACCAAGCTCATCCACCAGTCGCCCAGGGTCTATGCCACTTTCCTCATCTGGCTGCTGGCGGAACTGTTCGAGCAGTTGCCGGAAGTCGGCAACCCGGAAAAGCCGGTGATGGTGCTGTTCTTCGACGAGGCGCATCTGCTCTTCGATGGCGCGCCCAGGGCCCTTGTCGAGAAGATCGAGCAGGTGGTGCGCCTGATCCGCTCCAAGGGCGTGGGCGTGTATTTCATCACCCAGAGCCCCCTGGACATTCCTTCGGAGATCCTGGGCCAACTGGGCACCAAGATCCAGCACGCCCTGCGCGCCTTCACGCCAAAGGACAAGAAGGCCGTGCGCATGGTGGCGGAAACCTTCCGCGAGAACCCCGAGGTGGACACGGTCAAGGCCATCACCCAGCTGGGCACGGGCGAGGCCCTGGTATCCGTGCTCAACGGCAAGGGCGCGCCCACGCCGGTTGAGCGCATACTGATCCGGCCGCCGGGTTCCCGCATCGGCCCCCTGACCGCGGCGGAGCGCAAGGAGATACGCTCGCGCTCCCCCATACGCGGTCGTTATGAACAGAAGATCGACCGTGAATCCGCCTATGAAATGCTGAAGATGCGGGCCAGGGAGGAAGCCCGTGTCGCCGCAGCGGAAAAGGCGCGCAAGGAGCAGGAAAAGGCAGCAAGAAAGGCGAAGGCGCCCGCGCGGCGCTCCAGCCGGCAGACCATCTGGGAGGCGGCGGCCAAGAGCATGGCCCGTTCCATGAGCAGCTCCCTGGGGCGCAGCATCGTGCGCGGCATTCTCGGTTCCCTGCTGGGCGGCCGGCGTTGAAGGACCTTTACCCGGACATCGAGCCCTTCCATCACTGGCGCCTGCGGGTGGATGAGGTCCACAGCCTGTATGTTGAGGAGTGCGGCAGGCGCAAGGGTATTCCGGTTGTGTTCCTGCACGGCGGCCCGGGAGCGGGCTGTGAGCCCTACCACCGGCGTTTCTTCGATCCCGAGCGCTATCACATCATTCTTTTCGATCAGCGGGGCAGCGGCCGTTCCACGCCCCACGCCAGCCTCCAGGACAACACCACCTGGCATCTGGTGGAAGACATGGAGAAACTGCGGGAGAAGTTGGGGCTGGACAAGTGGCTGCTGTTCGGCGGTTCCTGGGGTTCCACCCTGGCCCTGGCCTATGCCCAGGCCTATCCGGAGCGGGTCAGCGGGATGATCCTGCGGGGTATCTTCCTCTGCCGCCCCAGGGAGATACAGTGGTTCTACCAGGAAGGCGCCAGCCGGCTGTTTCCGGATTTCTGGCAGGATTTCCAGGCGCCGGTAGCCAGGGAGAAGCGGGGGAACATGGTTGGCGCCTATTACGAGCTGCTGACCGGGCAGGATGAACTGCGGCGCATGGCGGCGGCCAAGGCCTGGTCCGTGTGGGAAGGGCGCACCGCCACCCTGCTGCACGATGAAGCCGTGGAGCGGCACTTTGCCCAGCCCCACGTGGCCCTGTCCATGGCGCGTATCGAATGCCATTACTTCATGCATGATGCTTTCCTGCTGCGCAACCAGCTACTGGAGGAAGCAGGAAGACTGGCCGGCATTCCCGGCGTCATTGTCCATGGGCGTTACGACGTCATCTGTCCCCTGGAAAACGCCTGGGAACTGCACCGGCGCTGGCCCGACAGCGAGCTGCATGTCATTCCCGATGCCGGGCATTCCGCGGCGGAGCCGGCCACCCGGGCTGCCCTGGTCGATGCCACGGACAGGTTTGCCGACCGCCTGTCATGATTGGCCTGCTGCAACGGGTGAGCGAAGCCGCCGTACGTGTCGATGATGAACGCATCGGGGAAATCGGCCCCGGATTGCTGGTGTTGGTGGGGGTGCAGAAAGGAGATGACGAGGCGCGGGCCGACCGCCTGCTGCAACGCCTGCTGGGATACCGGGTGTTTCCCGACGAGAATGGGCGCATGAACCGGAGCCTCGTTGACGTGGAGGGTGGACTGCTGCTGGTGCCCCAGTTCACCCTGCCGGCGGACACCCGGAAGGGGACGCGGCCGGGCTTTTCCACGGCAGCGCCTCCCGAGGAAGGAGAGCGCCTGTTCCACCACCTGTTGCGGCAGGCGAGGGAGCGGCATTCCCCTGTCGCGGCGGGGCGGTTCGGGGCTGATATGCAGGTTTCCCTGACCAATGACGGGCCGGTAACCTTCTGGCTGGAGACCTGAGCGGGCCGCGGCAATCCCGGCTCCTGGAACGGGGAAACGTCCCGGTCCCGGTGTGTTCGGCCTTAATTGCTTGAATTTACCCCCGTATTGGTGCATAAATGGCCCATGGTGCGGGAAAGACAGGGTTTTCCCTCATTACCGATTCTTGTTCCCGGGAGGAAGGGCAATATGCGCTGGCTGATCTTGTTGGGTATGGGCCTGATGTCCGCGGTGGCGGTCGCAAGGACCGTGGAGGGCGTGAACCTGCCGGAGACGATTTCCCTGGAAGGCCGGGAGCTGGTTCTCAATGGCGCCGGTGTCCGGGAAAAGTTCTTCTTCGATATCTATGTCGCCGCCTTGTATCTGCCGGCAAGGAACAGGGATGCCCGTGCAATTCTGGCGGCCGACCAGCCCTGGCGCATGAGCATGGATTTTCTCTATTCCGAGGTTGACCGGGAAAAGCTGGACAAGGGCTGGGATGAAGGCTTTGAAGCCAATGTGCCGCCGGAAGGGCTTGCCGCGTTGCGCGAACGCCTGCAGACATTCAAGAACATGTTCAGCGCCATGCACAAGGGAGATGTCGCGCTGATGGATTATACGCCCGGAAAGGGGGTGCGGGTCACCATCAAGGGCGAAGACAAAGGGGTGATACCCGGCGCGGATTTTGCCCGTGCCCTGCTGAGTGTGTGGATAGGCGAAAAACCCGTGACCGGAAGCGTCAAGAAGGCTTTGCTGGGAGGCTAGAGCCGCAGCGAGAGGGGAGAGGATTTGTGGAAAACCACAAGAAAGATATTCACCGCGGACTGAACGAAGCCGAGCTGGACCCCATATCCCAGGAATCCGCCCGCCAGGAGATGGATGAGTACCTTGAATCCCTGCAAGAGCGGGAGAAAGGGCTGAAGGCCATGGAAGAAGCCCAGCAGTTTCTCGAAGATCAGCTGGAAGACGCCAATACCGAAATCGACCGCCTGCGCCGGGAACTGGACAAGGCCGTGGTGGAAGCCGAGGAGTCCGAGTACCTGCGCCAGGAAGCGGAGAACGCCCGCAAGCAACTGGAAAACACCCTGTATTCCATACAGGAGGGTGTCGAGGATGCCAAGGTCACGGACCTGCGCGATGAACGCATGCACCGCCGTCAGGGAGTTGTCGGCATCGACGCGGTCACCCGGGGGCCATTCATCCGGGGCATGCTGCTGGGTATCCTCGTTGGCGCCGTGGCCGCTGTACTGGTGCTGGAAATCCTGGCGCTGGGCAATGGCAAGGGGGAATTGATCTCCCTGCTGCTCGACGCCGCCAGCGGGTAAGCCGCGCCGGGCCTGTTTCGTGCCGCGTGTTCTGGCTGTCGGCATCGCCACCCTGGACATCGTCAACCGGGTGGCCGCCTATCCTTCCGAGGATGCGGAGGTGCGCGCCCTTTCCCAGCGTCGTTCCCGGGGCGGGAACGCCACCAACACCCTGGTGATACTCAGCCAGCTTGGCCATTCTGCTGCCTGGGCAGGCGTGCTTCCGGTGGAGGCGGACAGCGATCTGGTGCTGGCGGATCTGGCGCTTCACCGGGTGGATGTCTCGGCGGTGCTGCGTCCCCCGGAGGGCAAGCTTCCCACTTCCTACATTACCCTGAGCGCGGATAGCGGCAGCCGCACCATCGTCCATTATCGTGACCTGCCCGAGTACGGGTTCGCGAATTTCGATGGCCTGGAACTGGATGGTTTCGACTGGATTCATTTCGAGGGGCGCAACGTCTCCGAACTGGCGCTCATGCTGGAAAAAACCCGCCGTCTGGGCATTCCTTGTTCTCTCGAAGTGGAAAAGCCAAGGGATGGCATTGAAGAGCTTTTTGATTTGCCTGATGTACTGTTGGTTTCGCGCCACTATGTACAAAGCCGGGGGTATGGTGAAGCCACCGATTTTCTGTGCTCCCGGGACTGGCGGCAGAACCTGTTTCTGGCCTGGGGGGAAGCGGGCGCCTGGTGCCGCGCGCGCGGCCAGGCGCCGATGTTCCAGGAAGCGCCGAA
>CAZWRE010000032.1:0-7461 GCA_964636335.1 uncultured Sedimenticola sp. | reverse complement strand
CGGCTGTTCAGGCCGTCGATATAGCCTTCGATGAGATGGGTGGTGTTGGCCGGAGAACCCTGCAATATGTAGGAAGTCCGGTGAGCCATGCCGATGAGGCCCATTTCCTTGCGCACTTCCTCCTTGCCCTTCATGGCCTTGCCATAGGGGCTCATGTCCGCCACCTGACCGATGAAGCCCGAGGTACAGGCCTGGCCACCGGTGTTGGAATACACCTGGGTGTCCAGCACCAGCACCTTGATGGGCATGCCGGACGCCAGGGCCCGGGACAGGTTCTGGAAGCCGATGTCGTACATGGCGCCGTCACCGCCGATGGAGACCACGGGGGGGCAGAGCAGCCATTCCTCGTCGCTGAAGTCCTTCCAGTCGAACTGCTGGAACCAGGCGTCGTGCTCGGCGGGGTTGTATCTGCCCGCCAGTTCCAGTTCCGCCAGGCGGATGGCCTTGAAGCCTTCCGCCATCTTGGTCATGTGGCCTTCGAACAGGCCCATGGCCATGGACGGGCTGTCCTGGAACAGGTGGCTGGTCCAGGGGAAGGGGTAGGGGTTGTAGGGATAGGTGGAGCCCCATACCGAGGTGCAGCCCGTGGAGTTGACGATGCCCATTTCCGCCCGGCCGTTGCGGGCGGGGCCTTCCCGGTAGCGCCAGTGCAGGTCGCGCAGCCGGTCCAGCACGGCGGTCATGCGCCGCAGCCACTCTTTGTCCACCAGGGTCTTTTCATGACCGGGGTCGATGCTGTCTGACAGTTGGGACAGGCTGAGGTCATGGTCGCCGTTCTGCACTACCCGGTTCAAGGTGGCGGTGTCGCTCAGATCCACGCCTTCCGCGAGCTTCAGGCGGATATGCCGCTCCAGGCGGGCGATGAGGTCGTCCAGCTTCGCCAGGTGCTGGCGGATGCGCGGCTGCATGAGGGCGGTGACCGTGGCGGTGAACAGGTGGATGTTGGTCTTCTCGCCGCAGCCCAGGCAGGCGCCGTCGCCGCAGACCATGGCGTTGTAGCTGTCCTTGTCCAGCAGCAGGGTTTCCAGGGCGCCGATCTTCTCGTCCAGGTCGTCGATGCGGCTGAAATCCTTGTTGGTGGTGGGCAGATCCAGCCAGAACTTCCAGTCCTCGCGCAGGCGTTTCACCGCGGCCTCGTCCTGGGGCGTGGCCACCAGGGCTTCATCGTCGCACACGTCCACGCATTCCATGCAGCCCTTGCAGGTGTAGGGATTGATGGTGATGGAGAACAGGCCGCCGCTGCCCGGCTGTTTCCTTTCCCGGTTGTTCCAGTAGGGCTTGGTGACCGCGAACTCGAAACCGCCCAGTTTGTCCAGGAACAGGCCGAATTCCTTTTCCAGGGCAACGCGGCTGTCGCCCTCGGTAGCGGATTCCGCGATGGTTTCCAGGATGGCCTGATCCAGGGTGGCGCGCACGTCTGCGCCGTCGGGTTGCTCGTTGAGCAGGGCGCGCAGGCGCTTTTCCACCTTGCGTGTTTCCCGGCGCAGGTAGACCGTGGGGGTGCCCCCGGTTTCTATACGGTCGATGATGGTGTTGAACACCTCGCTCACGGTATTCACAAGGCCGGGGATGGAACTGTCCGGGCAGATGGTGTAGCAGTCGCCGCAGGCGGTGCAGTTCTCCGCCACCCATTTCGGGTATTCGAAGCGGATCTGGGTCATGTCCCGGTACACGCCGGTGGCGGCGGGCACCAGGGACAGGGCCTGGTGGGGATCGGCCAGGTTGGCTTCGCCCTGGCCCCGGGCGTAGAAGCTGCCCGTCTGCTCCCAGAAGCGATGCACGTCCGCCAGCTCGCCCTCCCCCTGGGGCAGCTGCTTCAGCAGCACGGGCAGGTCGATTTCATGCTTCAGCTCCCGGCTATGGTGCGGGTTCAGCTCGCGGCTGCTGATCTCGTGGATCTCGTCAAAGCCCCGGCGCACGATGCGCAGGTTGTCTTCCACCACCTGTTTGCCCTTGGCGCCGAACTTGGCCTGCAGTTGGGCCTCGATGGCGGCAAACAGCTTCTTCTCGTCCATGCCGGTGATTTCCATCAGGGGTGAGCCGGCGAAGAAGGCGCCCTGGAAGGCGTTGCCCTGCATGCGTAGTTGCAACTCGGGGTTGGAGGCCTCTTCCCGGGCGATGCGGAAGCCGTCCAGGTAGAACACGCGGATGTCCTTGTCGATGATTTCCTGCTGCATCCAGCGCGGGAAGCTGGCCCAGACCTCGGCCTCGGTTTCCAGGGAGGACTGGATGATGAGCGTGCCGCCCTGCTTGAGGCCCGCCAGGGGATTGGAGTGGTTGAATACCTTGGGGTCGGGGCTGAGAACCACGTCCACGAACTTGTATTCGCAGTTCAGGGGAATGGGCGTTGGGGCCACCGCCAGGTAATAGGTGGTGGGCTGGCCCTTCTTTTCCGAGCCGTACTTGGGGTTGGCCTTGATCTCCCAGCCCAGCAGGTCATACAGGGTCATCACCAGGTTCTTGCCCGTGGTGATGGCGCCCCAGCCCCCCACGGAGTGCATGCGCACGGTGATGGAGTTCTCGGGCATGAGGTTGGGGTTCTCGGAGCCGTGCACCGCCAGCTCGCCGATATCGGGATAGGCATCCAGCAGCTGCTGGATATGAATCTCCTGCTTGGGATTGGCGGGCTCGCGCACGAAGTCTATGCCCAGGTAGAAGAAGGGCTTGTGGGCGCCGTCCGGGAGCATGTTCTCCACGGCGCCGATGAGCCCTTCGGGCTGCAGGTCCCGCGAGCCCATGCCGAAGGCGCCGGAATACAGGCGGGGCATGTCCTTCATGCTGCTGAAGCTCTCGTAGTCCGGCCAGGGACTGTCGCCTTCCGCCTGCCCGTTCTCCAGGCACTTGGACAGGGCGGCGCGAACCTCGCGCATCAGGGGCAGGTCTTCCGCCAGGGGCTGGTCAGTGCGCTCCAGCACCACCACGCCCTTGCGTCCCTTGAGCAGGCGGCCCAGGAGATCGCCGGGGAAGGGGCGGAACATGGTGACGTCCACCACGCCCACGCGCAGCTTGCGTGTCTTGTTCAGATATTCCGCCACGCCGATGGCCTGCACCACCATGGAGCCCATGCCCAGGATGACATACTCGGCCTTGTCCATGTGGAAGCCTGTGAGACGCTGGTAGCGGCGTCCCGTGAGCTGGTGGTATTCGTCCATCACCTTGTCGGCGATTTCGGCAATGTGATCGTAGAAATAGGGGCGCTGGGCCGCCTGGGTCTGCATGTAGGCGTCCTGGTTCTGCACCACGCCGGACTGCAGGGGGTTGTCCACGTCCCAGATGGCGGGCACCCGGCGGCGGGTGTCGCCGTAGAGCAGTTTCTGGGCCGGGGTGGGGCATTCGATCTCGTCGTCGGGACGGCCCAGGAATTCCCTGATCAGCTCGCGCTCGGGCACCATCAGGGGTTCGATGAGATGGGTGGTGAGAAAGCCGTCCTGGGCCACGGCGGCAGGAGTGAGGGACAGCTCGGCGATCTTGCGCGCAATGAGGTTCAGGTCCGCCGCGCCCTGGGCGTCGCGGGCGAACACCTGGAAGAATCCCGTGTCGTCGATGCAGTGGAAATCGTCATGGCCGCAGTGCACGTTGAGGCTGGCCTTGGTGATGGCACGGCAGCCGATGTTCAGCACATAGGGCAGACGCTTTCCCGCGGCGGCGTACAGGGATTCGTGCATGAAGGCCACGCCCTGGGCCGAGGAGAAATTGGTGGCCCGCAGACCGGTCATGCTCATGCCCGCAGTGACAGCAGCAGCGGCATGCTCGGATTCCGGTTCCACGAAGATCAGGCCGCGGTCGGAGATGTTCACATGCCCCTTGGCCATTTCCTCCGCCCAGTATTCGCCCATCTGGGTGGATGGGGTGATGGGATAGGCGCCGGCGGCATCGGAGGCTTCCCGCTCGCACATGATGACGGCGGTATTCCCATCCATGGCCATGCGCCTGCCGGGGTACTTGATTTCGGGTTGGGCTTTCTTGCGGAAGTTCATGGGCGGTACCTGGTGAGTTGAACAGGGATGCCGGTGGGCCATCCGGCCAATGGCGGCTGGAACGCCGTGAATCCTTCCATGGAGGCTTGCCTCGGTATCCCTGCCTCGGACATCCACCCGCCATCACCCGGATGGCACTCAATGATGGTATTTGCTGTCGATCTGTTCATGATGGACTGACGGGTAGCGGTTGCTTGCGAATCACCCGCCTGGCCTCCTTGCCTTTCACGGGCTTCTCATGATCCAGCCAGACGATGGCTCCGGTGGGGCAGCGCTGGATGGCCACGGGGGAGGCCAGATGGTTCCTGCTGTAGTCGATAACGGCCAGGTTGTCGCGGATTTCGATAAGACCGGCGGGCGCATCCACGGAACATTTCTCGCAGGCGGTGCAGGCCACTTCGCAGTCGGCTTCGGCATCGTCACCATGCAAGCGGTTGTTGCAGGCCACCCAGAGCTGGTGGGTGACGGGCTGCAGGGAGAACAGGCCCTTGGGACAGATTTCCACGCAATCGTTGCAGGCGGTGCATTTTTCCGGATTCACCACGGGCAGGCCCACGGGGTTCATGTGGATGGCCTGCTGGTCGCAGACTTCGGCGCAGTCCGCCAGCCCCAGGCAGCCCCAGCTGCAACCCTTGGGCCCGCCGGCGATGACGGCTGCGGCCCGGCAGGACTCCAGGCCGTCGTAGTGGGCCTTGTTGCGCGCCACATGGGCGCCGCCGGCGCAGGCCAGCCGGGCCACACGCTTGACCAGGTTGCCGGTATCCACGCCGAGATAGTCGGCGATTTCCTCGGCGGCCTCCCGGGAGTTGACGGTGCACTGGGCGGGCTTGAGTTCACCCCTGATGAGAGCCTCGGCAAAGGGGCGGCAACCGGCGGTGCCGCAGGCCCCGCAATTGGTGCTGGGCAGCAGTTCCTCGATCTCGTCAATGCGGGGATCTTCGTGCACCCAGAGCTTGCGGTTGGCCAGGACGAGAATGCCGGAGAGCATCAGGCCCAGGGCGGACATGAAGCCGACGGCAATCAGGATATGGCTCAACGCAAACTCTGACATTCGGAATACTCCAGTGGGGGTGGTGCAATTCCAGCCTTGAGAATGTGGTTATAATGGAGGCCGCCCGAAGTATTGGGCAAGAAAATAAATTCAATGTGAAGCATTGAAAAAACAAATATTCAAAGGTCTATTATTGAAATGTCCAATAGCAAGAGTCAGCTGTACTACAAGCAGAACCGTCTCAAGCAGCTGCGGGCCTTCTGCATGGCGGCACGTACGGGCAGCATTTCCCAGGCGGCGGAAAAGCTGTTTCTCAGCCAGCCCACGGTGACCCTGCAGATTCAGGCCCTGGAACGGGACATGAATGTAGTGCTGTTCGAGCGCAGGGGGCCGAAGATCACCCTGACGCCGGAAGGTGTGGTGCTGAACGAGATTGCCAGGCCCCTGGTGGATGGCATCGAAGGCCTGGAGGAGAACTTCAATGCCCATTTCGGCCGGCTGGACAGCGGAGAACTGAATATCGCGGCGGGGGAGTCCACCACCCTGTATATCCTGCCCGAATACATCAAGCGTTTTGCTACTGCCTATCCGGGCATACGCATCAAGCTGCACAATGTGACCGGGCGCGACGGCATGGCCATGCTGCGCGCCGATGAGGCGGATCTGGCCGTGGGCTCCATGCTGGAGGTGCCGGACGATATCATCTATCACCCCTCCATGTCCTACAGCCCCACCCTGATCACGCCGCCGGATCACCCCCTGGCAAAAAAGAAGAAGGTTGCCCTGGAGGACATCTGCCCCCATGGCCTGATCCTGCCGCCCCGGCACCTGGCCACCTGGCGTTTCCTGGAACTGGTATTCAGCCAGGCCGGGCTGAAGTTCAAGGTGTCCCTGGAAGCCGGTGGATGGGAAATCATCAAGAAGTACGTTGAGCTGGGCATGGGTATATCCATCGTCACCAGTGTCTGCCTCACCGGAGAAGAAAAACTGGCCACCAAGCCCATGGATGCCTTCATACCCAAGCGTTCCTACGGGGTGGTGGTACGGCGGGGCAAGTTTCTCAGTCCTCAGGCCAGAGCGTTCATCGATATGATAGACGCGGATTTCTTTCGCGCGTCATCATTTGCGTCCGCATCCGGATGAGACTCCGGTTGGCCGCCATTCTCGGGATGATGCTGGCGTCCTCCGCCTGCGCCCTGGAGTACACAGGACGAGCCGTATGTGCATCCTGTCACGAGAAGGAAGACCGGCTGTGGGCGGGTTCCCACCATGATCTGGCCATGCAGGAAGCCAGGGAAGGCACGGTGCTGGGTGATTTTTCCTCGGCGAGTCTTACACACCAGGGCGTCACGACCCGGTTCTTTCGCAAGGACGGCCGTTTCATGGTCAGTACCGAGGGCGCGGATGGAAGAATGCATGACTACCCCATCAGGTACAGCTTCGGCGTATACCCGTTGCAGCAGTATCTGGTTCCCATGGAGGATGGCCGCCTGCAGGTGCTGGATATCGCCTGGGACAGCCGCCGTCGCGAGGCCGGCGGACAACGCTGGTTTCATCTCCATCCGGATGAAAGAATCCGGGCGGGTGACCTGCTGCACTGGACGGGCCCCAATCTCAACTGGAACTACATGTGCGCGGACTGCCATTCCACCAATCTGAGAAAGGGGCTGGACGCCTCGACCGGCGTTTATCGCACGACCTGGTCCGAAATGGATGTTTCCTGCGAGGCCTGTCATGGACCCGGTTCCCTGCACAGGGAATGGGCCCTGGCCCTGGCCGCGGGCAAGCCGATGGATGTTCCCCGCAAGGGCCTCACCGTTGTGCTGGATGAACGCAAGGGGGTTCACTGGCTGGTGGATGACGAGACTGGACAGCCCCGGCGTTCAGTCGCCAACAAGAGGCGGACGGAGATAGAGGTTTGTGCCCGCTGCCACAGCCGTCGCAGCCAGCTCACGGACGACTGGTACCCCGGCCAGCCATTTCTTGATGCCTACCGTCCCATGCTTCTGGATGAGCCCCTGTATCACGCCGATGGGCAGGCGCGGGATGAAAACTATGTCTGGGGATCTTTCGTTCAGAGCCGGATGTATCAGGCGGGTGTAACTTGCTCTGACTGCCATGATCCTCACCGCGCGGATCTCAGGCTGCCCGGAGAGCAGGTCTGCTACCAGTGTCACCGTGAGAACCGTTATGCCTCGCGGCAGCATCATTTCCATGATGAGGGCAAGGCAGGTGCCGGCTGCATCGAATGCCACATGCCCGCCACCACCTTCATGGGTGTGGATCGCCGGCACGATCATGGCTTTCGCATTCCCCGCCCGGATCTGACCGTCAGCCTGGGAGTGCCCAATGCCTGTAACCGTTGTCATTCGAATGAATCCGCGCAGTGGGCGCTGGAAAAGGTCGAGGACTGGTATGGTCACCGGCCCCAGGGTTACCAGCGGTTTGCCCAGGCGTTGCACAAGGGGCGGCAGGGGCAGCCGGGGAGCCTGG
>CAZWRE010000031.1:0-76107 GCA_964636335.1 uncultured Sedimenticola sp. | reverse complement strand
GATCTGGACAGCCTGCTCAAGCAGGTCAAGCAGGCCAAGGCGGAAGAGGCGCGCCTGAACAAGCAGCGTGAAGCCGAATTCCTCAAGGACAAGGCCCGGCAGGCGGAGTTGCTGGCGGCGGCCCGCGCCAAATTGGCGGCGGAAAAGGCCCGTGGCGAAAAACTCAAGCAGCAATTCGATGAGAATGAACAGAAACTGGCCGAGGCCGAGGAAACCCTGGAACGCCGCCAGGGCAACCTGGGCGAGCTGTTTGGCGTGGTGCGCCAGGTGGCGGGAGACGTGGCCGGCATTCTCGACGCCTCCCTGGTTTCTTCCCAGTATCCCGGCCGCAGCAGGAAACTGGTGAAGATGAGCAATGACAAGAAGCTGCCTTCCATTCCCGAGCTGGAAGAGCTCTGGTATGAAATGCAGCACGAGATGACCGAGTCCGGCAAGGTGGTGCGCTACATGGATTCGGTGGTGGCCGTGGATGGCACCGAGAGCCAGCAGGAAGTGGTGCGGGTCGGCGTGTTCAATTCCGTGTCCAATGGCCAGTTCCTGCGTTACCTGCCGGAAACGGACCAGCTCATCATCCTGCCCCGCCAGCCCGCCAGGCGTTTTACCGAGATGGCGGAGAACCTGCAGAAGGCCACCAGCGGCATGGTGCCCATGGCGGTGGATCCGTCCCGCGGTTCCATTCTGAACCTGCTGGTGCAGGCGCCGGATCTCAAGGAACGCGTGGCCCAGGGCAAGGAAGTCGGTTACATCATCATCGGTCTGGCCGCCTTTGGTTTCCTGCTGGCCCTGTACCGTTTGATTGCCCTGGCCGTCACCAGCATGAAGGTGCGTTCCCAGCTCAAGCATGCCGACAGCCCGAAGAAGAACAATCCCCTGGGCAGGGTGTTGCTGTCCTGGTATGACAACCAGGATGCCGACCTGGAGACCCTGGAGCGCAAGGTGGACGAGGCCGTGGTCAAGGAAGTGCCCAGGTTGCAGCGTGGTCTGTCCATTCTGAAGATCCTGGCGGTCATCGCGCCCCTGCTGGGTCTGCTGGGCACGGTGACCGGCATGATCCAGACCTTCCAGTCCATTACCTTGTTCGGCACCGGTGATCCCAAGCTCATGGCCGGGGGTATCTCCCAGGCCCTGATCACCACGGTGCTGGGCCTGATGGCGGCCATTCCCCTGACCTTCCTGCACGCCATCGTATCGGCGCGCAGCAAGGCCCTGGTGCAGGTGCTCGAAGAGCAGAGCGCGGGCATCATCGCCCGCCACGCGGAGAAGCTCAGCGGCAGATAATGAACATCAAGTACGCACTCATCGGGGTACTGGAGAATATCCGTGATTTCATGGAGGCGGGCGGCCCGGTCTTGTGGATCATCCTGGTCACCGCCTTCATGATGTGGATACTGATCATCGAGCGCTACTGGTTCATCCGCCTGACCTATCCCGGCCTGGTGAAGCAGGCCGTAAGCCAGTGGAACCAGCGCCAGGATCATCATAGCTGGTATGCCCACCGGATCCGGGAGGAGCTGGTTTCCCGCATCTCGGCGCAATTGCACCGGGGCCTGATCCTGCTCAACACCCTGGTGGCCCTGTGCCCGCTCATGGGCCTGCTGGGGACGGTGTTCGGCATGGTGCAGGTATTCGACATCATGGCCGTTACCGGCAGCGGCAATGCCCGGCTCATGGCCTCCGGCATTTCCATGGCCACCATTCCCACCATGGCGGGCATGGTGGTGGCCCTGTCCGGGCTGTATTTCAGCGCCCGCCTCAAATTCCACGCGGATTATCTGACCCAGATCGCGGCGGACAATCTGCACATATCCGACACCAAGCTGGTGAAGAAAAAATGAGACGCAGATACTGCCAAGAAGACGACGAAGCGACTATCGATCTGACACCGCTGATGGACATTGTGTTCATCATGCTGATCTTCTTCATCGTCACCACCTCCTTCATCAAGGAATCCGGCGTGGACGTGAACCGTCCCAGCGCCAACACGGCGGAGCGCAAGGAGCATGGCAATATCCTCATCGCCATCACCGCCAACGACGAAATCTGGATCGACAAGCGCGCCGTGGACATTCGCGCCGTGCGCGCCAACGTGGAGCGGCTGAAAGCGGAGAGCCCGGAGGCTTCGGTGGTCATTCAGGCGGACAAGGATTCCAAGAACGGCCTGCTGGTACAGGTCATGGATCAGGTGCATCTGGCCGGCATTCTGAACATTTCCATCGCGGCGGTGAAGGACTGACATGCTGCTGCGCCTGCCCATAGCCATCGTTCTGGCGGCGCTGGTTTCCCTGGCGTTGTTCTTCGCCATGCATTTCATGATCAGCCAGGGCAAGGGCGACATCAACAAGAACAAGGACTATTCCGTGGTGGATTTCGTGCGCCTCAAGCGTGAATCGGAAACCCGCCTGAAGAAACGGGTCATTCCCAAAAAGCCGCCCCTGCCCAAGGAGCCGCCTCCGCCTCCGGAGCTGCAAGTGGCCCAGGACGATACCGTGGCCATGCCCGATCTGAAGATGGACATGCCGCGCCTTTCCACTTCCGGCATTTCCGGCGGGCCCTTCATTGGCGGCGTGGGACGCGGCGCCGGTTCCGCCCAGGGTGATGGGGAGCTGATACCTTTGGTGAAAATCGCTCCGCGTTATCCGCGCAAGGCGGCCCTGGCCGGCAAGGAAGGTTGGGTAAAGGTGGAGTTCACCGTGACCGAGCTGGGTACGGTCACCGACGTGAAGGTTCTCGATTCCAAGCCCCGGCGGCTGTTCGACCGCGCCGCCAAGAAAGCCATCCTCAAGTGGAAATTCAAGCCGCGGGTGGTAGATGGCAAGCCCGTGCCGCGCCGCGCGGTACAGGTCATCGAGTTCAAGCTGGCGGAGGACGGCTGATGAAAGCGATCAAGGCCCTGTTTCTCCTGCTTCTGCTGCTGGGCGCGCAGGCCCAGGCGGCCACCCTGAGCGAACGCACCTACAAGCGGCTTACGGCCATCCATGAGCTCATGGGCGAAAACAAGTACAAGGAAGCCCTCAAACGTCTGGATGAGCTGCTGCCGCGGGTGCGCAAGAACCAGTACGAGTATGCCACCATCATGCAGACCTACGGGTTTGCCTATGCCGCCCAGGATCAATACAAGAAGGCTATCAAGGCCTTTAACGAAGCCTTGAAAACCGAGGCCCTGCCGGATCAGGTGCAGCTACGCATGCGGTACAACCTGGCCCAGTTGTATGCCGCGGACAACGACTGGAAATCCGCCGCCAGGGCGTACGAACAATGGCTGGCGGCAGCCGAAAAGCCGTCCGCCGACAGCTATGCCTTCGGCGCCACCATATATGCCCAGCTCAAGAACTACGACAAGGCCATACCCAAGATCCGCAAGGCCATCAGTCTGGCGGCCAAGCCCCGGGAGAACTGGTACCAGTTGCTGCTGTCCATGCTCTACCAGAAGAAACGGTATGCCGAAGCGGCACAGGTGCTGGAAATCATGGTGGCCTACTGGCCGGACAAGAAACAATACTGGAATCAGCTTTCCGGGGTGTATTTCACCCTGAAGAAGAATCGCCGCGCCCTGGCGGTGCTGGAGCTGGCTCACAAGCAGGGTTTTCTGGAAAAGGAGCGTGAGCTCATGAATCTGGTGAACATGTACCTGCTGCAGGGCATTCCCTACAAGGCGGCGAGAATTCTGGACGCGGAGATGAAGGCCGGGCGTATCGCGCGGACGGGCAAGAATCTGCAGAAGCTGGGAGAGGCATGGATGCGCGCCAGGGAAACCGACGAGGCCCTGCGTGAACTGCAGGCGGCGGCGGACGCCCAGGAAAAGGGCGTGCTCTACCTGCGTCTGGCGCAGTTGCACACGGACAAGGAAAACTGGAAGCAGGTCATCGACCTGACCAGCAAGGCCCTGGCCGCCGGGGGGTTGAAGAATCCCGGTGACGCCTATCTGCTCAAGGGCATGGCCCTGTACGAGACGGGCAGGAAGAAGAGCGCCATCGCCACCTTCAGCAAGGCGCTGAAGTACAAGAAATCCAAGCGCCAGGCCAGCCAGTGGATTACTCATATAAAAACAGAAAGTAGCTGAGAAGGGCGGAACTCCTTCCGCCCGCTCCTGGCAGCGGCATTTGTCGCCACCTCGCGGGAAAGCGCCCGCGGGATTTCCTGAACGCCGACAGGCGGACGGGGCTTCGGGAGTCCCGGTCCACATGGAGGTCCGACACTGATATGTTGAATTGAATTGGAACCGGCAAGGATTGATTCATGGTATTCAGTTCACCCATTTTCCTGTTTGGCTTTCTGCCGCTGGTATTGCTGTTCTATTACCTGAGCCCCCGCTGGCTGCGCAACGGCATGCTGTTGCTGGCCAGTATCCTGTTCTATGCCTGGGGCGAGGGTTTCTATGTCGCTGTGATGCTGGTTTCCATCCTGCTGAACTACGTCAGCGGTCTGTTGCTGGATGGGGCGCGACAGCAGGGGCGGCAAGGCCTGGCCCGGTTCTGGCTGGGGCTTGGCGTGGGCCTGAATGTGGCGCTGCTGATCTCCTTCAAATACGCCAACTTTATCGCGGATAACCTGAGTGTTCTCACCCGGGCGCTGGGTATGGGGGAGATTGAGCTGGCGCCGGTGCATTTGCCCCTGGGAATCTCCTTCTTTACCTTTCAGGCCATTTCCTACCTTGTCGATGTCTATCGCCGGGAGGTGTCCTGTCAGCGCAACCTGTGGAATCTGGCGCTGTACATCTCTCTGTTTCCCCAGCTCATCGCCGGTCCCATCGTGCGTTATCACGACATCGCCGCCCAGATTCGTGATCGTGCTCATTCGCTGGAGCTGTTCGCCTCCGGGGTGCAGCGCTTTGTTCAGGGGCTGGCCAAGAAAGTGCTCATTGCCAACCCCCTGGGAGAAGTGGCGGATACTGCTTTCGCCCTGAATGACGCCGAGCTCACCCTGCCTCTGGCCTGGATCGGGATTCTCGCCTATGGTCTGCAGATCTACTTCGATTTTTCCGGCTACTCGGACATGGCCATTGGCCTGGGCCGCATGTTTGGATTCCGCTTCCTGGAGAATTTCAATTACCCCTATATTGCCCGGTCCCTGCGGGAATTCTGGCGGCGCTGGCATATTTCCCTGTCCACCTGGTTCCGGGATTACGTCTATATTCCCCTGGGGGGCAGCCGGGTGCCCACCTGGCGGGTGTACGTGAACCTGTTTCTGGTATTCATGCTTACCGGCTTCTGGCATGGCGCCAGCTGGAACTTCCTTGTCTGGGGCTTGAGTCACGGCTTGTTCCTGGCGGCGGAGCACGCGGGTTTTTCCGGGGTGCTGGCGCGCTGGTGGCGTCCCTTGCAACACATCTATCTGTTATTGGTGGTTACCTTCACCTGGGTGTTCTTCCGCGCCGATACGCTCCCCCAGTCCCTGGACTATCTGGGCGCCATGGTCGGGCTGTCGGGCGTGGCCACGGACAGTCTGTCGTATCATCGTTTGTTGAGCGTGGAAGCCCTGCTGGCCTTTGCCGCGGGCGCGGTGCTGACCATGCCGGTTTATGCTGTGCTGAGGGAGCGATTGAGGGTCTGGACGGACAATCACGCCGAACGGCAGTTGTTGTTCTACCAGCTTCCGCGGATAGGCCTGATGGGCCTGCTGTGGTTTGTGTGTCTGCTCAAGGTGTCCGCGTCCACTTACAACCCATTTATCTATTTCCGATTCTAGGCTGGACAGTTCACAAGAACACGGAAACATGCTCAATCCATTGATTATCATGAAAAATGCCAGAACATCCGGAAGCGCGGAGGATTACCGGAAGCGCCATGGCGTATTTGGCAATATCCGGGCAGGGCAATGATGATTTCCCGGCGGCTTCATCACGGCGCTTCCCTGGTTCTGGTGCTCCTGTTCCTGACAGGGATCTATGCGCCTTTTCTGGGCGGTCTCCTTCAGGAGGATGAGGGGGTATCGCAACTGGAGAAGCGCAGCCTGGCCAGCCGGCCCGGCTGGCCGGATGATCTTGCCGCCTTGCAGGCGTACACGGGGAAGTTTGCGGACTACTGGGCGGATCATTTTGGTTTCAGGGAGAGCCTGGTCAGCTGGTACAAACAACTGAAGTATCATCTTGGTGATGCGCCGTCACCGGATGTCATCGTGGGCAAGGCGGGCTGGTTGTTTCTCGGGGGAATCCGCAAGGGATACAGCCGCTATGATGATCCCGTGGGTGACGCGCGTCATGTGAATCTCTTTACCGCGGCGGGTTTGCGCCAGTTTTCCATCTATTTGTCGGCGCTGCATTACTGGCTGGGAAAACAGGGGGTCAGATATCTGTTCGTGCTGGCGCCCAACAAGCACAGCATCTATCCTGAATATCTGCCGGACTATGTGCGGCCCGTGGGGCCAGAGTCGGCGACGGATCAGTTGTTCTCTTATCTGAAGGATCACCCGCGTGCTCCGGCGCTGGATCTGCGTCCCGTGCTGCGTGCGGCCAAGGCCCGGGGGCCGGTGTATTTCTTCCGTGACAGCCACTGGAACGATTTCGGGGCCAATTTCGCCCAGCAGGCCATTCGGCGCATTCTGGCCGGGTTTTTTCCCGGTGAACTGGACGCGCGGTTGTTTCCCATGAAGCCCGGAAGCCTCCGGGAGGGGGATCTGAATGGCCATATCGGTCTGCTGCCGCAGACCCATGCCGGACTGGTGCCGGATTTTACCGGCAGTTGCCGCCCGAGCATCCTGCCCCCGGGAGCGGCTCCCCGGGATACATATACCCGTGTCTGTGATCGGGGGCGGTTGCGGGCGCTCATTTTCAGGGATTCCTTCTTTTCCCGTCTGGAACCATATTTTTCCCGCGTGTTCGCCCGCTCCACCTATGTCTGGCAGAAGATCCAGTTGCCACTGTTGCGGGAACTGCTGGCCCGGGAACGGCCGGATGTGGTGATCGAGGAATGGGTGGAGCGAAATCTGCCCAGGGTTCCGGACATACAGCCGATACTGCGGCAGATCGTTCAAGACGGCATGGGAGAGGCTCATTCCCTGCCCCTGGACAAGCTGACCTTCAATTCACGTATCCAGGTGCTGTTCCGTTCCCGGGACAAGCTCATGTTGCAAAGCAGCGGCGTTGATCCCTATATCCTGATTCCCCTTCCGGAACTGCCCGCGGCCCCGGCCTATCTCCTGCGCATTCGTTTGCACAGTTCGGTGAAGTCGGGGCTGGAGCTGTACCATGGCGCGGAAGGGCCGCTGGATTTTTCCCCGGACAGAAGGCAAAGCCACCCGTTATCCGCCGGCGACAATGATATCAGCTTCTGGCTATACGCCGATGAACTGGGCACCGGTCTGCGCCTGGACCCCTTGTGGGCGGAGGGGCGGGTGGTCTTGCGGGGCCTGGAAATCATTGCCCTTAAGGAGACGGCGCCCGCCGATACGCAAGGGCGCCGGCCCTGATTCAGCCGGTCATCAACACCAGCTTGCCCCGGGTATGACCCTCCTCGATGAGGCGGTGGGCCATGGGCGCTTCTTCCAACTGGAACATGCGGCTCACCTCCACTTTCAGTCGGCCCTCGCTCATCCATTCGCCGCCCAGGCGCAGGATTTCTCCCTGATGCGCCAGCGCGTCGCGCAGATCCTTGAGGGCCGGGGTGAGCATCAGGGTGAAAGCGATGGTCAGGTTGCGGTTGCGGGCTTCCGATGTCACCAGCCCCTCGCCGGGATCGAGAATGGTGACGATGCTGCCGTATTCCCGGATCAGGGGCAGGGACTGGCGGAAGGTTTCCGGTCCCACGGTATCGAACACCAGATCCACCCCCTGGCCGTCCGTGTGTTCCATGACGATGGTTTCCAGGTCGTCTGTCCGGTAGTTGACCACGACATCGGCGCCCAGCTCACGGACGAAATCCGCCTTTTCCGCCGAGCTGACGGTGGTGATGACCCGGGCGCCGCGTATCTTGGCCAGTTGAACGGCAATATGGCCCACGCCGCCCGCGCCGGCATGAATGAGAACCGTCTGACCTTCTTCCAGCCGCCCGCGGTCGTACAGGGCCTCCCAGGCGGTGATCAGGGCCAGGGGGGTGGCGCCGGCTTCCGGGAAATTGATGCGCGCCGGCATGAACTCCGCCCGGCTTTCCTCCAGCACGGTGAACTGGGCATAGTTGCCCGGTTCCCGCCCCAGGCCGCCATGGCAGAACCAGACCTTGTCGCCGGGCTGGAAGCGGGTCACCTGTTCGCCGATTTCCACGACTTCTCCCGCGCCGTCACAGCCCAGGATGGCCGGAGGAGTGGCGCCGTAGAAAAGCCCCCGGGCGCGCAGCTTGGTATCGATGGGGTTGATGCCGGCAGTGTGCAGGCGAACCTTGATCTGGCTTGGGCTGGTGAGTTCGGGATCCGGCAATTCCTGGAATTCGAGAACTTCCGGGCCGCCGGTGTCGGTCATGACGACTGCTTTCATGGTGCCTCCTATACTGAAACCGAATTTCTGCTATCTTCCCCGCATGACAGATTCCATGCAAGCCATAGTCGAGATCCAGACCCTGCTCAGGGCGTGTCGTTGCTGTGAAAACATGATTCCTCCCGTGGTGGTGGGCAGGCCCGTGGCATCACCGGTGATATCCATTGGCCAGGCGCCGGGAGAGCGGGAAGGCCCGGCGGGCAAGCCCTTTGCCTGGACGGCCGGCAAAACCCTGTTCAAGTGGTTCGAGACCCTGGGGGTGGACGAGGAGAGCTACAGGAACAAGGTCTATATGGCGGCTGTGTGCCGCTGCTTTCCCGGCAAGAATCCGAAGGGGGGTGACCGGGTGCCCAGCAAGGAAGAGATCAGCGCCTGTTCCGCCTGGCTGGAGCAGGAGTTTTCCATATTGCGCCCCCGTCTGGTGATTCCCATCGGCAAGCTGGCCATCGGGCGGTTCATGCCCGTGGGTAAACTCACCGAAGTCATTGGCCGGGCCTACGAGATGCGCCTGTGGGGAGTGCGGGCCACGGTGATTCCCCTGCCTCATCCATCTGGCGCCTCCACCTGGCATCGCACGGAACCCGGCAAGAGCCTGCTGGACGAGGCGCTGGGCCTCATTGGCGCGCATCCGGCCTGGCGGGCATTGTTTCCCGGGAACGCCCCGGCCGGCTGAATGGCCGGCGGGGAGCCTGCCGGAACCTCCGGTTTCAGCCGGTCTTCTCCTGGTGGAGACAACCGGGCGGCGGCAACAGAAGCGTAATCAGGAACCAGGCGATGATGCCCGCGCCATCCGCCAGCATGTCCGCCACGGAAAAGAAACGGCCGGGCACGAAGTACTGGGCGCATTCCAGGAAAATGCCATAGGCCATGAGCCACAGGCCGTGGCGCCAGCCGAAGCCGCTGCCGGGCCAGCCGGCATGGGCCAGGGCGGCGAGGAACAGGAATACCAGGGCATGGCCCAGCTTGTCGTTGATGTTTTCCTGGATGATCTCCGGCAGGGGTGTCAGGGCCATCCAGGTGATTATCAGCAGGGCCAGGCCGAGTATCAGCCTGGCCCCCATCTGGTTGCAGCGGCAGTCGTCGCCCACGGCGGGGTGTCAGCCCTTGTCCTTCTGTTCCCGGGCCACGGCCCGGTAGCCGATGTCCTTGCGGTACTGCATGTTGTTCCAGTGAATCTTTTCCGCCAGGGCATAGGCCTTCCGCTGGGCGTCGGTGACGTTATCCCCCAGGGCGGTGACGCAGAGCACCCGGCCGCCCGCGGTGAGCACCTTGCCGTCCTGCTCCACCGTGCCGGCGTGGAAGACCTTTACATCCGGGGCATCTTCCTCGGGCAGGCCCTCTATGACGTCGCCTGTCTCGTAGCTGCCGGGATAGCCGCCGGCGGCCAGCACCACGCCCAGGGCGGCGCGGTCGTCCCATTCGGCCTTTTCCTCGTCCAGTTTGCCCTCCAGGGCGGCCAGGCAGTGGGCCACCAGGTCGGACTGCATGCGCATCATGATGGGCTGGGTCTCGGGATCGCCGAAGCGGCAGTTGAACTCCATGACCTTGGGGTTGCCCTCGGCGTCGATCATCACCCCGGCATAGAGAAAACCCGTGTAGGGGGTGCCATCGGCGGCCATGCCGGCGATGGTGGGACCGATGATCTGTCCGAGAATCTTCTTGTGGATGTCCTCGTTCACCACGGGAGCCGGTGAGTAGGCGCCCATGCCGCCGGTGTTGGGGCCGGTGTCGCCGTCCAGGGCGGCCTTGTGGTCCTGGGACGAGGCCATGGTGAGCACGTTTTTCCCATCCGCCATGACGATGAAGCTGGCTTCCTCGCCGTTGAGGAATTCCTCGATGACCACCTTGTGCCCGGCTTCGCCGAAGGCGTTGCCGGCGAGCATGTCGCGCACCGTGTCTTCCGCAGTCTTCATGTCATGGGCGAGGATCACGCCCTTGCCCGCCGCCAGGCCGTCGGCCTTGATGACGATGGGCGCGCCCATCTTGTACAGGTATTCCAGGGCCTCGTCCACGTCGGAGAAGGTGCCGTAGGCCGCCGTGGGAATCTCGTGCCGGGTCATGAAGTCCTTGGCAAAGGCCTTGGAGCCTTCCAGCCGGGCCACCCGTCTCGTGGGACCGAAGCATTTCAGGCCGGCGGCGGTGAAGGTGTCCACGATGCCCGCCACCAGGGGCTGCTCGGGGCCGACGATGGTCAGGCCGATATCCTTCTGCAGGGCGAAGTCACGCAGGGCCTTGGGCTCGTCCGCGGCAATGTCCACGTTCTCCACCTTGTCTTCGCGGGCTGTTCCCGCGTTGCCGGGGGCCACATAGACCTTGTCCGCCAGGGGAGACTGGGCTGCCTTCCAGGCCAGGGCGTGTTCCCGGCCTCCACCACCTACGATGAGAATGTTCATGGTTTGCCTCTCCTCAGTGTCGGAAATGACGCATGCCGGTAAAGACCATGGCCATGCCGTGCTCGTTGGCGGCGGCGATGACCTCTTCGTCGCGCATGGAGCCGCCGGGCTGGATTACCGCGGCGATGCCTGCTTCCGCGGCGTTGTCGATGCCGTCGCGGAAGGGGAAGAAGGCATCCGAGGCCATTACCGACCCCTTGACCTCCAGTCCTGCGTGCTCGGCCTTGATGCCGGCGATGCGCGCGGAGTTGACGCGGCTCATCTGGCCGGCGCCCACGCCGATGGTCATGTTGTTCTTACCATAGACGATGGCGTTGGATTTTACGAATTTGGCCACCCGCCAGGTAAACAGCAGATCGGCCATTTCTTCTTCCGTGGGCTGGCGTTCCGTCACCACCTTCAGCTCGTTGTACAGGGACAGATCCGCGTCCTGCACCAGGAGGCCGCCGTTTACCCGTTTGAAATCAAGGCGTTGCGCGGGGTTCTCCGGCCACTGTCCGCAGGCCAGCAGGCGTACGTTTTTCTTCGCCGCCACCACCCCGGCGGCTTCGGCGGAGACTTCCGGTGCGATGATGACTTCCACGAACTGGCGATCCACGATGGCCCGGGCGGTGTCCGCGTCCAGTTCGCCGTTGAAGGCGATGATGCCGCCGAAGGCGGATTCGGGGTCCGTGGCATAGGCCCGGTCATAGGCTTGCAGCAGGCTGTCGCCTATGGCCACGCCGCAGGGGTTAGCGTGCTTGACGATGACGCAGGCCGGGCCTTCGTTGAACTGCTTGACGCATTCCAGGGCGGCATCGGTGTCGCCGATGTTGTTGTAGGACAGTTCCTTGCCCTGAAGCTGACGGGCGGTGGCGATACAGGCTTCGCGCACGTCGTCCTCGCGGAAGAAGGCCGCCTTCTGGTGGGGGTTCTCCCCGTAGCGCATGGTCTGCACCTGGCGGTACTGGAGGTTGATGGTGTTGGGGAAGTCCTGTTTTTCGCCGTCCTTGCCGATGGCCCCCAGGTAGTTGGCGATGGCGCCGTCATAGCGGGCCGTGTGTTCAAAGGTTTTCACCGCCAGGCGGAAGCGGAAGTCATCACTCAGGGCATTGCCGTTGTTCTTCATCTCGGACAGGATGAGGGCGTAGTCGGCGGGGTCCACCACCACGGCCACGTCCTTGTGGTTCTTGGCCGCGGCGCGGATCATGGTGGGGCCGCCGATGTCGATGTTCTCGATGGCCGTGGCCAGGTCGCAGTCCGGATCGGCGATGGTCTTCTCGAAGGGGTAGAGGTTCACCACCACCAGGTCGATGGGGCCGATGCCGTGTTCTTCCATGACCGCGTCGTCCGTGCCCCGGCGGCCGAGGATGCCGCCGTGGATCTTCGGATGCAGGGTCTTCACCCGGCCATCCATCATTTCCGGGAAGCCGGTGTAGTCGCTGACCTCGACGACGGGAACGCCGCTGTCGGCCAGCAGTTTCGCGGTGCCGCCTGTGGAGAGGATCTCCACCCCGGCCTGGTTCAGGCCCTGGGCGAATTCCACGATGCCTTCTTTGTCGGATACGCTGAGGAGCGCGCGGGTGATTGCAGTCATGTCGGGATTTCCTGAAAGGGTGCTTGGAGAAAAGAAATCTGGAAAAACGGATGGAAAATCAGTCGATTTCGAAACGGGCCAGTTTCTTGCGCAGGGTGCTGCGGCTGATGCCCAGCAGGGTGGCGGCGCGGGTCTGGTTGCCACCGGTATGCTCCATGACCGTCTGGAACAGGGGGCGTTCCACTTCTTCCATGACCATCTGGTACAGGCCGCTGACCGAGTGGCCGTCCAGGTGAGAGAAATAGCTGTTCAATGCGTCCCGTACACAGTCCGCGAGGGATTCCTCGCGGCTTTCCTTGCCTACCACCAGTGCATCGGTCTTCATGCTGCGGCCCGTGTCTTCGAAACTCATGCTGCCTTTTCCCCCTTGCTCCCGTCGAAAAAAAAGCGTCTGACCAGTCGTTGCTGGTCCCGGGTGCTTTCCACCTTGTTGATTTCCTGCCGGAATTCCGCGGCCCCCCGCATCTGCCTGCTGTACCAGGCGATGTGCTTGCGCGCGATGCGTACCCCGTGCCGGGCGCCATGGAGACTGTACAAGGCGTCCAGGTGCTCCAGCAGCAGGGCGCCGATCCATGCGGGCCGTGGCTGCGGGAGCCGTTCCCCGGTTGCGAGGTAATGGGCGATGTGCCGGAATATCCACGGCCTGCCCTGCGCAGCGCGGCCTATCATGATAGCGTCAGCGCCGGTAAATTTCAGCACCTGTTCGGCCTTTTTTTCATCCCGGATATCGCCATTGGCCACCACGGGAATGGCAAGTGCCTGTTTTACCTGACGAATGGTTTCGTATTCGGCTTCCCCGGCAAATTTGCAGGCCCGGGTGCGGCCATGAATGGTCAGCATGGCAATGCCGCTTTCCTCGGCGATGCGGCCGATGTTCAGGGCATTGCGGCTGCCGGGATCCCACCCGGTGCGTATCTTCAGGGTCACCGGCACGTCCACGGCGGCCACCACGGCATCGAGGATATTCCCCACCAGCGTCTCGTCCCGCAGCAGGGCGGAACCGGCGGCCACCTTGCACACCTTCTTCGCCGGGCAGCCCATGTTGATGTCTATGATCTGTGCGCCCAGATCCACGTTGATGCGGGCGGCTTCCGCCAACTTGCCCGGATCCGTGCCCAGGATCTGCACGGCCACGGGTGGCGTCTCCCCTTCACGGTTGAGGCGGGTCTGGGTCTTGCGGCTGGCCCAGAGGCTGGTGTCGGCGCTGATCATCTCGGAAAAAGCCAGGCTGGCGCCGAAGCGGCGGCACAGGTTGCGGAAGGGAAGATCCGTGATGCCCGCCATGGGGGCGAGGAGCAGGTTGCCCTGGAGATGGATATCGCCGATCTTCATGTGCCAGCGGGAAGGAGCCTGAGCTCGAATCCGGAAACGCCGGGCCGGGGCGGCAGGAGCAGCAGATGCACTTCCAGGGTCTTTCCCGGTTCCACGGGAGCGTCCTTGCCGGGGAGTTTTGTTGCATAGGCGGATGCCGCAATGGTGCGCCTGGCCATCACCCGCTGTTCCCTGTCCAGCAGGCTCAGTTGCAGGGCCGGCAGGGGCCGGGCCGTTTCACCATCGTTGCGCAGCAGCAGGTTGAGCCGGTAGGCGCCGAGATAGGGGATATAGGGTTCGAACATCCGGTCCAGGATGCGGAAGGTCTGGGCCTGCTCCACCGGGGGCAGCCTGCATCCCAGGTAGGGGCAGACCTTCTCCGCGAGGCTGCGTACCCGCGGGTTGTCCAGCAGGCGGTCTTTCTGCAGCCAGGCAAGCTGCGCCCCCGCGCTCAGGGTCAGTAGCAGGGTCAGCAGGACAACAGCGGCGGAAGCGGACTTGCGATGCGAGGGTTGCCCGGAAATGAAAGGTTCCGGGGCCATGGCATCGGCAGGAGGTTCTGGCGGCGGCTTGCCGGCGGATGCTTCTTCCGGCGGGGTGGCGTCCTGCTGCATGTCTTCTTCAGGGGAACCGGCTTCCGGCGGCGTGATGTCCTCCGGTGGCAGGGTGTCCGGCAGGACGGTTTCCTCCGGCGAAATGTCGAGATCATCCAGAAAGCCGGAGTCCGGAATTTCTTCCGGCTGCCTGCGCTCCAGGCTGCGTTCCAGGTCGCTGAGCAGATCCCGCATTTCCGGATCCATGTTGTCGTCCCGTTCCTTTTTGGCAGGGCGCTTCCTTTTGCGGGAGGGTTTTTCAGGGCTCCCCGGAGGGGTTATGCCGAAAATGTTGTGACACTCGCTGCAGACTACCTTGTGTCCGGCTTCCTCCAGGACAGAGGAAGGGATGTTGTAGATGACCTGACAGTGGGGGCAGCGAACTTTCACTTGCGCCTGCCCTCCAGCCGTATCCATTCGTCCTGCTGCGCGGGTGGTTGCAGTTCGATGTCGGAACGGTAGGCCCGGGCGACGTCTTCCGCCTGGTGGTGAAGTATTCCGGAAAGCACCAGGTCGCCCCCGGGCCGCACCAGGGACTTGATCAGCGGGGCAAGCTCGATGAGCACGTTGGCCAGGATGTTGGCTAGAACCAGGTCTGCCCGCAGGGGCTGGAATTCCTCGGGAGACAGGGTTTCCAGCCGTTCCAGCACGCCGTTGCGCCGGGCGTTGCCGCGGGTGGCGGTGAGGGCTTGGGGGTCGTGATCCACGGCCACGGCCCGGGCAGCGCCACGTTTCAGGGCCGCGATGGCCAGGATGCCCGAGCCGCAACCGAAGTCGATGATGGTCTTTCCCTGCAGGTCGGCGCCGTCCAGCCATTCCAGGCAGAGGGCTGTGGTGGGGTGGGTGCCGGTGCCGAAGGCCAGACCGGGATCGAGGTGAATCACCGTGGCGTCGGGCTGGTCCAGCTCACGGCCGGTGGGGCAGATCCAGAGGTTGTCGCCAAAACGCATGGGCTGGAAATAATCCAGCCAGGCCCTTTCCCAGGCCTGATCCTCGAGAATCTCCAGGGTGAGGCCGCGGCTGTTTTCCTTGTCCAGAACTTCGTCGATGCGCGCGCGCAGGTGATCCGCGTCGGTATTGCCGTCGAACAGCCCGGTAACCCGCGTGTCCCGCCACAGGGGCATGGCGCCGGGGGGCGGCTCAAGCATGGGTTCGTCTCGGGCATCCACAAGGGTGACCGACAGGGCACCCAACTGCTCGAACAGCAGTTCGACCAGGGGGGCTCTGGACTTTTCCACTTCTAGGTGTGCCTGCAGCCAAGGCATGTTCGGTGGCTTCCTTGTTTTCCTGCCGGGGTCTGTGCCCGGATCCGCCAGTGACCCTTCATTCTACCGTCAAATCGGTGTGGCGGTTGTGAAATTCACCCGGTTCAGGCTGGGAGATGTTCATCCAGCCAGTCCCGGATCCAGTGGCTGGCGCGGTTGCCGGCAAAGCGCGCCACTTCCCTGCCTTCCACGAACAGCATGATGGTGGGAAATCCACGCAGCTTGTAGCGGCCGGCGAGCTTCATGTTTTCGCCGTCGTCCACCTCCACCTTGACCAGCTGAACCCGGTCGGCCATTTCCTCCATCACCCGTTGCAGGTGGGGGGCGATGGCATGGCAGGGGGCGCACCAGTCCGCCCAGAAATCGACCAGTACAGGCCGCTTGCCGGATCCCTGGATCACGACTTCCTCGAAATCGTGCAGGTCTGCTGTTTGCGCTGGCGATGAGTGCAGTAGCTTGTTCATGGTATTTGGATAGGTCTTGTCGTTGCGCGGATGGCGAAATGCATTGTCCGGGCAGGGGAATGAGCCGCCTGGTTCCCTGAATGCGTATATATTTCCACAGGCATGGATTCAGGATGTCGAGCCCGGGTGTCGGGTAAACTGTTGTTCCTGCTCCGCGTATCACGAAATCGGGCCAAAGAATTGCTGGATATTAACCTGATCACGCTGTCCTTCCAAGAACCCCGCCTGGAAAGGTCATTCCGTGCCAGCTATGGCCGGCGTTTCCATTCCCAGAGCCTGCTCGCCATGGGCTTGGCCCTGCTGCTGTTCTGCTTTTTCGGCGTATTGGACTGGCTGCTCTATCCCGAGCTGGTGCAACGCCTGTGGGCCATTCGCTATCTGTTCGCCTGCCTGCCCCTGCTGGCCATCCTGCTGCTGCTCTCGGGGCGTTACTACTGGCTTTACGGCCAGCAGCTCATGGCCCTGGCGCTGCTCCTGGGCAACCTGGCGGTGGTGGCCATGACGGTGGTGATTCCCGCGGAGATGAACGATGTCTACGTGGCGGGCCTGATGCTCATCGCCCTGTATGGTTATACGGTGGCGCGCCTGCGTTTCGTGTGGGCGGCGGTCAGTACCTGGATGGGCCTGCTGGCCTACAATCTGGCCAATCTCTGGTGGGGGGATGCCAGCCGCTGGGACCTGATTGCCGGCAATTTCTTTTGCGTGTCCACCAATATCATGGGCATGGTGGCCGGCTACTCAATGGAATACGACAGCCGCCGAGGGTTCCTCCTGCAACAGCAGCTACGCCGCGAGCGCCAGTGCCTGGGGGTTCTCAACCGGGAACTTCAGGATGCCAACCAGCGGCTGGAGGAGCAGGCCCTTACGGACGAGCTCACGGGACTGGCGAACCGGCGCAGGTTCTTCGACCGGCTCCAGGAGGAATGGCGCCGGGCCCGGCGCCAGCAGGAAAACCTGGCCGTGGTCATGATCGATGTGGATCATTTCAAGGCCGTCAATGACCGTTTTGGGCATCAGGCGGGGGACCAGTGCCTGAAAAAGCTGGCGCGGGTGCTGCGGGAGCATGGCCGCCGGGCGGGTGAAATGGTGGCCAGGCTGGGGGGAGAGGAGTTTGCCCTGCTGCTGCCCGGGTGTGGCGCGGAACGCGCCTGTGAAATCGCCGAGGACTTGCGCAGGGATGTCGCCCGGCTGGATATCAGCCTGCCTCATTCCCCGGGGAGGGTGGCCGTGCATCCCACGGTGAGCTGTGGCGTAGCCTGCCTGGTGCCCGATGAATATCACGCGCCGGAATACCTGCTGTTTCTCGCGGATCAGGCCTTGTACGATGCCAAGGAGGCGGGCCGGAACCGGGTGGCCTGTTCTTCCGGGTCTGCCGTGGAGAAGGAGGAACCGGCCTGAAGCCGCGGTTTTTCCTCGGTCCCCGGGTGTTGTCGAAGCGCTTTTCCGTGTGACCCGGCAGCCTTTCCCGCTCGTCTCTGGCAAGGCGTTTCGCCCGGCAGGTCGCGGGTGTGCATGGCCTGTTCACGGATGAATCCATGGATACGCTCTGCGTCGTCCGGCACGAAGGGAGCGGAACCCGGGTCGGGGGGGCTCTTTGGCTTCATCACTCCTGTATGGCCCGGTTTTTTTTTGGCATACTGTGCCATTGTTTTTCATCCAATGCACTCTCCCTGTCCATGAGCACAGACCTGATCCGTATCGCCACCCGTAAATCCCCCCTGGCCATGTGGCAGGCGGAGCATGTCGCCGCCGCCCTCAAGGCGGCCCATCCCGGCATCCGGGTGGAGCTGCTGGGCATGAGCACCCAGGGAGACAAGATCCTGGACACGCCCCTGGCCAAGATCGGCGGCAAGGGATTGTTCGTCAAGGAGCTGGAGCAGGGCATGCTCGACGGCAGCGCCGACATCGCCGTGCATTCCATGAAGGATGTGCCCGTGGAGCTGCCGGAGGGCCTGCATCTGCCGGTAATCATGGAGCGGGAGGATCCTCGCGACGCCTTCGTTTCCAATGAATACGCCGGCCTGGATGACCTGCCCGAAGGGGCGAGGGTGGGCACTTCCAGCCTGCGCCGCCAGTGCCAGCTCCTGGCCCGACGCCCGGACCTGGAGTTGCTGCCCCTGCGCGGCAACGTGAACACCCGTCTGCGCAAGCTGGACGAAGGCGAATACGATGCCATCATACTCGCCGCCGCGGGTCTCATCCGCCTGGAATTTGGTGGACGCATCCGCGCCTTCATCGAACCGGAACAGAGCCTGCCCGCCATCGGTCAGGGGGCCGTGGGTATCGAATGCCGGGCCGACGATCAGCGGGTGAACGCCTTCATCGCCCCCCTGCATCACGCGGATACCGCCAGCCGGGTGCTGGCCGAGCGGGCCATGAACAATCGCCTGGAGGGTGGTTGCCAGGTGCCCATTGCCGGCCATGCCCTTCTTGAAGGGGATGAACTCTGGCTGCGCGGCCTGGTGGGCAGCGTGGACGGCAAGGTCATCGTCCGCGGCGAGATCCGCGGCCACCGGGACGAGGCGGAGGCCCTGGGCGTGACCCTGGCCGAACGTCTGCTTGCTGATGGTGCGGACGAAATTCTCCAGAGCCTCTATGCGCAGGGCTAGGCTCAGTGCCCGCCCGGCGCGCGCAAGGCAGGGACATGAGCTGTGACCTTCGCGGCATGAGCATTCTGGTCACCCGCCCTGAAGCCCAGGCGGACGGCCTCTGCTCCCTCATCGAAAAGGCCCATGGCCGCCCGGTGCGCTTCCCGGCCATGGAAATCCTGCCGCTGGACACGGCGGAGGCGCGCCAGGTACTGGCGGATGCCGCCGGCGCCGACCTGCTCGTCTTCATCAGCGCCAACGCCGTCACCCACGCCTTTCCACTGCTGCCGGAGGAGCTGCCCCTGGATCTGCCGGTGGCCGCCATTGGCGAAGCCACGGCCCGGCGGCTGGAGGAATACGGCCTGCCGGCCACCCTGGTGCCCCATGACCGTTTCGATACTGAGGGCCTGCTGGCCCTGCCCCGGTTGCGGGACATGAAGGGCCGCAAGGTCATCATCCTGCGCGGCCGGGGTGGGCGGGAGAAGCTCCGCACCGAACTGCAAGCCCGGGGCGCGGAGGTGCGTTACGCGGAAGTCTATGAACGGCGCCTTCCCCGGCGCGGCGCCGCCAACCTGGTGAAAGGCTGGGACAGGCTGGTGGACGTGGTCACGGCGACCAGTTCCGAGGTGCTGGACAACCTGCTGAAGATGCTGGGGGAGGAAGGCGCGGCCCTGTTGCGGCGGACGCCCCTGGTGGTGCTCAGTGAGCGCACGGCGGAACACGCCTACCACCTGGGCTGTCGGGAAATCTGGGTGACGGAGCAGGCCGGGGATCGTGGTATTCTCCAGACTTTGTGTGAAATCCGGGAAGAGAACAGATGAGCGCATTCTGGCGTTACCTGACCAGCGAACAGGCCACCAACCGCCTGGTGGTCGTCGGCATCGTGCTGGGCGTACTGTTCGGCATGTTCCTGCCGGAATGGGCCCTGGCCCAGAAGGCTCTGGGCAAGGCCTTCGTGGCCTTCCTGAAGATGCTGGTGGTGCCCCTGGTATTCGCCTCCATTTATGTGGCCATTTCCGGCCTGGGCGGGCTGGAACAACTGCGGCGCATCGGTCTCAAGACCATCGGCCTCTACGTGCTCACCACGGCGCTTGCGGTGCTGCTGGCCATCGTCGCCATGAATGTCTTTCCCATAGGAGAGGCGGTGTCCGCCGAAGGCCTGAGCTATGAAAAGGCCAGGGACGTGGCGCCCTTTTCCCTGAGCGCCATGCTGCTCAGCTTCATTCCCACCAATATCTTCAACGCCCTGGCCACGGGGTCCATGATGCAGGTCATCGTGTTCGCCATTCTGTTCGGCATCGCCAGCCTGTACCTGGAGGAAAAGCATCACAGCGTCATGCTGGACGTGTTCACCGGTATCAGCGAAGCCATGCTCAAGCTGGCCCGCTGGGTGATCCTGTTCACTCCCCTGGGGGTGTTCAGCCTCATCAGCTACGTGGTGGCGGATCAGGGCGTGCAGACCATCATCGACCTGTGGAAGTACATCCTGCTGGTACTGGGCGTGCTGCTGTTGCATGGCCTGGTGACCCTGCCGGCGGTGATGGCCCTGTTCGCGCGCATCAATCCCTGGCAATACCTGAACCGCATCAAGGAAGTGCCCCTGATGGCCTTTTCCACCGCCTCCAGCGCCGCCACCCTGCCGGTGAGCATGCGCGTGGCCGTGGAGAAGGGCGGCGTGGCCCGGGACACGGCCAGCTTCGTTCTGCCCCTGGGGGCCACTGTTTCCATGGACGGCACCGCCGCCTATCTCACCATCGCTGTGCTCTACATCGCCAACCTGGCCGGGGTGGACATGAATTTCGGCGACCAGATGATCCTGGGTTTCACCGTGGTGGCCCTGAGCGTGGGAGTGGCGGCCCTGCCTTCCGCTTCCCTGGTGATGATGGTGGTCATTCTCAACCAGGCGGGCCTGCCCATCGAGTACATGGCGCTCATCGTGGTGGTGGATCGCATCCTGGACATGGCGCGTACCTCCCTGAATGTCACTTCCGACATGGTAGTGGCCAAGACAGTGGATACCATCAACCGGAGGATGCACGATGACGGAAGGGACTGAGCGCCCCACGGTGGTCATCGACATGGCCACGGAGCAGGATCTGCCTCGCTCCCGGCCTTCCCGTCTGCCCCTGGTGCTGGCCCTGCTGGCGGTGCTGCTCACCACCGGGGGGTTGGGAGCCGGCTATTACTGGTGGCAGCAGATGCGCGCCGACCTGCGGCAGATGAGCGCCAGCGCCCGGGCCGCGGCCCAGGTGCAGCAGGAGTTGCAGGCCAGCCTGGAACGGGCGCGGGAGGCCCTTGCCGTCCAGCAGCAGCGTATCGCCGCCCTGGATCCCGTGGCGCAGTTGGAAGCCGGGCTGGGAGAAACCCGCCAGGCCCTGGAGGAACAGGCCCGCCTCATGGCCGCCGAGCGCAGCCGCATGGAGCAGCGGGAAGTGGAACTGCGCGCCACCATCGCCGACCTGCGTAAGCGCCTGGGCAAGCCCGACAAGCGCTGGATGGTGGCCGAAGCCGAATATCTGGTGGGCATCGCCCGGCGTCGCCTGCGGCTCATGGGTGACAGGGTTACCGCCCTGGCCGCCCTGCGCGAGGCGGACCGGCGTCTGGCGGACACGGGGGACGAGCAATGGGCCGTGCTGCGCCAGGACATCGCCCGCCAGATCAAGGCCCTGGAAGAGCTGGCCGCCAGCGACCGCCAGGCCCTGCTTGACCGGCTGGACGCCCTCAAACCCGGCATTGCGGCCCTGAAGCCCCGGGTGGTGGTGCAGGACGCGGTTGCCGCCAGGGCAGCGCCCGCCGGCCAGTCGTCTCCCTCCGGGGGTGAACACAATCTGAAGAACCTGGGCCGTGATCTCTTGCAGGGCCTGAAGGAAACCGTGCGTCTGCGCCATCACGACCGGCCGGTACAGAACCTGGTGCTCAGCGGCCAGGAAGAACTGTTGCGCCAGAACCTCAACCTCATCCTTGAAACGGCGCGCCTGGCGGTGGTGCAGGAGGACCAGGCGCTCTACCGCGACAGCCTGGCCCGCCTGGCGCAATCCGTGCAGCGGTATTTCCGCACGGAAGATCCGGCGGCGGCGGGACTGCTGGCGGACATCCAGGAGCTCAGGCAAGTGGAGCTGCGTCCGCCCCTGCCGGATCTCTCGCCCCTGCTGGATTCCCTGCGCGCCCGGCAGCAATTGGCTTCTGCTCCCGGAGAGACGCCATGAAGCTGCTGCTCCAGGTCAGTCTGTTTCTCATCCTGGGCGGCCTGGCTGCCTGGATCATCGACCGTGACGCCGGCTATGCCTTCCTGGCCTGGGGCAACTGGTCCCTGGAAACCAGCCTGGCCATGCTGGTGCTGCTTGCCGCCGTAACCCTGGGGCTGCTCTACTATTTCATGCGTTTCCTGCTGGGACTTTTTCATCTGCCCGGCCGCCTGGCCGCCTGGCGGGCGCGACGTCACCGGCGCCTGGCCCGGCGGCACCTGACCCGGGGGCTGCTGGAGTTCGCCGAAGGCCACTGGGACAAGGCGGAAAGACTTCTTACCCGGGACGCCGAGCTCTCCGACACGCCCCTGCTCAACTATCTTGCCGCCGCCCGCGCCGCCCAGCGCCAGGGGGCCCATGATCGGCGGGACGCCTACATCCGCCTGGCTCATCACCACATGCCCACGGCGGATGTGGCCGTGGGTCTGACCCAGGCGGAACTGCAACTGGCTCACCAGCAGTTCGAGCAGGCGTTGGCCACCCTCAAGCACCTGCGCGAGGCGGCGCCCCGCCATACCCATGTGCTGCGCCTGCTGGCCAGCCTGTATGAGCAGTTGGGTGACTGGGAACAGTTGCGCCATCTGCTGCCGGAACTGCGCAAGGCGAAGACCGCCAGTCCCGGGGAACTGGAAGCCCTGGAGAACCGGGTGTGGCGCGCCCTGCTGGAGACTGCCGCCGGCGCCATGGAGCCCAGCCGCCTGGATACCGTCTGGCAGCAGATGCCCCGCTCCCTGCAACAGGCGCCCGACATGATGGTGCTCTACGCCCGCCTCCTGCACCAGCGCCAGCGCGACGAGGAGGCCGACACCCTGTTGCGCGGCCTGCTGAAGAAGCACTGGCACGAGGAGGCCGTGGCCCTCTATGGCCTGCTGGATCTGACCGACCCCGCCGCCGCCCTCACACGGGCGGAAAACTGGCTGAAGGGACGGGAGCTGGATTCCGTGTTGTTGCTCACCCTGGGCCGCCTGAGCCTGCGCGACCGTCTCTGGGGCAAGGCGCGCAGCTACCTGGAAGCCGCCATTGCCAACGGCGCGGGCCTTCCCGCCCGCCGGGAACTGGGGCGACTCCTCGATGCCCTGGGGGAAGAACGAGCGGCGGCCCGGGTCTATCGGGAAGCCGTGCTGGAATCGCCGGGGGCTGCCCTGGTGCCCCTGCCGGAGCATATTCCCAGAGGGAACCCCGGCCATGCCGATACGCCGGAGCCCATGTTGCCTGACCTTTTGGTGACGGAAAACTGATCCATGGCCATGGAAGGCGGCATCCGTATCGACCCGCGGATGATGCCATGCAAGATGTGAACCTGGCTTCCAGCCGCCCGGTTCATGCCTCCCGGGCGCTGGAAGGCAGGCCCGTGGAAGATGCCCTGGCCTTGCTGCCCCTGTTGTTCAGCCTCTGCGCCACGGCCCAGTTCTGGTGACCGGAGTGTGGATGCCAGGTGGAAATCCATCAGCGCTTCGATGCCTGTCCCCGCTGTGGCGGCTGCTGCCGCGGATCCCCGGGGGAGAAGATGCGCGTGCGGGAGCTGGAGGTGGAGTCGTCATCTTTCTGTTCGAATCATTCCGGCAATCTTCTGGCAGCGCAGATCGTCCTGCAGGGCGATCCGCAGTTCCTTCTCCACCAGGGGATTGAGCCTGCCGGCCTGCTCCTTCAGCCAGGCCCGCAGGCGGTCGCTGGCGCTCTTTTCGCAGTACAGGGGGGCCAGGCTGGAGGTGAAGGTGCTCAGGAAGGCGTCGTGTCTGTGTTGTGACAGGCGCGGCAGGGCCCGGTAGAAATCCTCGGCAATGGCCTGGCGCAGCCTGACTTGGCCCAGGGGAAAGAGGTTCCACATGATCTGGCGTTGTTCCGCGAAACTGGCCTGGCTGTCTTCGGCGATGAGCTGGCGGAACAGTTCCAGCTTGTGCGCCCCGCCGGGCATGGCCGCATTGCAGGCGATGGCCTGCTTGGCGCCCCGGTCGGAAGGGTCTCTCCTCCTTTCCTTTTCGATGAGAGACCGGACGGCCGTGCCGCGTTCCCTGGCCAGGCCGAAAAGCAGTTTCCAGCGCAGGTCCTGGTTCAGATCCAGGCCCTCGATGGCCAGTTTTCCGGTGAGCAAGGCTTCCAGGCGGGACAGGGCCTCCTCACCGAGAGCGATTCGTGCGTAACCTTCCAGCAGGGCCTGCCGGGCGTCATTATCCAGATCCCGCCGGTTGAGCATCTGCCAGTAGAGCTTTTCCGTCTTCAGGCGCCACGGCCTGCCCCGCCCGGCAAGCTCCAGGTAGTAGAGCAGGCTGGGCGAGTGGCTGTATTTTCCGTGCAATGTCATGAGCCGGGACTGGAGCAGCAGGGGGTCCTTCTCGCCCGGCAGGCTGTCCAGCACCAGGGTGATGAAACGCGCCGGCGCCAGTCTCGCGTCGCGCACCATTTCCCACAGGTCGGACCAGAGCATGGCGCGCAGGAAGGGATCATCAATCCGCACCTGTTCGGCGACGAGGGTCCGCAGGGAATGGGGATCCAGGGTGGTCATCACGTAGTCCTGGTCGTCCAGATTGGGATAGACGAAGTCCGGGCAGGGCTGGCCTTCCAGTTCCTTCACGGGGGTGCTGGCGCCGACATAGGTGACCTGGCTGCCGTGGTAGAGGGTCAGCCCCCTGCTGCTATTGCGGAACAGCCCCACCCGGGTGCTGTGCTCGCGCGGCCAGGGGGCGAAGTCCGGCGCCTGCTGGTCCAGGGCGAAGGTGGCGAGCCGGCCATCCGCACAGTTGAAGCGGGCCTGTACGCTGTTCAGGCCGGGTTTCTTGATCCACTGGTCCACCCAGCCATCCAGGGACCGGCCGTAGGCCTGGGCCATGGCAGCGAAGAAGTCACCGGTTTCCGTGTTGCCATTGGCGTGTTGGCGGAAATACAGGCGCAGTCCCTTGCGGAAGCGGGTTTCTCCCAGGCGGAAGGCCAGCTGTTTGAGCACGGCGGCACCCTTTCCGTAGGAAATGCCGTCGAAGTTGGAGAAGGCCGTGGCCGTGTCCGGAACCGGGGTTTCCACGGGATGCGTGGTGACCAGCTGATCCGTCTGGTAGGCCCAGCGCTTCATGCCCTGCTGGAAGAGCATCCAGGCCTGGCCGCGGGTGGGTGGGTATTCGGCCATGGCCCGGGTGGCCATGTAGGTGGCGAAGGATTCGTTGAGCCACAGGCCGTTCCACCATTTCATGGTCACCAGGTTGCCGAACCACATGTGGGCCATTTCGTGGAGTATGGTGGAGATGCGATTTTCCCTTTCCAGGTAGGTGGAAGGCGCGCGCTGCACGAGGTACTCGGAAAAGGTTACGGCGGCCACGTTCTCCATGGCGCCGGCGTTGAAGTCGGGCACGATGACCTGGTCGTACTTGCCGTAGGGGTAGGGATAGTCGAAGTATTCCTGAAAGAAACGGAAACCGAAGCGGGTGGCCTCGAACCACTCCTGCACGGCAACATATTTTGCCAGGGACTTGCGCGCGAACAGTCTTGAAGGAATCCTTGCGTTGTCATCTTCCCATACATGCCAGGGGCCGGCGTGAAGGGAGACCAGGTAGGTGCTGAACCGGGCACTGGCGGGGAAATGCCAGAGGCGGTAGCCGTTCTTCTGCTCGCGGCGGTCTTCCCTGGTGGCGCTGATTACCTGCCAGTCTTCCGGGGCCTTCACGGTCAGGGCATAGCTGGCCTTGAGGTCCGGCTGGTCGAAGCAGGGGAAGACGCGGTGGGCGTCGAAGGGTTCCAAGTGGGTGTAGAGATAGATTTCCCCGTCCTCCGGATCCTGGAAACGGTAGAGCCCGCTGCCATTGTCACTGTAGGGGTGGCTGAAGCGGATGGCGACCTCGTTACGGCCGGGTTTCAGTCTTGAGGCGGGGACGAACAGCTGGTTGCCTTCATGGTGAATGGCGGCCGCTGCACCGTTTACCGTCAGCTCGTGCACGGTGCCGCCGGCGAAGTCCACCGGGAGATTCCGCTCCGGCCGTGTTTTCAGGTGGAAGCGGATGAGGGCGTTGCCGGAGAAGCCGTGGCCTTTTTCATCCAGCTCGAAATATAGCTGGTAGGCGACCCGCGAAATCCGCTCGGAACGCCAGTGGGCCTGCTCGCGGGTCTGGGCGGCCGGGTCTGCAGACCCGGCATGGCCCGGCCAGGGCAGCAGCAGGATGAGCAGCCACAGGCCCAGGCTTGTCATGGATGAGGGAAGACGATGGAAGATGTGCCTGTGCATGGCGTGTCCCTGTAGAGTTGTCCTCGGCATTGGCAACCCGCGGCCAGGGGCAATATGGCCGCGGTTCCCCGGGGTGAGCATAGGCAACGCAAACTACAGCATGGCCCCATTTCCGTAAAGCCGGGGCGCCCCCTGTCCCTCAGCCGGCCTCCCGCCAGTCCATGCCGCTGTCCAGGGCGTGGCGCAGCTCGGGTTCCGGCGTCTTGAGGGTGACCAGTTCCTCGGCGCTCACCGGGTGGATGGCGATGGTGTTGTCGAAATCCGCCTTGGTGGCGCCCATTTTCACCGCCACGGCAAAGCCCTGTAGCATCTCGTCCACGTTGTCGCCGATGAGATGTATGCCCACAACCCGTTCCTCTTCCCCGGCGCAGATGAGCTTCATGGCGGTACTCATGCCATGATCGGACAGGGCGTGGCGCATGGGGGTGAATTCCGTCTGGTAGATGGTCACCCTGTCATGCCTTTCCCGGGCCTCGGCCTCCGTGAGACCCACGGTGGCAACCGGGGGATGGGCGAAGACCACGCTGGGGATGTTGTCGTAGTCCACTTTCGCCTCTGCCTGGCCACCGAACAGGCGCGCGGCCAGCTTGCGCCCGGCGGCAATGGCTACCGGCGTCAGGGGTGTGCGGCCAGTGATGTCGCCGATGGCATGGATGCCCGGCACGTTGGTGTCCTGGTACTCGTCCGTGGGGATGATGCCATTGGCTTCCACCCGCACGCCGGCGGCTTCCAAGTTGAGGTAGCGGGTGTTGGGTGCCCGGCCGACGGCCCAGATGACGCAATCGAAACCGAACAGGCGCTCGCCCCTGGCGCTCTGCACGATGATGCCCCTTTCGCTTTGCGCCAGGCTGTTCACCGGGAAGTTCATGTGCAACTGTATGTCCTGCTTCCGCATTTCGTTCATGAGCACCTGGCTTATCATGGGATCGAAGCGCTCCAGCACCCGGTCTTCCAGGGCGATGACAGACACCTGTGAGCCCAGGGCCCGCAGCACGCCGGCCAGCTCCACGCCGATGTAGCCACCACCAATGATGGCCACGCGTTTTGGCTGCTCGTCGAGGGTGAAGAAGCCGTCGGAGGTGATGCCCAGTTCCGCTCCCGGCACCGGGGGCACCATGGGGTGGCCGCCCGTGGCGATGACGATGTGCTCCGCCTGGTAGTGTTCACCGTTCACTTCTATGGTCCGGTTGTCGATGAAGCGGGCGCGTCCCTGGATGCGGGTGATACCCAGATCATCCACATAGCCGTCCCAGTAGTCGTTGATGTTGCGGATGTAGGTTTCGCGGCCTTCCACCAGCTTGCGCCAGTCGGTCCGGCCCCGGCTGGCGGGGATGCCGAAACCGTTGGCGTCATCCACGGCATGGGCCAGGTTGGCGGCATACCACATGACCTTCTTGGGCACGCAGCCGTTGTTGACGCAGGTGCCGCCCATCTTGTGGGCTTCCACCACGGCAACCTTCCTGCCGAGTTTTGCCGCGGTTTCCGCCACCGCCAGTCCGCCGCTGCCGCCGCCGATGGTAATGAGGTCGAATGTCGTGTTCATGATTCTGTCTCCGTTGTATCGGTTGCCCGCACCGGCAAACTCACCGGTGCGGGATCGGGGTCATGCCGCCTTGCTGTTTGCCGTGGTCAGCCATTCCTCAAGCACGTCGGAACCGCCGATGTGTTCGCCTTCCACGAATACCTGGGGTACGGTCTCGGCTCCGGTCATGGCCCGCAGGGAGCGCAGGCTGGCGTCGCGGCCAAGGACGATTTCCTCGTAGTCCATGCCGGCGTCTTCCAGCATTTTCCTTGCCCTGGCGCAGAAGGGGCAGCCGGGCTTGGTGATGATGCTCACCGCCCGGGGTTTCTCCGCGTTGGGATTGATGTAGTCCAGCATGGTGTCGGCGTCGGATACCTCGAAGGGGTCGCCGGGTACATCAGGCTCGATGAACATCTTTTCGATGACGCCGTCCTTTACCAGCATGGAATAACGCCAGCTACGCTTGCCGAAGCCCAGGTCGGACTTGTCCACCAGCATGCCCATGCCCTCGGTGAACTCGCCGTTGCCGTCGGGAATCAGGGTGACGTTTTCTGCTTCCTGATCCTTCTTCCAGGCCTCCATGACAAAGGCGTCGTTCACCGACAGGCAGACGATCTCGTCCACGCCGTTTTCCCGGAAGGCCTTCGCCAGCTCGTTGTAACGGGGCAGGTGGGTGGATGAGCAGGTGGGGGTGAACGCGCCGGGCAGGGAGAACACCACCACGGTGCGGCCCCTGAAGATGTCGTCGCTGCTCACATCGACGAATTCGTTATTTTGGCGGGTCTTGAATACGACCTGGGGAACCTTCTGGCCTTCGATGTTTTTCATTGGAAATATCCTCTCGATGTTTTGTGAATGTCTAATCAATGTGGAGGTATTATTGCCAATGGCTATCAATAGGTAAATTTGTAATTATTCATGTGGTAGATTGAATATAGCTATCGGAGGGTTTGTTCCCTGGTGTGGTAACTGCTGAACCGGCAGGGCCGACAGCCTTTCCGAAAGTAGCGGCAAACCGGCCTGCGGGATCGTTTCGGGAGTCTGGCGGGATAACCGTTTACAGGGCATGGTAATTGGGCGTTTCTTTGGTTTTATTATTTTTTTCTTTAATAACAAGTGCTTGCCGGTTTTGCCGGCAGGGGAGTGTGATCTCCTTCATGCTTTTTGTTGTTCGCGGCAATGGTTGGCGGAGCAAGGTGGAAACTTTTGCAACCAGGCAGGGTCATATTGACAGACGTTAGGAAAACGTTGGGTCACCCCCCTCCCTTGGTGGCCCGCCGGGTCAACCGGCACCCCAAACCCCGAAGCTTGCCCCCCCTCTGGCTTCGGGGTTTTCTATTTTGTGTTATGTCCAGGGATGGACGGTATGCCGCAAGGAGCCAGGGCGCTGGAGATGTTCCATACATCTCCAGCATTTCCTCCATCCATGGAGGTCATGGCGGTGCGGCACAGGGATGGGGTGTGTGCAAGGAGCCGGCTAGCCCGATGAGATGGTCTCCTCCCGGTTCAGCCACTGGTTCAGCTTGTGATGAGCCTCCTCCACGCCGGTCTTCTTCAGGGACGAGAACAACTGCACGGAAAACGTCCCCTGCATTTCCCCCAGTGCTGTCCGAACCTTCTGGTAGCTGGCGGACGCCGCGCCCTTTTTCAGTTTGTCCGCCTTGGTGAGCAGCACATGCGCCGGCAGCCCGATGTGGGCGGCCCATTCCAGCATCTGCACATCGAAATCCTTGAGGGGGTGGCGCACGTCCATCATCAGCATCAGCCCTTGCAGGCATTGACGTTTTTCCAGGTAGGTGGCCAGGTTGCCCTGCCAGTCCTTCTTGATGCTCACGGAAACCCTTGCATAGCCGTAGCCGGGCAGGTCCACCAGCCGTCGTTCCCCGTCCAGAGCGAAGAAGTTGATGAGCTGGGTGCGCCCCGGTGTCTTGCTGGTCTTGGCCAGGCCCCGATGGTCGCAGATGACGTTGATGGCGGAAGACTTGCCGGCATTGGAACGGCCGGCAAAGGCCACTTCATAGCCCTCGTCCGGCGGGCACTGGTTGAATTTGGCCGCGCTGGTAAGAAAAACGGCCTGTCGGTAGAATTTGTCAGTCATTCCCGCGTTTCCAGTGCCCGGATTTCCCGCCAGCCTTTTCTTCCAGGCGGACCCCGCCGATGACCATGCCCCGGTCCACGGCCTTACACATGTCGTAGATAGTGAGCAGGGCCACCTGGGTGGCGCACAGGGCTTCCATCTCCACCCCGGTCTGGCCGCGGGTTTCCACCTGCGCCCGGCAGTGCACCCGGCTGGTTTCCCGGTCGATATGGAAATCGATGGCAATGCGGGTCAGGGCCAGGGGATGGCACAGGGGCACCAGGTCCGGGGTCTTCTTGGCGGCCATGATGCCCGCCACCCGGGCGATGCCCAGCACGTCGCCTTTCTTGTGGCCGCCTTCCTCGATGAGTTTCAGGGTGTCGGCTTCCATGGTGATGTGGCCGCTGGTCACGGCAACCCGGTGGCTGTGGTCCTTGCCGCCCACGTCCACCATGTGCGCCTGGCCCTGTTCGTCGAAATGGGTGAGTTTGCTCATATGCTGACTTGGTCGAATTCGATGGATTTGGAGACCTCGTGAACCTCGAAGGTCATGGCTTCCAGGTCGCCCAGCACCCAGGTGGCCTGGGGCTTGCCCACGCCGCCCACGGTGCCGGGATTGACCAGGGCGGTCCTGCCGCCGTTCACGTTGGGCAGCCACTCGATGGAAACCTTGTGGCTATGGCCGCAGCATACCAGGTCCCAGTCGCCGGTGGCGGCCATGGCGCGGGCGTAGTGGGGATAGTGCACCAGGAAGATGCGCCTTCCCCCAAGCTCTATGCCGGCGTCCATGCCATGATAGCGCAACACGCCGCCGGGCTTGTGGCCGAGGCGGGTGAGCGCATAGAGGTCGCCGGTATTGTTGCCATGAATGACATGCACCGGCAGATCGAACTGCTCCAGGCAGCCCAGGGTGCTGGGAGCGACCACGTCGCCGCAATGCAGCACGGCCTCGGCGCCAAGGGCGGCCGCGTCCTTGACGGCGGCCTCCAGCAGGGGAATGTGGTCATGGCTGTCGGATAATATGCAGATTTTCATGGTCATTGGTCGTGGTGCGATTCACCTTGCTCTGTCTCCTGCGTCCATGCAGTCGTTATTGCACCCTGTGTGGTTTGCAGGGTGTGTTGAGCGCCGCAAAACCCACCATGGGTCAGAAATGTGGTTTCTCCGGCGCTTTTTCATACATGGCCACGGAATCGGTGATTTCCTTGCGGGCGGCGTCCGCCCCTTCCCAGCCCCGTACCCGCACCCATTTGCCCTCGTCCAGATCCTTGTAGTGTTCGAAGAAATGGGCCATGCGTTCCATCAGTTCCCTGGGCATGTCGTCCACGTCCTTCACGTGGGCCCAGCGGTCGGTGATATCGTCGGCAGGCACGGCCACCACCTTGGCGTCGTCGCCGGATTCGTCGGTCATCTTCAGCACCGCCACGGGACGGCAGCGAATCACCGAGCCGGGAATCAGGGGGAAGGCCGTGGGCACCAACACATCGCAGGGGTCGCCGTCGTCGGACAGGGTGTGGGGAATGTAGCCGTAGTTCACCGGGTAGCGCATGGCCGTGCGCAGGATGCGGTCCACGAACATGGCGCCGGATTCCTTGTCCACCTCGTATTTCACCGGCTCGGCATTGGCCGGGATCTCGATGATGACGTTGATTTCATCGGGGACGTTGTTGCCCCGGGTTACGCGGTCAAGATTCATGGGGTTCTCACTCGGGTATTTTAATTATGTATGGATTGTACTGTGCCGAAAGGAAAAAAGCCGACCCGAAGGCCGGCTCTCGATGCTGTGTCCGTATCGGCTTACAGCTCTTCGGCGTGTTTGGACAGGTAGCTGGCCACGCCGTCGGGCGTGTCCTTCATGCCCTCGTCTCCTTCCTTCCAGCCGGCCGGGCAGACCTCGCCGTGGGTCTCGTGGAATTGCAGCGCGTCCACCATGCGCAGCATCTCGTCGATGTTGCGGCCCAGGGGCAGATCGTTGACCACCTGATGACGCACGACGCCTTCCTTGTCGATGAGGAAGGAGCCACGGAAGGCCACGGCGCCGTCGGGGGTTTCCACGTCATAGGCCTTGCAGATGCCGTGGGTCATGTCCGCCACCAGGGGATAGCGCACGGGACCGATGCCGCCTTCGTTGACGGGGGTGTTGCGCCAGGCGTTGTGGGTGAAGTGTGAATCGATGGATACGCCGATGACCTCCACGTTGCGCTTGGTGAATTCGTCCAGGCGGTGATCGAAGGCGATCAGCTCGGAGGGGCACACGAAGGTGAAGTCCAGGGGATAGAAGAAGATCACCGCGTACTTGTCCTTGGTGTGGCTCTTCAGGTTGAAATCATCGACGATGCTGCCATCGCCGAGTACCGCGGGAGCGGTAAAGTCGGGTGCCTCGCGGCCTACCAGTACAGACATTTTGTTCTCCTAGAGTTTGCTTGGTTTATTGTTTTATCTGAGGCCGGAAAAATCGCTTCCCGGCTTCAGGTCGAATCGGTTTTCCAGATCCAGTTCCCGGATGAGCTGGTCCACGGCGCCCTGGCCGTGAATCTTCCGCACTTCCGCCAGCACCATGCGCACGGAATTGCGGTTGTAGCCGCTGTTGAATTGCAGTTGCACTTCGATGAGCTCCCGGGCCCGATCCAGGTTCATGGGTCTTCCGTTCCCGCCCCGCAGGGCGGGAATCCGTATCAGAGCTCGAAATCGGCCAGCTTGCGGGGCACGGCAACACCCTTGAGGGTGACATAACGGGGCATGCCGTTTTCGTCATACTCCGGGTAGGCCTCGCCCTGGATCAGGGGGTAGAGGTACTCCTTGCAGCCGTCGGTGATGCCAAAGCCGTCGTCGCTGATGAAGTCCATGGGCATCATCTTCTCCACGTTGGCCACCTCGGACAGGGGCGCCATGCCGATGCTCCACTTGTAGGGGCTGGAGGATTCGCGCACCACCGTGGGCATGATGGAGTTGTGGCCTTCCAGCGCCATGTTCACCGCGGCCTCGCCCAGGGCATAGGCCTGTTCCACGTCGGACCGGGAAGCCAGGTGACGGGCGGCGCGTTGCAGGTAGTCGGCCACGGCCCAGTGGAACTTGTAGCCAAGGGCGTCCTTGATCATGTTGGCCACCACGGGGGCGGCGCCGCCGAGCTGGGCGTGGCCGAAGGAATCGCGGGTGCCCTGTTCGGCCAGGAACTTGCCGTCAGGCCAGTGGCAGCCTTCGGAAACCACGATGGTGCAGTAGCCGTGCTCCTTGACCTTGGCGTCCACGGCGGCCAGGAACTTGTCCTTGTCGAACTCCACCTCGGGGAACAGGGTGACCACGGGAATGCCGTAGTCCTCCACCAGGGCGCCGGCGGCGGCTATCCAGCCGGCGTGACGGCCCATGACCTCGATGACGAAGATCTTGGTGGATGTCTTGGCCATGGAGCGCACATCGTAGCTGGCCTCCAGGGTGGAGACGGCGATGTACTTGGCAACAGAACCGAAGCCCGGGCAGTTGTCGGTGATGGGCAGGTCGTTGTCCACGGTCTTGGGCACGTGGATGGCCTGCACGGGGAAGCCCATCTTCTCGGAGAGCTGGGAGACCTTGAAGCAGGTGTCGGCGGAGTCACCGCCGCCGTTGTAGAAGAAATAGCCGATGTTGTGCGCCTTGAACACCTCGATGAGCCGCTCGTATTCGCGCTGGTTCTCTTCCAGGCTCTTGAGCTTGTAGCGGCAGGAACCGAAGGCGCCGGAGGGAGTGGTCTTCAGGGCAGCAATGTCTTCCGCGGATTCCTGGTTGGTGTCGATGAGATCTTCGGTCAGGGCGCCGATGATGCCGTTACGGCCGGCATAGACGTTGGCGATCTTGTCGCTGTGCTTGCGGCAGGTTTCGATCACGCCACAGGCGGATGCGTTGATGACGGCGGTCACGCCGCCGGACTGTGCGTAGAAAGCATTCTTTGCTGTCATGATAACTCCCTCGTTAGCTTAGAGTTTTGATTGATGTATGGAATTCTTTGGGAACCTCCGAGTTCAAGGATTAATCTCGAAGGCTCCTGTGTCAGATTTCGCCGCGTTCCTTCGCCTGATGGTCCGCCTGGGTCTGCAGCAGGGAAACGATACACTCACTCAGGTCATCGTACTCGTGTACGCCGGTGCCGTACTGCTGGTAACCCCGGTAGAAGAACTGGCATCGGTAGCGCCGGTCGCCGGACTTGAAGATGACGAAGTTGCAGCCGTCCTTCTGCCAGTACACCACCGGGCAGATGGTCAGCTCGCGATCAGCGGGGGCGAGGCGGATTTCCGCGTCGGCGTATTCGAAGGGAACCTCCTCTCCATAACGTTCCTTCAGGGTGGTCTTGATGATCCATTCTTCACTTTTGCCATAATCGGGAATTGTGGTCATGATGCGTCAAAACCTGCCGAAATGCGTTAATGCGTCAAAAAAGTACAGAAAATCAGGAACTTTGCCCGTTCCCGATTTGACATTGGCGTCCAACTGCGATTAGCTATGTAGCAAAATGGTTGCCCGCCCGGATAATCTCGCCAATTATAAAGGAAAAACCCGGGGTGGGATATATTCGGTCGGTAATGAATCGCTCTACAAGGACAATGCGCGCATGAGGATTATTTTATTGGGGCCGCCAGGCTCGGGAAAATCCGTGATCTCCCGTAAAATTGCCGACAAATACGGCCTTTCTGTGGTGAGCGTCGAAGAAGTGGCCGAGGAGCTGTCGGCCATGGCCCAGCAGGAAGACGAGCTGGGGCGGCTGGCGCGGGACGCCATCGGCTCCGGCCGGGTATCGGACGACGTGTGCAATATCGTCATTCGGCGGGTATTGGGCAAGGACGAGTTTGATTCGGGATTCGTGCTGGTCGGCTATCCAAAGGATGTCGCCCAGGCCGAATTCATGGAGCAGGCCCTGAACCAGATGCGCCGTCCGCTGGACCTGGTGCTGATGATCGATATCGATCGTGACGAGCTCATGGAGCGCCGGGTGGGCCGTATCGACTGCGATGCCTGCGGCACCCACTACAATCTCTATGTCAATCCTCCCCTGGTGGAGGGGGTCTGTGACATGTGCGGCTCCCGGGTGAGTCGTCGTCCCCGGGGTTACGAAGAGAATATCTCCAACCAGCTGCGCGAATACGATGTGGCGGTGCGGCCGGTGCTCGATTTCTATCAGGGCCTGGGCAAGCTGCGCCTGGTGGATGCCAACGGCACCGAGGACGAGTTGTGGGAAGGCGTGCAGAAGATTATCGACAATACCACGCCCGTGGTCCTGGAGCCCCTTGCCGGGCAGGCTGAAGAAAAGGAAGAGACGAAAACGCCCGCAAGCCCCCGGAGTGAAGGGAAAAAACCGGCAAAGGCGGTATCCGCGGTGAACGGAGAGGAGGCGGCGTCCGTATCCGCCCGCAAGAAGGCGGTGAAGAAGGCCCCGGCCAGAAAGGCTGCGGTGAAAAAGAAGAAGACCGTGAAGAAGAAGGCGGCCAAAAAGGCCGTGACCGCCAGCACGGGCAAGAAGAAGGCGGTGAAAAAGACGCCCACGAAGAAGAAAGTCGTCAAAAAGACGGCCAAGAAGGTGACGAAAAAGTCCGCGGCCGCCAGCGCGGGCAAGAAGAAGGCAGTGAAGAAGACGGCCGCGAAGAAGAAGGTCGTCAAAAAGGCAGTGAAGAAGAAGGTGGCCAAGAAGGTAACGAAGAAGACCGCGACGAAAAAGGCGGCTGCGACAAGGAAGAAGCTTGCCGCCAGCAAGAAGGTCGCCAGGAAAAAGGTGGTCAAGAAGGCCGCCAGCAAGAAGAAGGTGGCGAAAAAAAAGCCGGTTGGAAAGAAAACGGTAAAGAAATCCGCGGTCAAGAAGGTTGCGGGCAGAAAAAAGGCCGTGAAAAAGGCGCCGGTGCGCAAGAAGGCCGTGAAGAAGGCGCCGGCAAAGTCCGTCAAGAAGGTAGCCGGGAAGACCGTCAGGAAGAAGGCGGTCAGGAAAAAACGCTAGGCGGGGTCGCTCGCCGGATCAGGGCATGGTGGCGGAAGCGGGTTGGCTGATGCGGGGTGGCTTCAGCCTGTAGATGAGGACGCCCCGCCCCCGTTCGGGTTCGATATGGGCCACGGGTTCCAGCCCACGTTTCGAGAGCACCAGGTAGAGCCGGCTGTCTTCCATTTTTCCACCGCTGCGCACGAAAGCGTAGTCGAAATCCCCGAGCCGGGTTCTTCCCGGCCTGAATCGCTGAAACTCCATCTGCTTGTCATTGTTTCTGTTGCTGTACCAGGATACCCGCTCGGGGTGATAGTCCGTGACGACACGGGCCCGGTCCGGGATGTTGTTCCTGGCCCATTCCGCGGCCTGGAGTATGTAGGCCTTGGGGGTGGAGGAGCTGTGCAGGCTGTCCGCGGCCAGTATCAACATGCCCAGCATGGCTGCGGCGAGGAAAGGGCCTCCCCGGTTTTCTTCCCGATACTTCCTGTGCAACTCGTCCAGGGAGAACACCACCACCGGCAGGAGCATCAGCGCCAGGGCCAGGGTGTACCGCGAAACCATGATGAAATGCTGCGCCCCGTGCACGAAGAGCACGGAGGCGGTCAGGGCTGCGTAGATCCAGAGAATGCGGCGGTAGTTCATGGGCAGGGCAGGGGCCGGGAACCAGCGCCGCAGCAGCAGGATGGCGAAATACAGCCAGCTCATGCTGCTGATGAGGTCCTTGAGAATGCTCCACAGCACAGCCAGGTAGAGGGTGGTTTCCGCCATGCCCTGGGAGAACTGGGGAACCACTCCCTGGCGCAGCAGGGCGGCCTTGCGGGGAATGGTTTCCGTGAAGACCTGCATCAGCAGCCCGGCGTTTGCCAGGCTGTCCACCAGGCGGTTCTGCATGCCGGAGGAAAACAGCAGCCCCAGACCGAAGCCCAGGCCCATGACGGCAACGGGAACCAGGGTTCTCGCTGCCTTCCACGGGCCGCCGGGGCCGGCGGCCAGCAGCCCCAGGGGCATGAGGATCAGGAACACCAGGGCTTCCACCCGGAACAGCAGGGCGATGAACATGCCAAGGTTCCAGCCCAGGGCGTCTTTCCAGGAAAAGCGGCGGAACAGGCGCAGGTAGAAGATCATGGCCACCAGGCTGAAGGCCCAGTAGCCGTGGTCGCGAATGATCTCGGCGCGATTGTCGTTGAAATAGGGCAGGCTGAGTATGATCAGCGCGGCCCAGCTCAGGGTGCGTCGCGTTCCGCCCAGGTCCTCCACGAGGCGCAGAAACGCCAGTACCGTGAGGCTGTCCAGCAATATGTTCACTGCCCAGGCGGCCTGTTCCGGCGCCAGGCCGGTGAGCAGGGCCGTTGTCTCGATGAGCCGGGAGTAGAACAGCCAGTTGCCGATCTGCCGGATGGCATCGGTGTCACCCTGAATGGCCAGCAGGTAGTAAACGGCGTCGTGATTGATCTGCTGCACGCCGGCAATCTGCCACAGGGACAGCAGAATGCTGGCAATGGCGGCGGCCAGGTAGATGGAAAGATTCTGCCTGGAGATCATGGCTCCGGCGTGTAGCCGAAATGGTCCAGCAGTTCGCCGGCTTCCCGGCGGATGTATTCCCTGTCTTCCGGGCTGAGCCTGTTCAGGGAACGGGCGTTCATGTTGCGGATGTTGGAGGTGACGCCGTGCACGGTCCACTTGCGGTCCGCCAGCAGCTTGCTGCCGTCGAGTTCCAGAAAGTCCATGACCCGCTGCATCTGCTCCGCGGGCTGTGCCGTGATGTCCTCGTATTTGAGTATCAGCTTGCGTTCCACCTTGTCCAGTTGGTCAAGCATGATGCGGTTGGATTGCTGCCACTGTCTGGCGGCGATTTCCACCGATTGTCCCGCCTTGCGGTGGATACCTTCGGCCACGGCATAGCCGTTGCGCACCAGGGCGATGAAATGGGCGCCGGGGAAGTTTCTGTCCAGCCATTCTATGCGGGCGGCATTGGGAATGGATTTCTCCAGGAATACCGGCAGCCGGGGGTCGGACATCATGCCGCACCACTGGCGTTTGAGTGTTTCCACATCCGGTTCCTTGCCCGGACGGGGCACGAAGCGTTCGGGCGCCAGCGCCCAGGTGCGGGTCAGCCCCACTTCACTGGGAACGGTGAGCTGATCCGTGCAGTACTGGCCTTCCCGGGGCAGATGCGCCACCGACGGATGGCTGGCGATGACATCGTGCAGCAGGGTGGTGCCCGAGTTGTAGCAGCCCACCACGAAGACCCATTTCTTCGGGTTGCAGGCCTTGCCCTCCCGGGCCAGGCGATCCAGTTTCATTTGACGGCGTTTCTTTTTCAGCCACTTGCGCAGGTTCATAGGGGGATGTCCGAACGAAAGATCTTGCATTGGGTATCGATGTTCTGGTTCCCCCAGAGGGTGAAGCGTCCCATCGTGAAGTTGCCGGTCAGGGGCAGGTGGTTCTTGGTCTTGCGCAGGGTCAGTCCGGATTCGAGCCCGCAGTCCCTGGCTGCGGCTATCGCGGCATCCGAAAAGTTGCCGTTGGGATAGGCGATGCTCACCGGCATCCTGCCTGTCCATTCCAGGAGGTCGTTCTGCGCCAGCTGGATCTGCTCAAGCACCTCCGTGTCGCTGTAACGATCCAGCAGGTAGTGATTGCGTGTGTGGTTGCCGATGTGCACCAGGGGGTGGGCGGCGAACTCCTGCAATTCAATAATCGTCATGGGGCGATCCGTATCAGACCAGGGTTGCAGGCAATTATCGCCGAATTGCTGCTGGAGATATGTGATGATGTCCAAATGATGTCTGTCTTTGAGCATCTTCTGTTCCCGGGATATCTCCGCCTTTTTCGCGCCCCTGCGGACACGTTCGCGAAAGACCACGTCCCACCAGAAACATTCCTGCTGTTCCACGTTGCCGGTGGTGATATAGAAGGTCGCCGGGATGTCGTATTCCTCCAGCAGGGGAAGCATGCGCAGGTTGTTGGCGTAACCGTCATCGAAGGTGATGCAGGCGTAGCGGCCTTCTTCCACCAGGCCGGATTCATCCTGCTCCGGGCTGATGAAGCGATAGCCCGCCCGCAGGAAGTGTTCGATGAAACGCCGCATGTGCTCGATGGTGATTCCCTGCTGGGCGTCCACGCAGGCCGCGGCTATCTCCCGCGGGGCCTCGAACAATCCGTGGAACAGGAAGCCCAGCACGGCAGGCTGATCCCTGCGCAGCACGGAAAGTCCGCTGCGCAGCTTCTGCTTGAGTTGTTTGCTGAAGGACATGGAATGCCGTCTGGGACTATAATTCCTGGATTACCGGTCACGCCGAAGAGCGAAATGAAGTGAGTCATTCTAGTGCGCAACCCGTTATTCTGGCAACGGGCATGCAGAGCAGTGGTTCCACCCTGTTGTCCTGGTGTTTTCTGCAACGCTCCGACATGAATGGCACCCTGGACGGTGACACCGACCTGGTACCCCTGCCGCCTTCCGGCCTGGATACTCCCTGGCTGTGGTACAAGACCACCATCAGCTGCTTCACCCTTGCCGAGCAGGTCGCCCTGCTGGAAGACGAAGGGCATGAAGTGAAGCCCATGCTCATGGTGCGGGATGTGCGCGCGGTATGGATGTCGCTGATGAAGAAGCCCTATGGCCGCAATGGCGTGACCGCTGAAGACCCTCCCCTGCGCCTGCGCTTCCGGCGTTTTCTGCGTTCCTGGGAGACCGCGCGGGAGCGGGGCATCCCCGTGTTCCGCTACGAGGATCTGGCCCGGGACGCGGAAGCCAGCCTCCGGGCCCTGTGCGAACAGCTTGACCTGCCCTGGGAACAGGCCATGCTGGACTGGCCCAGGCCGGCTTCCGCCATTGCCGATGCCCGCCATGGCAACGCCCGTTTCATGAAGGGGGAGAAGGCCGGCCTGATGGCGGCCTTCGATCCCGAACTGGCCCTGCGGGTTGCCGGGAGCATCCACGAGGAAGACCTGGCCTGGCTGGAAGAGACTTTCCGGGCGTTCAATGCCAGCCTGGGCTATGACGAACATCTTTCCGGACTGGAGCTGCTTCCCGGGCGGCTGAAGCCTTCCTGGCGGGCTTCCCGGCGCCTGAACTGGCGCCTGCGTCAGAAACCCCTGCGCTACCTGGCCGTGAAGCTGGGCCTGAGCCGCTACCGGCCCCGTCCCCAGTAATGAAGCAGGACTGGGAATTCAGCCGCGATATTGCGCTGCCCTTCGAGCTGCGTCTGGCGGACGGGCAGGTGATGGTCTGCGAGCAGATCCTGCGCCTGCTGCCCGGCAGGCGCCTGGTCTGCCGGGCGGGGAGTGAAGAGGGTGACGTGCTGCTCAAGCTGTTCCTGGGAGAGGATGGCCGCAAGGAAGCCGCGGAGGATGCATCGGCCATCCGGGCCATGATGGCGGCGGATATCGCCACCCCCGCCCTGCGGGGGGAAGCCGGGGTGCGGGATCGGCCATATCGGGTGTTGCTGTTCGATTTCATCCCCGAGGCCAGATCCTTTCGCCAGGCCTGGATGGCGGCCGCCGGTGAAGAACGGCGGGTGCTGCTGGAAAAGTTGCTGCGCCTGGTGGCGGCTCAGCACCAGGCGGGACTGCGCCAGCGGGATTTCCACCTGAACAATTTTCTCGTTGCTCCCGATGGCAGGCTGTATGCCATCGACGGCGGCGATTTCCTTGTCGGTAAAGCCCCCGTGGACAAGGCGGCCGCCATTGCCAACCTGGGCTTCCTGTTTGGCCATCTGCCCCGCCGGGAGCTGCACCGTTCCGCGCATGTGCTTCAGCCCTACCTGGAAGAGCGCGGCTGGTCCGGGGAGCCTGGCCTGCTGTCCCGGGTCAGCAAGGCGGCGGACGCCTTCCGTCACCGCCGCGCCCGGCGCATCAGCCGGAAAGGCTATCGTAACTGCAGTGAGTTCCTGGTGCGCCAGTGGCGGGGGCTGCGCATCTGCCAGCGCCGGGATCTGCCCGTGGATGTCCTGGATGCCTGGCTGGAATCCAGCGGGTTGGCGCCCCGGGAAGGTGAAGCCATCCTCAAGCCCGGCAACTCCCAGACCGTGTGGCGCACCCGTCTGGGTGAGGATGAAGTGGTGGTGAAACGCTATAACCTGAAGAATTTGCCGCATGCCCTGCGCCGCGCCCTTTCCCGCAGCCGGGCGTCGCGCTCCTGGGAGAACGCCCATCGCCTGCGCGCCTATCACATCGCCACCCCCCGTCCCCTGGCCATGATCGAGGAGCGCTGGGGGCCGTTCCGCCGCCGGGCCTGGCTGATTACCGACCTGGCCCGGGGCGTGGGTGCCAACCGCTACATTTCGCAACACCCGGATGAAGGCAGCATGCGGCGTCTCGCGGATACGGTGGCGGCCTTTGGCGAAAACGGCCTGGTGCATGGCGACATGAAGGCCACGAACTTCATCATGAGCGATGACCATGTCGAAGTCATCGATCTGGATTCCATGCGCAGGCCGTGCACGGGGCCAGCCCGCCGGGCCGGGATACACCGGGATCGGCAGCGTTTCCTGCGCAACTGGGAAGGGGAGCGGCGGGAGGGTTTTCGGCGCCTATTGGATACGTGATTCGGGTAGAATAGCGGCAGATTTCAGGCCAATCGGGTTATTTAATGATCATACTGGGTGTAGCGGGCGCGGTGAGCCACGATCCCTCGGCGGCCCTGTTCGTCGATGGCGAACTGGTGGCCGCCGCGGAGGAAGAGCGTTTCATCCGCGACAAGCATGCCAAGGGGCGTTTCCCCTACGAGGCCACCCGCTATTGCCTGGCCGAAGCCGGTATCCAGCCGGGACAGGTGGATGTGGTGGCCTTTCCCTATGCCAGGATTCCCCTCTCCAGTCCGGCGCGCTGGCACTACGCGGCGCGTCACTGGTATGCGCCGGATCGCGCTCTCACGGCCATCCTCCACGGCAACCGCCGTTATCACCGCAACCGCTCCCGGCTGGAAAAGCTGGTGGCCGACCTGGGCATCACCAATGCCCGCCTGGAGATGGTGGAGCATCACCTGGCCCATGCCAGCAGCGCCTATCACCTGAGCGGCTTCAAGGAGAAAACCGCCATCCTGGGCATCGACGGCAAGGGCGAATACGCCACCACCTTCTTCGGCTACGGAGAGAACGGGCGCATCCACAAGATCAGGGAATTCTACGATCCCGATTCCTTGGGCGGCGTGTACGGCGCCATCACCGAGTACCTGGGTTTCGAGATGCTGGACGGGGAGTTCAAGGTCATGGGCATGGCGCCCTATGGTGATCCGGCCCGCTTCGACTTTTCCCGCCTCATCGAATACAGCAAGAGGGATTTCCGGGTCAATACCCGGCTGGTGAACGTCATCGGCCTGCGGCGCTGGAAGGATGCCGCGGGTAAGGGCTATTACTTCAGCCCCGAACTGGTGGACTGGCTGGGCCCGCCCCGGGAAGGGGATGAAATCGACGATCCCTACGTGGACTATGCCGCCAGCATGCAGGATCTGCTGGAGAAGGTCTCCCTGGGGCTCATCGACCATTACCTGGGAGACATCCTGAAGGAGACGGGCAAGCTGGCCTTTGCCGGTGGCGTGGCCCTGAACGTGAAGCTCAACCAGCGCATCCTGGCCCGGGACGACGTGGAGGAACTGTTCATCCAGCCCGCCGCCTCCGATGCGGGCACGGCCATCGGCGCGGCCTCTTACGTGGCCAGCCAGGAAGGCGAGACCATCCAGCCCATGAAGCATGCCTACCTGGGGCCGTCCTACACCAACGAGCAATGTATTTCCGCCATCGAGGCGCGGGAAGAGAAACTCGCCTGGGAACGGCTGGACCATGTGCCGCAACGCGTGGCCAGATTGCTGGCGGACGGCAACCCCGTGGCCTGGTTCCAGGGGCGCATGGAGTTCGGCCCCCGCGCCCTGGGTAACCGCTCCATTCTCGGCGCGCCCAATGTGCCGGGCATCGCCGACCGCATCAACGAACAGATCAAGTACCGGGAGCGCTGGCGGCCCTTCTGCCCCAGCATTCTCGACCGGGTGGCGCCGGACATGCTGCAGACGGATCATCCCGCCCCCTACATGACCATTACCTTCGACGTGGGCGAGGGCTGGAAGGAGCGGGTGCCCGAGGTGGTGCACGAGGACGGCACGGCCCGCGCCCAGGTGGTGACCCGCCAGAGCAATCCCCGCTACTATGAACTCATCGAGGAGCTGGAGAAGCTAACGGGCAACGGCGTGATTCTCAACACCTCCCTGAACCGGCGCGGCGAGCCCATGGTCTGCTCGCCGGAGGACGCCCTGAACATGTTCTTCGGTTCGGATCTGGAATATCTGGTCATGGAGGACATACTGGTAACCAAGCATCCCGATTCGGAAACGAAAGCATGAAGAAACTGCTCGTCACCGGCGGCGCCGGCTTCATTGGTTCGGCGGTGATCCGTCATCTCATCGAAAACACCGATTACCAGGTGGTCAACCTGGACAAGCTCACCTACGCGGGCAACCTGGAATCCCTGGCCGGGGTTTCCGGGGATCCGCGTTACGCCTTCGAGCGGGTGGATATCTGCGATGCCGCCGAAGTGGCGCGGGTGTTTCGCGAGCATCGGCCTGACGCCATCATGCATCTGGCGGCGGAATCGCACGTGGATCGCTCCATCGACGGGCCGGCCGATTTCATCCGGACCAACGTGGTGGGCACCACGGTGCTGCTGGAGGCGGCGCGCGGCTACTGGAAAGAGCTGGAAGGGGCACAGAAACAGGGTTTCCGCTTCCATCATGTTTCCACGGACGAGGTGTACGGCAGCCTGGGGCCCGAGGGGTTGTTCACCGAGGAATCCCCCTACCAGCCCAACTCGCCCTACTCGGCAAGCAAGGCGTCTTCCGATCACATGGTGCGCGCCTGGCACGAGACCTACGGCCTGCCCGTGGTCATCACCAACTGTTCCAACAACTACGGCCCCTACCAGTTCCCGGAAAAGCTTATTCCCCTCATGATTCTCAATGCCCTGACGGGCAAGCCCCTGCCCATCTACGGCAGAGGAGACCAGGTCCGCGACTGGCTGTACGTGGACGATCACGCCCGGGCCCTGCTGCGGGTGCTGGAGGCGGGCCGGGACGGCGAGACCTACAATATCGGCGGACACAACGAAAAGACCAACCTGGAAGTGGTGCGCGCCCTGTGCGCCATTCTGGATGAAAGACGCCCGCATCATCCCGGTGGCGTCCAGGCCTATGCCGATCTCATCACCCATGTCACGGACCGCCCCGGCCACGACCAGCGCTACGCCATCGACGCCGGGAAGATAGAGCGCGAACTGGGCTGGACCCCGGAGGAGACCTTCGACAGCGGTCTGGCGAAAACCGTGGACTGGTATCTGGAAAACGATACCTGGTGTCAGCGGGTGCTGGACGGCAGCTACCGGGGCGAGCGCCTGGGGGTGGTTGAATGAAAGGCATTGTTCTCGCCGGGGGTTCCGGCACGCGGCTGCACCCGGTGACGCGCAGCATCTCCAAGCAGTTGCTGCCCGTGTATGACAAACCCATGATCTACTATCCCCTGAGCACCCTCATGCTGGCGGGGATACGCGAGGTGCTGGTCATCTCCACGCCGCACGACCTGCCCCTGTTTCGCCAGTTGCTGGGCGACGGCAGCCAGTGGGGCATGAGCCTGGACTATGCCGAGCAGCCCAGCCCCGACGGCCTGGCCCAGGCCTTCATCATTGGCGCGGATTTCATCGGTGAGGACAACTGCGCCCTGGTGCTGGGAGACAACATCTTCTATGGCCACGATTTCGGCCACCTGCTGACGGACGCCGCCCGGCGGGAACGGGGCGCCACGGTATTCGCCTATCCGGTGCATGACCCCCAGCGTTATGGCGTAGTGGCCTTTGACGAGGATTTCCGCGCCCTGAGCCTGGAGGAAAAGCCTGAACAGCCCAAGTCCCGCTATGCCGTGACCGGGCTATACTTCTATGACAACCAGGTGGTGGAAATCGCCCGGGCCGTGCGGCCATCTCCCCGGGGCGAGCTGGAGATTACCGACGTGAACAAGCACTATCTGGCCAATGGCGAACTGCGGGTGGAAGTGCTGGGGCGGGGCATGGCCTGGCTGGATACGGGCACCCACGACTCCCTGCTGGACGCCGGGCAGTTCATCCAGACCCTGGAGCGCCGCCAGGGGCTCAAGGTTTGCTGTCCCGAGGAGGTGGCCTGGCGCATGAATTGGATAGATGACGAACAATTGCTGACGCTGGCCGCTGAACTGGGCAAGAGCGGCTATGGAAGCTATCTCGAGGGCTTGCTGCAGGAGCGGATTCTATGAATATCCAGGAAACCGATATTCCCGGCGTGTTGATCGTCGAGCCGCGGGTCCATGGGGATGAGCGGGGCTGGTTCATGGAGGCCTGGCAGGAGCGGCGCTATGCCGAGGCGGGCATCACCGGCCCCTTCGTGCAGGACAACATGGCGCGTTCCCGCCACGGCATATTGCGCGGCCTGCATTTGCAGCATCCCCATGCCCAGGGCAAGCTGGTGCAAGAGGTGGTAGGCGAGGTGTTCGACGTGGCCGTGGACGTGCGCCGCGGCTCGCCCCATTTCGGTCGGTGGGTGGGGGTGATTCTTTCCGCCGAAAACCATCGCCAGCTCTGGGTGCCGCCGGGCTTTGCCCATGGCTACGTGGTCACCAGCGGCGAGGCCATCTTCAGTTACAAGTGCAGCGAGTATTACCACCCGGAAACCGATCTCAGCATCCGCTGGGACGACCCGGACATCGGCATCGACTGGCCCGTGGTGGGGCAGCCCAGTCTTTCGCAAAAGGATGCCGAGGCCCTGTTGCTCAAGGACGTTCCCGATAACCGCCTGCCGGAATATGCCTCATGAACCACGAGAAACCGAGAATCCTGCTGTTTGGGCACAATGGCCAGGTGGCCTGGGAACTGCGCCGGACCCTGGCGCCCCTGGGGCAGGTGGTCACCCTGGGCGTGGACGGCGCGGATCACGAGCTGGATCTCACGGATCCGAGGGCCCTGGACAACCTGGTTCGTGAACTGAAACCAAAACTCATGGTGAACGCCGCCGCCTATACCGCGGTGGACCAGGCGGAATCCGAGCCGGAGCTGGCCTGGCGGCTGAACGCGGACGTGGTGGGGGAAATGGGCCGCCTGGGTGCCGCCCTGGACTGCCCAGTGCTGCATTACTCCACCGATTACGTGTTTTCCGGCGAAGGCGATACGCCATGGAAGGAGAACGACGAGCCCGATCCCCGCAGTGTGTACGGAAAGTCCAAGCTGGCGGGAGAGCAGGCCCTGCTGGGTTCCCGGGCGGACTGCCTCATCCTGCGCACGGCTTGGGTCTATGGCGGCCGGGGCCGGAATTTCCTGCTCACCATGCAGAGGCTGTTTCACGACAGGGACAGCCTGGGGGTGGTCGCCGACCAGTTCGGTGCGCCCACCTGGTCGCGCATGATCGCGGAAGCCACGGCGCAGTTGCTGGCTCAGTGCCGAACCGGTAACGGGGGCTTCAGTTTCGGTGAGCACCGGGAGGAGGTCTTTCATCTCAGCAGCCAGGGTCAGGCCAGTTGGTACGATTTTGCCCGGGCGATCCTGGATGCCGGCAGCGAACGCTGCGAGCTCAACCCCCTGACCACGGGAGAATATCCCACGGCGGCTGCCCGCCCGGCTTACTCGGTGCTGGACAACGACCGCCTGTGGCAGGTCTGGGGTATCCGTTTGCCGCATTGGCGCGAGGCCCTGGCCCTGTGTCTGGAAGAACAGGGCTGACGACGGCGGGGGAAGGTGGCGAACAGATTCAAGGGCTTGCCCCTCTATCATCCTCGCCTGTGGCCCAGTTGGCTGGGCGTGGGCCTGTTGCGCCTGCTTGCCTTCCTGCCCTATGGCTTGGTACTGCGCCTGGGGCCCTGGCTGGGGCGCTTGTACGCGAAGCTGCTGCCCAGACGCCGCGTTATCGCAAGAACCAATATCGACCTGTGTTTCCCCGACAGGCCGCCGGAGTGGCGGGAACAACTGCTGCGGGACAGCTTCGACAGCCTGGGCATCACCCTGCTGGAAGCGCCCCTGGCCTGGTGGGCCTCTACCCGGCGCATGGCTCGTCTGGCCCATGTTCACGGCCTGGAAAACCTCCGGGCGGCCCTCGCGCGGGGCAGGGGTGTGCTGCTGCTCTCCGCCCATCTCAACAGCCCCGAGTTCGGCGGACGGCTGCTGGTGCACGAACAGCCTTTCGCCGCCATGTACCGCCCCAGCAACAACCCGGTGATCGATCGCATGATAAGCAAGGCGCGCCTGAAGTGGCTGCCGCGCATCATTCCCCGGCACAACGCGCGGGGCGCCGTGCGCGCCCTTAAACAGGGTGAGGCCGTATGGTATGCTGTGGACCAGAATGCGGGCCGCCGGGAATCCGTGTTTGCGGACTTCTTCGGCGTTCCCGCATCCACCAACCCGGCCACGGCCCGGTTGGCGAGGCTCAGTGGCGCCGTTGTCGTACCCTTTCGCGCCGTGCGCAGGAAGGATGGCAAGGGCCACGACCTGTACCTGGAAGCGCCCTGGGAGAACTTTCCTACCGGCGATCTTGTTGCTGACACTCAGCGGGTGAATGACCTGGTGGAGAGATGGGTGCGTGAGACGCCCGAACAATATATGTGGATACACCGCCGTTTCAGAACCCGGCCGCAACGATCCGATCCCCGCATCTATCCGGTTGACTGAATGAAGCAACAGCGCCGGACAAGCTTCATGGACAGCAAGGAGCTGTATTTTCGCCTGCTCAGGCATGTGCGGCCCTACTGGCATGCCTTTGCCGTGGCTATCGGCTTCACGGTCTTTCTGGCCGCCACGGAACCTGCAATTCCCTATCTCATGGAACCGCTCATGGACAAGGCCTTCGTGGAGCGGGATGAGCGGTATATGTTCTGGATGCCCATTGCCCTGCTGGCGCTGTATGTGGTGCGGGGCTTTTCCGCCTTCATCAGCCGGGTGGCCTTCCAGTGGGTGGCGGGCAAGGTGGTGCTGGATCTGCGCAAGGAAATGTTCGAGCGCATTCTCACCCTGCCGGTAGCCTATTTCGACGCCCATGCCACGGGCAATCTCATCGCCAAGGTCACCTATGACGTGACCCAGGTGACTACGGCGGCCACCCGGGTGCTGGTGGTGCTGCTGCGGGACGGCCTGTCGGTTATCGGCTTGCTGGGCTTCATGCTCTATACCAACTGGAAGTTCACCCTGGTGGTGTCCATCCTGCTGCCGGTGATGCTGATCTTCGTGCGTTTCGTCTCCGGGCGCATGCGCCGATCCAGCCGTCGCCTGCAGGAGACCATGGGAGAGATGACCCACGCCCTGGAAGAGGCCACCCGCGGCAACCGCATCGTCAAGGTCTATGGCGGCCAGGACTACGAACGCCGGCGTTTCAACAAGCTGGCCAACTGGGTGCGCCGGCACCGATTCAAGCTCAAGGTGGCGGATGCCACCAGTGCGCCCATCGTCGAGTTCATCGGCGCCACGATGATCGCCCTGCTCATCTATCTGGGAACCGGCCAGCTCGGGGGCGAGCCCATGACCGTGGGCGAGTTCACCGCCTTTTTCTCCGCCCTGGGGCTGCTGTTCCCGCCCATCAAGCGTCTCACGGCCATCAACCAGCCCCTGCAGACCGGTCTGGCGGGAGCCGAATCCGTGTTCAAGCTGGTGGATGAAGACGCGGAAAGGGACACAGGGGAGAGAAGCCTGGAAGATGTGCGCGGCGCCATCCGCTTCGAAAACGTGAGGTTTCGTTACGCCCAGGCCGACGTGGATGCCCTGCATGACATCAATTTCGCCATCGAGCCGGGACAGAGCGTGGCCCTGGTGGGGGCATCCGGCAGCGGCAAGACCACCATCGCCGCCCTGATACCGCGTTTCTACGATCCCACCGGGGGGCGGATTCTGCTGGACGGTGTTCCCCTCACGGAGATCCGCCTGCTGGATTTGCGCCGGCATATCGCCTATGTGGGCCAGGAGTCCGTGCTGTTCAATGACAGCGTGGCCGCCAATATCGGTTACGGCCTGGCGGAACCACCGTCCAGGGAAGCGCTGGAGGAGGCGGCCCGCGCCGCGCATGCCCTGGACTTCATACGTGAGCTGCCCCAGGGATTCGACACGGTCATTGGCGAGGACGGGGTACGCCTGTCCGGCGGCCAGCGCCAGCGCATCGCCATTGCCCGGGCCCTGCTCAAGGACGCGCCCATCCTGATTCTCGACGAGGCCACTTCCGCCCTGGATACCATTTCCGAGCGCCACGTGCAGGCCGCCCTGGGCAATCTCATGCGCAATCGTTCCACCCTGGTCATTGCCCACCGCCTGTCCACCATCGAGAATGCCGACCGGATCCTGGTGGTCCAGGGCGGCCATATCGTGGAGTCCGGCAGCCATGACGAGCTGATTGCCCACATGGGGGAGTATGCCAAGCTGTATAATATGCAGATAGAAAAGCAGAAACCGGATGATTGATGACTGACCAGAAGACGACAGAACCGGAAAAGCACCAGGAGCTGATGTTTTCTTCCGTGTACACCCAGGAGCGTGCCGACCGCTATTTCAGGAAGCACCAGGAAAGCCTGAGCCGTCGATTGTCCGACTGGCGCGAGAAACAGATTGCCCGCAAGGTGTTGGCCATGGCGGGGAACCCCCGCTCCGTGCTGGATCTTCCCTGTGGCGCCGGGCGTTTCTGGCCCATACTGGCGGAAGACCCCGGGCGCAAGCTGCTGGCCGCCGACTACAGCGAGGCCATGCTCCAGACCGCGCGGAAATTCCAGCCGGCGGAGCTGGTGGAGCGTTTTGACATCTTTCAGACCTCCGCCTTCGACATCAGGCTGGAGGATGAATCCGTGGAGCATGTGTTCTGCATGAGGCTCATGCACCATATCGGAAAAAGCGAGGATAGGCTGCGCATCCTGCGGGAATTCCACCGGGTCACCAGCGACAGCGTCAGCCTGTCCCTGTGGGTGGACGGCAATTACAAGGGCTGGCGCCGGCGCCGCCTGGAAGCACAACGCGCCTCCGGCAAGAAGGTGTTCAAGCGCAAGTTCCAGGACCGCTTCGTGCAGTCTCCGGCCGTGCTGGAAAAGGAATTCGCCGAGGCCGGTTTCGACGTGCTGGGCAAGGTCGATTTTCTGCCGGGCTATTCCCATTGGCGCACCTATGTGCTGCGCAAGAAAGAGCGGCAGACCTCGTGAAGCGCGTCAGCCGGCAGGAACATGAGAAGCTGGTGGCGGACGCCAGGGTGCTGGAGGAACAGTCCTTCGGCGTGAAGGTATGGTTGCTGCCGGACAAGCGCATCGTGAAGATGTTCCGCGTCAAGCGCCGCTTCAGTTCCGGCCGCCTGTATCCCTACAACCTGCGCTTTGCACGCAATGCCCAGCGCCTCAAGGCCAGGGGCGTGGACGCGCCCAATATCCTGGAAACCTTTTACTGTCCCGATATCGAGCGTCACGGTGTGGTCTATGATCTGCTCGAGGGTGAATCCTTCCATGATCTCCTGCAGAGGGACATGAATGAGAACCTGTTCGAAACCCTGGCGGGTTTTCTCGTGGACCTGCACGAGCGGGGTATCTATTTCCGCTCCGTGCATCCCGGCAACGTATTGCTCAAGCCGGACGGGAGCATGGGGCTCATCGACATCCAGGACATCCGCTTCTGGCCCTGGGCCCTGAACCGCTCCCTGCGGGCGAGGAACTTTCGCCACCTCTACAACAGCGACGAGCACAGTCTCGCCATGCGCGAGTTCGGCTTCGAGCGTTTCGTGGATCTGTACCTGGAACGCCTGCCCCGGGATGAGACCTACCGGAAATCCCTAAAGCCCCTCATCATGGCGTTTGACAGGGCATGGGAAAGAAAGAAGAAATGAGTAGTGTGACAGGGTGTAGAGGCCTTGCAAACAGGAGATGAAGATATGAAGAAGATTGCAACAAGCCTGGTGGCGGCCCTCTGCGCGGGCGCCAGCGCCTTGGTCATGGCGGCGGCTCCCGAGCCCCTGCGGAGCAGCCATGCCGATATCGGCTCCCAGTGGGAATTCAAGCTGGGCTGGGAGAGTTTCAAGGGCATGGAGCTGGACGAGGCCGATGACCTGGAAGGCTGGACCGCCGGCGCCGAGCTGGTGTTTCCCTTCATGGACAGGTTTCAACTGCGGCTGAGTTATCCTTTCAAGACCGACGCCGAGGCCGTGGTCAAGAACGATCAGCCCATGCAGCAGGGGGAAAGCATTGACGTGGAAGGCTATGGCGGCGTGTTCGACTTTCTCACCCTGACCTTCGAGCACCAGTTGGTGTTCGCGGAAAATGACGGTTACAACCTCTCCTACTACCTGGGGGGAGGGCGGGTGCCCGATCGCCTGGACACCACCAAGCGGGATCTGAAGAATCCCGACGAGATGGACCCCTTCAACCATACCGGCATGGTGTTCATGGGGGGAGTGAAGTTCGACAGGGTGCACAGTTTCGGCCAGATCATCGCCAACCTGGGCCTGCGCTACTACACGGATTCCGACGACCTGCATCCGGGAGCCAATGACAGTTTCCCTGCCCTGGATGCCAGGGTCGCCGCGATATTCTCCCCCTGGGGCATGGTGCATCCCGCCATGGAGCTGACTTACCTGGGTGATTTTTCCGATCTCAACCAGTTCAGCCTGGTTCCCCAGTTACTGCTTCCCTACGGTGATATGACCTTCAAGGCCGGCGCCGAGATCGGCCTGGGCGGCAACGGCAATGAGCTGGGTGCCGTGCTGCAGGCCAGCTTCCGTTTCTGAGGACACATGAGGGAGCTGCCTGACTTTTCCTCGGCCCGGGTGCTGGTGGTTGGTGATCTGATGCTGGATCGCTACTGGCACGGCGCCACCGAACGCATCTCTCCGGAAGCGCCGGTGCCCGTGGTGCACGTGCGGGACGAGGAGGGACGCGCCGGCGGCAGCGGCAACGTGGCGGTGAATATCGCCGCCCTGGGCGGGCAGGTGTCCCTGCTCGGGCTGGTGGGCGACGATCATGCTGCCGACAGCCTGGAAGCGGGCCTCAAGAAAGCCGGGGTGCGTACCTGGCTGTTCCGCGAATCCGCCTACCCCACCATCACCAAGCTGCGGGTCATCAGCCGCCACCAGCAGCTCATCCGCCTGGATTTCGAGGACGGCTTTCCCGATCACGATCCGGCGGACATGCTGCGCCGTTTCCGGGCGTTGCTGGCGGAGCATGACGTGGTGGTGCTTTCCGACTACGGAAAGGGCACACTGGCCGACCCCCAGGCCTGGATCAGCCTGGCCCGTGAGGCGAAGGTGCCGGTGCTGGTCGATCCCAAGGGCCTGGATTTCTCCCGTTATCGGGGGGCCGCCCTGGTAACGCCCAATCTGTCGGAGTTCGAAGCCGTGGCCGGCGCCTGCGAGGGCGTGGAACAGATGGAGCAGGCCGCGCGCCGGCTGGCTGCCGACTGTGGTCTCCAGCATCTGCTCGTTACCCGGGGTGAACAGGGCATGAGCCTTTTCAGCGGGGAGGGGGATGTCCATCACCTGCCTACCCGCGCCCAGGAAGTCTTCGATGTCACAGGCGCCGGGGATACGGTCATCGCCACCTTGGCCACGGCCCTGGCCGCGGGACAGTCCATGGAGTCCGCCACCGCCCTGGCCAACCTGGCCGCCGGCATTGTGGTGGGCAAGCTGGGTACCGCCAGCGTCAGCGCCGCGGAACTGGAGCATGCCCTGCAGGAACAGCGTCTGGCCGAACACGGTGTGGTCACCGAAGACGTGCTCGCCGACCTGGTGGCCGCTGCGCGCAATCGCGGTGAGCGCATCGTGTTCACCAATGGCTGTTTCGACCTGCTCCACGCCGGTCATGTCACCTACCTGGAGCAGGCCAGCCGCCTGGGGGACCGCCTCATTGTGGCGGTGAACGTGGATGAGACGGTGCGCCAGCTCAAGGGCCCCGAACGGCCGGTGAATCCCCTGGAAAACCGCATGCATGTGCTGGCGGCCCTGGGATTCGTGGACTGGGTGGTGCCCTTTGCCGAGGAAACCCCGGAGCGCCTCATCTGCCGCCTGAAGCCGGATCTGCTGGTCAAGGGCGGCGACAACGATCCGGATGCCATTCCCGGCGCGGCCTGCGTGCGGGAAGCCGGCGGCGAGGTGAGGGTGCTCGATTATGTCGAGGGTGTGTCCACCACTGCCATTGTTGACAGCATTACCCGCCGCTCCCGGGACTGAAGCCCTTGGGCGGCCTGTCTTTCAGCGCGTTTGCAGAGGAGTTTTCCCTATGTTGCATTCCACCACTCCCGATCTTCCCGGCCATGAGATCAGCCGCTGTCATGAAGTGGTAACCGGGGAGGCCATTCTGGGGGCGAATATCTTCAAGGATTTCTTTGCCAGCATCCGGGACATCGTGGGCGGGCGCTCGGAAGCCTATGAGAAAGAGCTGGCCAAGGCCCGGGAAATCGCTTTCCGGGAAATGGACCGGGAAGCCAGGGCGTTGGGCGCCAACGCCATCGTGGGCATCGATATCGATTACGAAACCATTGGTCAGGGCATGCTCATGGTGGCCGTGAGCGGCACTGCGGTAACCGTTTTCTGAATTGCCGGGAAGCCCTTGGCCCATGCGACCCGATCTGCTCATTTTCGGTGGCGGCATTGCCGGGCTCTGGACCCTGTTGCGTGTCCGTCAGGCCGGCTACCATGCCCTGCTGCTGGAAAATCGCGCCCTGGGTGGCGTGCAGTCCATTGCTTCCCAGGGCATCATCCACGGTGGCACCAAGTACGCGCTCGGGGGAAGCGTCACCGAATCCACCCGCGCCATCGGCGACATGCCCGGCATCTGGCGTGATGCCCTGGCCGGGCGGGGCGATATCGATCTTTCCGGCGTGCGGCTGCTGTCCGGACACCAGTACCTGTGGTCCAGCGGCAGCCTGGCCTCGTCCCTGGCCAGTTTGTTTGCCAGCAAGCTCATGTGCAGCCGGGTGGCCCCCCTGGCCCGCGATGAGCTTCCCCCGCCTTTCGATGTTTCCGGGTTTCGCGGCCGCCTGTACCGCCTTCAGGAGCCCGTGCTGGATACCGCATCCCTGATGAAACGCCTGGCCACGCAGGCGCGGCCCTGGTGTTGCCTGTATGATTCCGAAAGCATGGAGGTCAGGGACAATACCGTGGTCATTGGAAACCTGGAGATCAGCCCCCGCCGGGTGCTGCTGGCGGCTGGTGGAGGCAATGCCGCCCTGATGGCTCGCTGGGGCATGACGGCGCCGAGTATGCAGTTGCGGCCCTTGCACATGGTCATGGCCAGGGGAAAGCTGCCGCCGGTTCATGCCCATTGCCTGGGCGCCAGCAGCAATCCCCGTCTCACCATTACCAGTTATCCCTTGGAGAGCGGGGATTCCGTATGGTATCTGGGTGGGCAGTTGGCGGAAACCGGTGTCGCCCGGGAGCCGGCTGCCCAGATTTCCGAAGCCCGCGCCGAGCTGGAAAAGCTGCTGCCCTGGATGGACTTCGACCTGCTGGACTGGGCCACCCTGCCCGTGGACCGGGCCGAAGTGGCCACGCCCGGCGGAAAGCGGCCGGACGACTGCTACCTCGGCGGCGCCGGTTCCGTGATGGTGGCCTGGCCCACCAAACTGGCCTTTGCGCCGCGGCTGGCGGACAGGGTGCTGGAAAGACTGGCGCGGGAGGGCATCGAACCCTCGGAGCAGGACATGCCGCCTCCCGACCTGCCCGCGCCGCCCCTGGCGCCCTTGCCCTGGGAGCATGCCTCATGGAGCTGAGAGACCTGGGCAGTACCGGCATTCGCGTCAGCCCCCTGGGGCTGGGCACGGTGAAGTTCGGCCGCAACCAGCAGGTGAAGTATCCGTCCTCCTTCGAAATTCCCGGTGATGACGTGGTGGTACATATCCTGGAAGTGGCGAGGGAGCTGGGCATCAACCTGCTGGACACGGCGCCGGCCTATGGCGCGGCCCAGCAGCGTTTGGGAAAGCTGCTGCCGGGGCCGCGTGAAGACTGGGTGATCGTCTCCAAGGTCGGCGAGATCTTCGAAAACGGCCGCTCCCGTTTCGATTTCAGCCACGCCCATACCCTGGCTTCCGTGGAACAGAGCCTGCGGGAGCTGAACACGGACTACCTGGACTGTGTGCTCATCCATTCCGATGGCGATGATCTGCGCATACTGGAGCGGGAAGGCGTCTTCGACGCCCTGCAGGAACTCAAGGAACGGGGGTTGATCCGCGCCCACGGCATGTCTTCCAAGACCGTGGAAGGCGGGTTGCGCGTGGTGCGGGACATGGACGTGGTCATGGCCACCGCCAACCTGGAATACGATGAAGAACGGCCCGTGCTGGAGGCGGCCCAACGCCTGGGCAAGGGCGTGCTGGTGAAGAAAGGGCTGATGAGCGGCCATGTGCGAGGGACTGAAGGCGTGCGCGCCTCCATGGCCCATGTGTTTTCCCTGCCGGGGGTCGGCAGCATGATCGTGGGCACCATAGATGAGGGGCATCTGCGTCAGAATGCCGCCCTGGCGGATGAGCTGGCATGAGGCATTTGTACACTCTGGTGCTCTATCTGCTGCTGCCCGGTGTGTTGCTGCGCCTGGCGTGGCGGGGTTTGCGCGCGCCGGGTTACCGTGAGCGCTGGGCCGAGCGTTTTGGCCGGCTGACCCGCACGCCGGCTCCCGGCGGCGTATGGATACACGCGGTCTCCGTCGGGGAGGTGCAGGCCATCGAGCCTTTGGTGCGCCATCTGCGGGAGCGGTATCCGCAGCTGGCCCTCACCATCACCACTTCCACGCCCACGGGTTCGGAACGGGTGAAGCTGCTGTTCGGCACGGATGTGTTCCACGCCTATTGTCCCTATGATCTGCCTTTCGCTGTCCGCCATTTCCTGGAGCAGGTCAGGCCGCGCATGTTGATCATGGTGGAAACCGAGATCTGGCCCAACCTTCTTGCGCTCTGCGCCGCGCGGAAGATTCCCGCCCTGCTGGCCAATGGACGGCTGTCGCCGCGCTCGGCCCGTGGCTATGGCCGTCTGGGCGGCTTTACGCGGCAGGTGTTCTCCGGCATCTCGGCGGTGGCGGCCCAGTCATCGGCCGACGCGGAAAGGTTCATTCGCCTGGGCGTGCCTGCCGACCGGGTGGTGGTTACAGGCAGCATCAAGTTCGATATGCGCATTCCCGCCAGCGTGCAGGAACAGATTCAGGTGTTGCGGCGCGCCTGGGGAGACCGCCCCGTGTGGGTGGCGGCCAGCACCCATGAAGGGGAGGATGAACAGGTGCTCACGGCGCACAGGGCCATTCTGGAGAAGGTGCCCTCCACCCTGTTGGTGCTGGTGCCCCGGCACCCGGAGCGCTTCGAGCGGGTGGCGACCCTTGTTTCACGGCACGGGTTCGAGCTGTGCCGGCGTTCCCTGGACCAGCCCTGTGGTGAGGGCATCCAGGTGTTCCTGGGGGACACCATGGGGGAGCTGCCGGTCTTTCTGGGGGGCGCCGACGTGGCCTTCATTGGCGGCAGCCTGGTGAAGGTCGGAGGGCACAACATGCTGGAGGCCGCGGCCCAGGGGGTGCCCGTGGTGTTCGGTCCCCATGTGTTCAATTTTTCCGGCATTGCGCGCCTGTTGCGTGATCGCGAGGCCGGAGTGATGGTGGAGGATGCCGGCAGCCTGGCCGCCCAGGTGGCCGCCTGGCTGCGGGACGCCAGCGAACGCTCGCGCATCGGCGAGAACGGGCGGCAGGTGGTGGAGGAGAACCGCGGTGCCCTGCGGCGCCTGGCCAGGCTGGTGGACGATCTGCTGTCCTGAATATGCTCTCTGTCAGAAGGTGAACCCGGAAGGCTCCGGGAGCAGTTCCAGGGCGGGAAAGTCCGTTTCAAACAGGAAGTCCTGTACGAACTCGTCACCATGGCGGGTGATGAGCATGGCTTCCATCACCGGGGATTCGCCGATGATCATGAACAGGCGCCCGCCCGGCGCCAGCAGCCGCTCCAGGCGGTCGTCATAACGGGGCAGGGAGCCGGTTACCGCAATCACGTCGAAACCCCCTTCGGGCAGGTCCGCCGAGAACGCATTGCCCAGATGCAGGTGGGTGTTGTTGACGCCCTGCAGGGCCAGCTTGTCTTCCGCGGTGTTGACCAGGGCCTCGTAGATGTCATAGCTGACCACGGAGTTGCCCAGGGACGCCAGACAGGCGGTGACGAAACCGCTGCCCGTGCCGATTTCCAGCACGTGGTCACTGGGTTTCACGGCCAGGGACTGGAGCATGCGCGCCTCCAGCCGGGGCTCCATCATGACCTGGCCGTGTCCCAGGGGAATGCGCATGTCGCTGAAGGCCAGAACGCGGTAGGCGTGGGGCACGAACTGTTCCCGGGGAATGTCCTGCATGACCTGCAATACCTGGTCGTCGAACACGTTCCAGGGGCGTATCTGCTGCCATGCCATGTTGTAGCGGGCCTTGTCGAGATCAAGCTCGGTCATGATGCTTTCCTGCTGGTGGATTCAGGTGCAAAGAGTAAGCGGAATCAGCCTGTCAGGCAAGGGCGGCTGGCGGGAAGACGGCTCGGGAGACGTCTGATCATCCCGGCTCTGTATCAGCCTCCGGTCACCGGCGGGAAGAATCCCACTTCGTCACCCTCGTTGACGGGGGTATGCTCCTGGGCCATCTCCTGGTTCACGGCGGCCAGCACCGGCTCATCGCCGGCAAAGATTTCCGCCCAGATACCGCCGCGGGCGGCCAGCTTCTCCTTCACCTGTCCGACATTGGCGGCGCCTTCCAGGGGAATGTTTTCACTTTCGGTTTCCAGCCTGTCGCGCAGGCTGGCGAAATAGAGTATGTGGATCATGACAGCAACTCGCTGAAGGGCATGAACTGGATCTTCTCCCCGGCTCTGATGACCTGGTTCTCCGGCAGCACCACCAGGCCATTGGCCCAGGTGGTGGAGCTGAGCACCGCCGAGGAGCGGCTGGGATGGACGGTTACCAGGTCGCTGCCGTCGGCCTGTTTCTCCAGCCGGGCGCGGTGGAACTCCCGGCGTTTGTCCGGTTTGTTCCAGTCGAAGCCGGCGGTGGCCTCGATGGTCACGGGCATTACCTCCCGCAGTCCCGCCAGCTTGCGGATGAAGGGCCGGGCAAAGAGCAGGAAGGTGACGAACAGGGACACGGGATTGCCGGGGGTGCCGATGAAGGGGGTGTCGCCGATGTGGCCGAAGGCAACGGGCTTGCCCGGGCGGATGGCTACCTTCCACATGTTCAGTTCCCCCAGGGCTTCCACGGCGGGTTTCACGTGATCTTCCTCGCCCACGGAGACGCCGCCGGAGGCGATCACCAGATCCGCCCGCGCCGCCGCTTCCGACAGGGCTTTCTTGGTGGCCTCCAGGGTATCTTCCACCTGGCCCAGGTCGATGACCTCGCAACCCAGGGCGCGCAGCATGCCCGCCACGGTGAAGATGTTGGAATTGTAGATCATGCCGGGCTTCAGGGGCTGACCCGGCATCAGCAGTTCATCACCGCTGGCAAGCACGGCTACCCGGGGCCTGCGGAATACTTCCAGGCTGCCCACGCCCACGGAGGCGGCCAGGCCCAGGTGCTGGGGCAGCAGGCGCAGGCCGGGCTGAATGATTTCCTCGCCCTCGCGGATGTCCTCGCCCCGGCGGCGGATGTGGTCTCCCGCTCGGGGCAGGGTGTTGATGATGACTTCATCATCCTGCCGGCAGGTGAGTTCCTGCATGACCACGGCGTCCGCGCCCTCGGGCACGGGGGCGCCGGTGAAGATGCGCGCGGCGGTGCCGGGTTCCAGGGGCTGGGGAGCCGTGCCCGCGGGAATGCGTTGGGAAACCTTCAGGCGGGTGCCTTCGGCGGGCACGTCGGCCACGCGCAGGGCGTAACCGTCCATGGCGCTGTTGTCCCAGCCGGGTACGTCGATGCCGCTTTTCACCGGAGCGGCCAGTACCCGGCCCAGGGCGTCGTGCAGGCCCAGGGTTTCGGTATCCGCCAGGGGTTTCACATGGGAGAGCAGCAGCTCGACCGCTTCTTCATAGGGTTTCAGATCGGAAACCGTTGGGGTGCAATCGCAACCAGACATTTTCTTCTCCTTATTTTTCCATGAGCCGGGGAATGAGCACGGCGAAGTTGCAGGGCCGGGTGCGGATGTCCAGTTGGGGCTGGAGAATCTTCGTCCAGGCCGTGCGGCAGGCGCCGGTGGAGCCGGGCACGCAGAACACGAAAGTGCCGTTGGCCAGCCCCGCCACCGTGCGTGACTGCAGGGTGGAGGCGCCGATTTCCTCGAAGGAAATCTGCCGGTACAGCTCGCCGAAGCCTTCCACCTCCTTGTCCAGCAGGGGGGTGACGGCCTCGGGGGTGCTGTCCCGCCCCGTGACGCCCGTGCCGCCGGTGGAGATGATGACTTCCACCTCCGGGTCGGCGATCCAGGCGGAGAAGGCGGCGCGCATCTGGTAGATGTCGTCGGGCACGATCTTCTTGTCCACGAAGATGTGACCGGCATCCCGCACGGCCTGTTTCAGATAGTCCCCGGATTTGTCCGTGGCGTCCGTGCGGCTGTCGGAGATGGTGAGCACCGCGATCTTCAGCGGCAGGAATTCTTCATTGCCCGTGGCGTGTCCCATGGTGGTTACCTGAAATCGTAGTTGAAGGAATCACGGAATCTTGCCCGAAATTCCTCCAGAGTGAAATGATGATTCTGGGTTCCGGCATGCTCGATTTTCATGGCGCCCATGAGAGAAGCCAGGCGCCCGGTGGTTTCCCAGTCCATGCCCTGCTGCATGCCGTAGAGCAGGCCGGCACGGTAGGCGTCGCCGCAGCCCGTGGGGTCCACCAGTCTTTCGGCGGTAGCGGCGGGGATGTCCATGGTGCTGTTCCCGGTGTGGATGACAGAGCCTTCCCTTCCCCGGGTGACGATCAGGGCTTCCACCATGCCGGCCAGTTCCCGCAGAGACTTGCCCGTGCGTTCCTGCATGAGCCGGGCTTCGTAGTCGTTGAAGGCCAGCCAACTGGCCTGCTCGGCGAAACGCAGCAGGTCCTTGCCGTCGAACATGGGCATGCCCTGACCGGGATCGAAGATGAAGGGAATGCCGGCTTCGGCAAACTGCTCCGCGTGTTCGATCATGCCCTGGCGGCCGTCGGGGGACACCAGTCCCAGAGTGACGCCGCTGGCGTCGCTTACCCGGTTCTGGTGGGAAAGGTTCATGGCGCCGGGGTGAAAGGCGGTGATCTGGTTGTCGTCCTGATCCGTGGTGATGTAGGCCTGGGCGGTGTACTCGCCGTCGATGACCTTCAGGTAGTCGCGGCGGATGCCTTGTTCATCCATCCAGTCGGCGTAGGGCTGGAAGTCCGTGCCCACGGTGCCCATGGGCGCGCCGTCCCCGCCTAGCAGCTTCAGGTTGTAGGCGATATTGCCCGCGCAGCCGCCAAATTCCCGGCGCAGGTCCGGCACCAGGAAGGATACGTTCAGAACATGCACCTGGTCGGGCAGGATGTGGTTCTTGAACTGATCGTGAAACACCATGATGGTGTCGTAGGCGAAGGAGCCGCAGATGAGGGCGGACATGGGATTTCCTCGGATTTTTCAAAGCGCCATAGCATAGCATGGAAGCATCGCATTTCCTTGACCTCGCGGCTTTTCCTGGCGGGACAGGTTGTGCGTTGTCCAACCCGTGAAGTTGTCATGGCGCAGGGTGCGTAGAGCGCAGTGAAACGCACCAACCGCCTAGATGCGCGGCAGAAGAATGAGTCCCCAGACCATGAGAAACAGGCAGATGGCAAGGAACACCGCCGCCGAGCCGATGTCCTTGGCCTGACCGGACAGTTCATGATGTTCCGGGCCGATGCGATCCACCACCGCTTCGATGGCGGAATTGAGCATCTCCACCACGGGAACCAGCAGCCAGCTTCCCAGCAGCAGGGCACGTTCCACGCCGCTCTGGCCCAGCCACAATCCCAGGGGAAGAACAACCAGGGAGGCCGCCATTTCCTGACGGAAGGCTGCTTCGGAGCGGAAGCAGGCGGCAAAGCCCTTCATGGAGTAACCGAAGGCCCGTACCAGGCGGATAAAGCCCGTGTTGCCCGGTTTGCCGGCGCTCATGCTTCGGTTTCCCCGGGCTGCCACCGCAGGTCGAGCTCCCGGGCGGCCTTCACATCATCCAGACGGCGCACCGGCAGGGTCCAGGGCGCGCCCTTCACCCGCTCCGGATCGTTGCCGGCTTCTTCACGAATGGCGGTCATGGCCTCGATGAAAGCATCCAGGTCTTCCTTCGCCTCGGTTTCCGTGGGCTCGATGAGGAAGCATTCGGGCACCAGCAGGGGGAAATAGGTGGTGGGCGCGTGCATGCCGTGGTCCAGCAGGCGCTTGGCGAAGTCCATGGCGTTCACCCCCAGCTCCTTCGCTTCCTTCTTCAGGGTGATGATGAACTCGTGGGTGGCGCGGCGCTCGGGGTAGGCGGCGTCGAAACCCGCATCCATGAGCTTCTTCAGCATGTAGTTGGCATTGAGGGTGGAATAGTCCGCCACCCGCCGCATGCCTTCGCCTCCCAGCATCCTGGCGTACACATAGGCGCGCAGCAGCACCCCGGCGTTGCCGGCAAAGGCGGAGAGGCGGCCGATGCTCTGGGGCACTTCCTCCTCCTGCAGCCAGTGATAGTCGTCGCCGTCGCTGCCCACCATGGGAATGGGCAGGAAGGGCCGCAGGCGTTCGCTCACGCCCACGGGGCCGGCTCCCGGCCCGCCGCCGCCATGGGGGGTGGAGAAGGTCTTGTGCAGGTTCATGTGGATGACATCGAAGCCCATGTCGCCGGGGCGAACCCGTCCCAGGATGGCATTGAGGTTGGCGCCGTCGTAATACAGCAGCCCCCCGGCTTCATGCACCAGGCTGGCGATTTCCTCGATGCGCCGCTCGAACACCCCCAGGGTGGAAGGGTTGGTGAGCATGATGCCGGCGGTCTGGGGCCCCAGGGCCGCCTTGAGGGCTTCCATGTCCACATCACCATCAGATCTGGTTGGAATCTCCCTGGCCTTGTAGCCGCACATGACGGCGGTGGCCGGGTTGGTGCCGTGGGCGGCGTCGGGCACCAGGATTTCATTTCTTTCCGTGTCGCCCCGGGCGTCGTGGTAGGCGCGGATCATGGCAATGCCGGCAAACTCGCCCTGGGCGCCGGCCATGGGGGCCAGGGACACGGCGGACATGCCGGTCACTTCCTTGAGGATCTCCTGCAGCTCGAACAGGGCGCTCATGAAGCCCTGGCTGTGGCTGTCCGGCGCCAGGGGGTGGCGGTTCAGCAGCCCCGGCAGCATGGCCAGGCTGTTGCAGGCCCGGGGGTTGTACTTCATGGTGCAGGAACCCAGGGGGTAGAACTGGGTGTCGATGGAGAAGTTCTTCTGCGACAGCCGGGTGTAGTGGCGCACGGCCTGCATTTCGGAGACTTCGGGCAAGCGGGGCTTGCGCCGGCGTCTGAACCCGTCAGGTATGCTTTCCAGCGTGCTGTCCGTGGCTGGGGCCTGGGCCCGGGCGCGGCGGCCGGGTCTGGAGTGTTCGAATATCAGCATCTTGGTCTCAGTCGAGTTTGGCCATGGTGGCGCAGGCTCCCCGGCGGCGTGATGCCAGCACCTGTTCCATCTTCAGGCGGTACTTGTCCATGTCGCTTTCGCTGCGGTTCTCCGTGGCGCAGACCAGCAGGGCGTTGCCCAGCTCGGGATAATGGCGGCTCAGGTCATAGCCGCCCAGGACATTGTGGGCCGCCAGGGTGCGCAGCACCCGCTTCGCTTCCAGGGGCAGGCGCAGCACGGTTTCATGGAACACGGGGCCGGAGAAGGCGGGGTCGATTTCACCCAGGCTGGTGAGTTTTTCCGTGAGCCGGTTCAGGTTCTCGTGGCACTTCGCCGCCACCCGGGCCAGGCCGTCTGCGCCAAGGAGGCTCATGTGAATGGTGGCGGCGGTGACCATCAGCCCCTGGTTGGTGCAGATATTGGAAGTGGCCTTGGAACGGCGGATATGCTGTTCCCGGGCCTGCAGGGTGAGAGCGAAGCCTTCCTTGCCGTCCAGATCCACCGTGCGGCCGATGATGCGCCCCGGCATCTGGCGCACCAGTTTCCGGGTACAGCACATGAAACCGAAATAGGGACCGCCGGAGGACAGGGGCGCGCCCAGGGGCTGGCCGTCACCGCAGGCGATGTCCACGCCTTTTTCACCCCATTCACCCGGCGGCTGGAGCACGGCCATGGCCAGGGGGTTGACCAGGCCGATGGCCAGCATGCCGTTGGCCCGGGCGAAACTGGTCATTTCGTCCACGGGTTCCAGCACCCCGAAGAAATTGGGCTGGGGAACGACCAGGGCGGCAAAATCCTCGCCCTGGTGCCGGTTCAGGGCATCCAGGTCGGTCTGGCCGGTTTCCCCGTCATAGGGTATTTCCACCAGTTCGATGCCCTGGTTCCTGACCAGGGTATGCACCGTGGCCCGGTAGTGGGGATGCAGGCTTCTGGGCACCAGGATGCGCCGGGACTTCGACTTGCGGTTGGCGCGCACGGCCATGAGCGCCGCCTCGGCCAGGGCGGAGGCGCCGTCGTACAGGGAGGCGTTGGAGACCTCCATGGCCATGAGCTCGGCCATCATGCTCTGGTATTCGTAGAGCAGTTGCAGGGTGCCCTGGCTGGCCTCGGCCTGGTAGGGGGTGTAGGCGGTGTAGTACTCGCCCCGGGTGGCCAGTTGCCAGACGGCGGCGGGAATGTGGTGATCGTAGGCGCCGGCGCCGATGAAGCACAGGGGCTGGCCGTCGGCCCGGGCCTTTTCCTGCATGAGCTGGCTGATTTCCTGTTCCCAGAGACCGGGGCCCAGGCCGGACAGGTTGCCGCAGCGCAGGTTTTCCGGGATTTCCCCGAACAGCTCGTCGATGCTGTCCACGCCGATGGCGTCCAGCATGTCCCGGGTTTCTTCCTCGGTGTGGGGAATGAAAGGCATGGGGCTGGTTCAGTCCTCGGCGACTTCGGCGTAGGCGGCGGCGTCCAGCAGGCCGTCCAGCTGGGCGGGATCGCTGAGCTTCAGTTTGAAGATCCAGGCGTCGTAGGGATTTTCGTTGATGGCCTCGGGGGTGTCCGCCAGGTCCTGGTTCACGGCCACCACTTCCCCGTCCAGGGGACTGTACACGTCGGAGGCCGCCTTCACGGATTCCACCACGGCGCATTCGTTGCCGGCGCTCAGCTCGGCGCCTTCTTCAGGCAGTTCCACGAACACCAGGTCGCCCAGCAGTTCCTGGGCGTGGTCGGTGATGCCGATGCTGACGGTGCCGTCGCCTTCGTCCTTCACCCATTCGTGGGATTTGGTGTATTTCAGGTTGTCTGGGATGTTGCTCATGATGGAGTCCTCGGGTCAGATGAGGGGTTTGCCGTTGCGCACGAAAGGCGGTTTTACCAGTTTCACGGGCAGTTTCCTGCCGCGGATGTCCACCTGGAGATCATCACCGGCGTCGAAGGCGACGCGCGCCAGGCCGATGGACTTGTCCAGGGTGGGGGAATAGCCGCCGGAAGTGATCTCACCCACTTCCCGTTCGCCTTCATAGAGTTTCTGGTGACCACGCAGCACGCCCTTGCCTTCCAGCACCAGGCCGGTGAAGCGGGGGATGTTGCCCATGTTCTTCTGCACCACCAGGGAGCTGCGCCCGATGAAATCGCGCAGGCCGGTGAAGGAGACGGTCCAGGTCAGGCCGGATTCCAGGGGTGTGCTGTCCTCGTCCATGTCCTGACCGTAGAGGTTCATGCCGGCTTCCAGGCGCAGGGTGTCCCGGGCGCCCAGGCCACAGGGTTGTATGCCGGCATCGGCCAGAGCCTTCCACAGGTTCACCACCTGGTCTTCGGGCAGCATGATCTCGAAGCCGTCCTCGCCGGTGTAGCCTGTGCGGCTCACGAACCATTCGCCATTGGTGCAGGCAGTGAAGGGGGCCAGGGCCCCGGCCTGTTCGCGCAGGTCTTCGGGGAGCAGGGGCAGGGCCTTTTCCCGGGCATTGGGGCCTTGCACGGCGATCATGCCCAGGTCACGCCGGGGCTGGATGTCTACGTCGAAGTCCGCGGACTGTTCCTTCATCCAGGCGATGTCCTTGTCCGTGGTGGCGGCGTTCACCACCATGCGGTACCAGTCGTCCGCCATGTAATAGACGATGAGGTCGTCGATGACGCAGCCGTTCTTGAACAGCATGCAGGAATACAGGGCCTTGCCCGGGGTCTTGAGCTTGCCGACATCGTTGGCCAGCAGCCAGGAGAGGAATTTCCTTGTGTCCGGGCCGCGCAGGTCCACCACCGTCATGTGGCAGACATCGAACATGCCCGCGTCGCGGCGCACGGCGTGGTGTTCTTCGATCTGGGAACCGTAATGCACGGGCATGTCCCAGCCGCCGAAAGACACCATGCGGGCGCCCATGTCGCGGTGGGTCTGGTTGAGGATGGTCTTCTTGTCCACGGGGTTCTCCATCGAATGAATCAGGATTCCCGCCCCTCTGTCCCGGTACCTGAGAGTTTGGACGCAATTCGCGCCTGCCCCGTCGGTGGGCGGTGAATCCGCCGCTCTCCAGAGTCAACCCGTCGCCCGGTTGGCGACACGCCCCGCGGTCCTTTTGCCTGAGCGATTCCGGGCGGAATTGCGCCTTCGGCGTCGTGTCCGGGATGCCGGCACGATCTCTCCCGCGGAAGCTGGGGTTTGAGGAAGACAATGGTACAGACTCGCCAGCCGGTTGCCAAGTATGCCCAGGGTCAGCAGCCACTGGTGATGCTGGAGGCCGCGAGCGCTTCGATCTCCCGAAGAAAACGCGGCTTGCCGGAATGCCGCCAAAACCGGTTGTGGCCGGAGCCGGGCCGATCAGGATGCCGCTTGCCCGTCCTGGTGAATTCGCCTGGCCAGAGAAGGGCGTTCCCCCACGGTGCCCAGGGCATTTCGAATCAGCAGGTTGCGTACCGGCGTCAGGCGGTTGGCCGCCCCCATTCCGAGGTTGCGGACGATTTTCAGGGGCGTAAGGTCGTTGCTGAATGTCCGCTTGAACAGATCCATTGCGCCCTGCATGGCGATATTCTCGCCCTTGCGCGCTCGCTCGTAACGGCGCAGGACAGGCAGTGAACCAATGGGTTGTCCCCTGTCCCGGGCGTGCAGCACGACGTCCACCAGCTCCGCCATGTCCAGCAGGCCCAGGTTCACGCCCTGGCCTGCCAGGGGATGAATGACATGGGCGGCGTCGCCCACCAGGGCCAGACCGGGCCTGATGTACTGTTTCGCGTGCTGCAGACGCAGTGGGAAACCGCCGCGTTCTCCCAGCAGGGAAAGCCGTCCCAGGCGCTGTTCGCTGGCCCGGGTCAGGGCGGCGTCGAAGTCTTCGGTGTCCATGTCCAGCAGTTCGCCCGCCTGTTCCGGGCTGGTGGACCAGACGATGGAGAACAGGTCGTCCTCCATGGGCAGCAGGGCCAGGGGGCCGGTTGCCATGAAGCGCTGCCAGCAGGTGGCCTGGTTGCCCAGTTCGGCGCGCACGGTGCAGACCACGGCCGTCTGGTCATACCCCCAGCCCCCCGTGGAGATGCCCGCCATGTCCCGCAGGGTGGAGCGGGCACCGTCCGCGGCCACCACCAGGGCGGCATCCAGCCGCTGCCCGTCATCAAGCACCACATGCGGGTGTTCCTCGTCCAGCCGCAGGCCGCGGATGCTGGCGGGGCAGAAGATCCGCAGGTTTTCCAGGCCGCGCATCCGCCGCCACAGGGCGAGCTGGATGACACGATTCTCGATGATATGCCCCAGATCCGGCTCCCCGATGTCAGCGGCATGAAAGCGGATTTCCGCGCCGCCGGATTCCCAGACCACCATCTGCTCGTAGGGCGTCACGCCCAGTTCCAGCATTTCCCGCCAGGCGCCCAGGTTGGTGAAGATGTTCTGGGAAGCGCGACTGATGGCCGAGACGCGGATATCGTGGCTGTCCGCCGGCCAGTCTTCCGCCGGAGGCTGCCGCTCGATGACGGCGACGGAGAAATTCTGCTCGCCCAGGGCACAGGCCAGGGCGGCGCCCACCATGCCGCCGCCGGCAATGATGATATCGAATTGCAGTTCGTTCACAGGGGCAGCTCCCGGGCAAGGCGCGGCAGGCGGCCGTGCAGGCCCATGGCGGCGCGGGCGATGGCGTGGCGGGCAGGGGGCAGGGCTTCCAGGCTCAGTACGCCGAGATTGCGGGCAAGCTTCAGGGGCAGCAGATCATTGCTGAAGCCGCGCACCAGCAGGTTGGTGGCTTCCACCACTGCGCGCTGGTCCCGGGCGCGCCATTGCTGGTAACGGTTCAGGGTTTCCAGGCTGCCCGGGTCCCCGTCATCGTTCACGGCATCCAGGATGACTTCGGCGAGCACGGCCACATCCCGCAAGCCCAGGTTGAAGCCCTGGCCCGCTACCGGGTGCAGGGTGTGGGCGGCATTGCCGATGACCACGGCGCGGTGCCGCACGGTATCCGGCACCCAGAGCTGGGTCAGGGGATAGGCGGCGCGTTTTCCCGCGCGCCGCAGCCTGCCCAGGCGCCAGCCGAAGTTCTGCTGCACTCGTGCCAGGAAATCCCCGTCGTCCAGGGAAAGCACTTCGCCCACGTCCTTGTCGGCAATGGTCCAGACCAGGGCGCAGCGGGACTCGGTCATGGGCAGCAGGGCCATGGGGCCATTGCGGGTGAAGCGCTCCCAGGCGGCGTTGCCGTGGGGGCGGCCGGGGGTGATGTTGGCGGTGATGGCGCTCTGGTGGTATTCCCGCCTGCGGGTTTCGAAACCCAACTGCCGGCGCACCAGGGAATCGCCGCCGTCGGCGGCCACCAGCAGGCGGGCTTGCAGTTCGACATCCTCCAGGCCGATGCGGGCATGGTCGTCTTCCACCCTGGCCCACTTCACCCGGGCGGGCGCGATGATGTCCACATCATCCAGTTCCCGCAGAGCAGGCAACAGGCTCGCGCCCAGGTCCCGGGCGGTGATCACCTGGCCCAGGGCGGGTACGCCTTCCTCCTCCGCGTGCAGGTGGGTGAAACCGAAACCGCCCTGCTCCGAGACATGGATGTGTTCGATGGGCTGCGCCTGCCCCGCCATGGCCTCCCAGACGCCCAGGGCGGCGAAGATGCGCTGTGAGCCCCTGGACAGGGCAATGCCCCGGTCATCGTAGTTGGGCACCTGTTCCACCTTCAGGGACGCGGCTTCCACCAGGCCCATACGCAGGCCGTGGCCGGACAGGGCGATGGCCAGGCTGGCGCCGGCCATGCCGCCGCCGATGATGAGAATGTCGTACTGCGTATTCATGCCGCCATGATAGCCTCGATTTCCTCGATGGTCTTGGGCGCGTCCTTGGACAGGATGTCATGGCCGTCCCTGGTGACCAGGACATCGTCCTCGATGCGGATGCCTATGCCCTGCCATTTCCTCGCCACGCCCTTGCTGCCCAGGGGAATGTACAGGCCGGGTTCGATGGTCAATACCATGCCGGGCTCCAGTTGCCGCCAGTGTCCGTCGATCTTGTAGTCGCCCACGTCATGCACGTCCAGCCCCAGCCAGTGGCCGGTGCCGTGCATGAAGAATTTCTTGTATTTTTCATTCTTGATGAGGGTGTTCACATTACCTTTCAGCAAACCAAGCTTCACCAGGCCGCGGGTCAGGGTGCGCACCGCCGCCTTGTGGGGGGCGTTGTAGGGGTTGCCGGGCTTGACCTGCCTGATGGCGGCGAGCTGGGCGTCCAGCACCAACTGGTAGAGTTGTGCCTGGGGTTCGGTGAATCTGCCGCTGACCGGGAAGCTGCGGGTGATATCCGAAGCGTACATCTCCAGCTCGCAGCCGGCGTCCACCAGCACCAGGTCGCCGGCCCGCAGCTTGTCGCCGTTGTCCACGTAGTGCAGCACCGTGGCGTTGTTGCCGCCGCCGACAATGGGCGAGTAGGCCTGTTCCCGGGCGCCGCGCCGGGCGCATTCATGGACAAAGTCCGCTTCCACCTGGTACTCCATCATGCCCGGTTTGCAGTCGCGCATGATGCGCTTGTGGGCCGCCGCGGAAATCTTCGCCGCCTTGCGCATGAGCGCGATCTCGGAGCGGGACTTGTACAGGCGCATGTCGTGCAGGTAGTGATCCAGGGCAATGAATTCCTGGGGAGGGTGCACGCCGCTGCGCGCCTTGCTGCGCAACTGGTTCACCCAGTTGGACATTTGCTTGTCCAGCTCGGGATCGCAGCCCATGGCGTAGAACACCCGCTCGCACTGTTCCAGCATGCGCGGCAGGATGTCGTTGAGATCGCTGATGGGGAAGGAATCGTCGGCGTCGTAATCTTCCACGGCGCCTTCCTGCCCGGCGATGGGGCCGTCCCAGCGTTCCTTCTCCTCGTCCCTTTCCCGGCAGAACAGGATGTATTCACCCTGCTTGCGGCCGGGAATCAGCACCGCGACGGCTTCCGGTTCCCGGAAACCGGTCAGGTAGTAGAAGTCGCTGTCCGGGCGATAGGGGTAATGCACGTCATTGTTGCGCTGCCTGACAGCGGCGGCGGGAAGTATGGCGATGCTGTTCCTGCCCATCATGCGCATGAGCTGGCGGCGGCGCCGCTTGAATTCATTCCTTGTCATTCTGTCCCGCCTCGTGCCAGATGAGGGAAGTGGCCACCCACAGGTATTCTTCGATCTGCATCAGGGCTTCTTCCGCTTCTTCGTGATCGCCGAAAGTCTCCACGTCCATGCGGGAGATTTCGCTGAAGTCCCGCAGGGCTTCGCCGGCATCGCTGCTCATGAGATTCTGCTGTTGTTCGCCACCCAGACCAAATCCGTAGAGAAAGCCTTGCGCCCAGTCCCGCAGGGCCAGGGCTCTTTCGTTCACAGGCGCGTTTTCACCGGGAAGCATGAGGGACAGGGGCATCTGACCGTCGTGCAGCTCGGTAGCGGTATGCAGCCAGAGTTTGTCCAGCTCATCCAGGCATTCCCGCACGTCCGGGTTTTCCTCATCCGGCTGATCCCGGAGAACCTCTCGCCAGTTGCCTGTCCTGGCGCACAGCATGCCGGTGAGTATGCCGTGGGTTTCCGCGGGTGAGTAGGCGAGGTCGGCAGCGCCTATTTTGTCCCACAGGGTTTGGTAATCGGGTGTGTATTCATTCATGTGCGAATGTTATCAGATTGGCGCACGCTGTTGCGCGTGCCGCAATTTCCCGGCGTAGCCATTGACCACAGGCCTTATGCCATCTATATTTCCAAGGGTTATGGACAAACAGCCCGACAAGACACCTTCTCACCAGGCTTTCGACATTCTCGAGGAGCAGGTTGCTTCGCTTATCGAGACCTGCGCCTACCTCAAGGAAGAAAACCGCCTGTTGCGCGCCCAGCAGGAGCGCCTGCAGGAAGAACGCGCCGCCCTGATGGAGAAGAACCAGACGGCCCGCAGCCGCGTGGGCGCCATCATCACCCGTCTGAAATCCCTGGAAGCCAACACGTGAGCAAGGGCGCCAAGACCATTGCGGTCACTATCCTGGACAAGGAATACCGCGTGGCCTGCCAGCCCGGCGAGGAAGAGGCCCTGCTGGCATCCGCCATGGAGCTGGATGAGCGCATGCGCGCCATTCGCCAGACCGGCAAGATCATCGGCACCGAGCGCATTGCCGTCATGGTGGCCCTGAACATGGCCCATGAACTGCTGACGGTGAACAGGGAATGCGATGAAGGGGATGCCTCCCTGGAGCGCCGCATGCGCAGCCTGCAGGACAAGGTGGAAGTTGCCCTGCATCAATTCAATCAACTGGAACTTTAGGACGAATCGGAGTAGCCTTTAGTTGAAGGCATCCTCTGCGGTGTCCGTGAGCTGACTTCGTAATCCCTTGAGCCTTAGTACATTAGACAGGGGATCTGATCATCACCGCGGTGTGCATGTCCGCTACGAGCGGAAAGCCTGAACGGTGACAGGGATTCCCACTTGAACCTGCCGGTTCAAGGTCTCAAGCCAGTAGCGGCACAGGCGGAGGATGTCTTTTCTCATGAGCCCTTTCCCCGACAGCAGGCAGGAAATACGCGCCAGGAGACGCGGCCTGGACCCCGGCTTTCGCCGTACGGCGGCCATTTCAGCCTGCAAACGGTTGACTTCCCTGAACCGGTTCAGAAGCGCGGAACGCATCGCCCTCTACCTGGCAGCCGATGGTGAGCTTGATCCTCTTCCTGTTCTGGAAAGAGCCTGCGCCATGGGCAAGCAGTGTTACCTCCCCGTGCTTCATCCTGTAAGGGAACAGAGCCTGTGGTTTGCCGTCTGGCGGCCTGGTGATGTGCTTCGCCCCAACCGTTTCGGTATTGCAGAGCCCGAATGGAAACCTGGCGCGCTGGTGAAGCCCTGGGCGCTGGACCTGGTGATCATGCCCCTGGTGGCTTTCGACGCAGAAGGAAACCGCGTGGGAATGGGTGGTGGTTACTATGACCGAAGCTTTGCATGGCGTATGCACAGGCGCTTCTGGCGAGGTCCCATGCTTGTGGGATATGCATACGAGTTGCAGAAACTGGATTGCATACATGCGTCCGACTGGGATGTTCCCATGGACGCTGTAGTCACGGAAAACGCGTTATACATGGGCTGAAACAAATTGCCCGCGTGTTCCCGCAATCCCTGTCGTACGGATCTGAACATGTAATATTATCGAACCGGTTGTTGATCCTGTTCTGGCTATACTGCTTAACTTACGGTAAATGCTGGCATTTATCGATGAGTTGTTTATACTCGACATGATGGATGCATGTCTGGAATGCATCTTGATGTTATGTAACTGTAATTGGGGGAACTCATGGTAAAGAAGACATCCAAGAAGAAGACCGCGAAAAAGAAGGCAGCCGTTTCCAAGAAGGTGGCCAAGAAGAAGGTTGTAAAGAAGGCGGCAAAGAAAAAGGTCGCCAAGAAAAAGGTAGCAAAAAAGAAGGTGGCCAAGAAGAAGGTAGCCAAAAAAGCTGCCAAGAAGAAAGTCGTGAAGAAGACGGCAAAGAAAAAGGTTGCCAAGAAGAAGGCAGCGAAAAAGAAGGTGGCCAAAAAAGCCGCCAAGAAGAAGGTCGTGAAGAAGGCGGCAAAGAAAAAGGCCGCCAGGAAGAAGCCGGCGAAGAAAGTCGCGAAGAAAAAGGTAGCGAAAAAGAAAACCGCCAAGAAGAAGGCCCGCAAGAAGTAATCAGCGGACGCCTGACATTGCCGCACCCGGTGTGCGGCCCGGTTTCACTTCCATGCTGTTCCTTCCGCGCGGGGAACAGCAAAGCATCGATGTCTTCTCTCTCGCGGCAGTACAGGGATGTACTGCCGTTGTTTGCCTGATTCCCCCTCAGCCCGCGCCGGCGAACAGCCGGTAGGCGGGATTGTCGGTTTCCTCGTGATAGCGGTAACCCAGTTCCTTGAGGTAAGCGCGGAATTCGCCGGCCTCTCCCTTGCTGAGTTGTACACCCACCAGCACCCGGCCGTAGGCTGCCCCGTGATTGCGGTAGTGGAACAGGCTGATGTTCCATCCCCGGCTGAGGCCGGAAAGAAAATCCAGCAGGGCGCCGGGGCGTTCCGGAAAGACGAATCGGTACAGACGCTCGTTCTTCACCTGGGGCGCATGACCGCCCACCATGTAACGGATATGCAGCTTGGCCGTTTCGTTGTCGGTGAGATCGGTGACGCCAAAGCCCCTGGACTGCAAGCGCTCGATGATCCCGGTGCGCTCGTCGTTTCCTCCTGACAATTCAACGCCGCAGAATACGTGGGCGCGCTTGTCATCATGGTAGCGGTAGTTGAATTCGGTGATGTTGCGCTTGCCCAGCAGGCGACAGAAGCTCAGGAAGCTGCCGGGCCGCTCGGGTATTTCCACGGCAAACAGGGCTTCCCGCTGCTCGCCCAGTTCCGCCCGTTCGGAAACATGGCGCAGCCGGTCAAAGTTGATGTTGGCGCCGCTGAGAATGGATACCAGGCTGGCCGGCTTTTTCCGGTTGCCGCGTAATTGCAGGTATTTCTTGATGCCGGCGACGCCCAGGGCGCCGGCGGGCTCGGCCACGCTGCGCGTATCGTCATAGATGTCCTTGATGGCGGCGCAGATCTCGTCGGTGGTGACCAGCACCACTTCGTCCACCAGTTCCCTCGCCAGCTTGAAGGTCTCCTTGCCGATCTGGCGCACGGCCACGCCGTCGGCGAACAGGCCGATCTGTTTCAGGTTCACCCGGCGGCCTGCTTTCAGGGCGTCATGCAGTGTGGGGGTATCTTCCGGCTCCACGCCGATGATGCGTATCCCTGGGCGCACCCGTTTGATGTAGGCGGCCATGCCGGCAATGAGTCCGCCGCCGCCCACGGGAATGAATACGGCGTCGATGGGGTCCTCGTGCTGGCGCAGCACTTCCATGGCGACCGTTCCCTGGCCGGCGATGACATCCGGATCATCGAAGGGATGCACGAAGGTAAGCCCTTTTTCCTTCACCAGGGAGCGGGCGTGTTCGTAGGCATCATCATAGGAATCGCCGTGCAGAATGATTCTTGCTCCCAGGTTGCGTACCGTTTGCACCTTGATGGGTGGCGTGGTGGTGGGCATGACGATGAGGGCGGGCACCCCCAGACGCTTGCCTGCCAGGGCAACGCCCTGGGCATGGTTGCCGGCTGACGCGGCGATCACACCCTGCTGTTTCTTCCTTTCCGACAGGTTGTAGATCTTGTTGTAGGCGCCGCGCAGCTTGAAGGAAAAGACGCTCTGCATGTCTTCGCGCTTGAGCCAGACGGAAACCCCGAGGCGGCGGGACAACCGCGGCGCGAAATCCAGGGGGGTCTCCCGGGCCACGTCATACACGCGGGCGCGAAGAATCTTTTCCAGGTAACTGCGGGACATGGGAACTACCTATTCAATGGCGTTTTTTGCGTCGTAGTGGTAATTTATCAGAGTTTGCTTATAAGGAGAAAAGAAACCATGAATCAAGACGAACTCAAGCGCCAGGCGGCGGAGGCCGCGCTGGAATATCTTCCCGATGGCGGTGTGCTGGGCATTGGAACCGGCTCCACGGTAAATCATTTCATCGACCTGCTGGCGGACGTGAAGAATCGTTACGAAGGCGCCGTGTCCAGTTCAGAGGCGTCCACGGAAAGGCTCAAGGCCATCGGCATGCAGGTGTTCGATCTGAATTCCGTGGGGGAGCTTGAGATCTACGTGGATGGCGCGGACGAGTCCAATCATTCCCTGCATCTCATCAAGGGCGGCGGCGGTGCCCTGACCCGCGAGAAGATCATCGCGGCGGCCAGCAAGAAGTTCGTGTGCATTGCCGACGAGAGCAAGCTGGTGCATGTCATGGGCAAGTTTCCCTTGCCCGTGGAAGTCATTCCCATGGCGCGCAGCTACGTGGCCCGGGAACTGGTGAAGCTGGGAGGCACCCCCGTGTGGCGGGAGAACTTCATCACCGACAATGGCAACATCATCCTCGACGTGGAGAATCTGGAAATCATGGAGCCGGTGAAGCTGGAGACCGAGATCAACCAGATCGCTGGCGTGGTCACCGTGGGCATCTTTGGTCACCGTCCGGCCGACGTGCTCATCCTGGGTTCCGAATCCGGGCCCCGCACCATTCATCCGGAGTAACGGCTTCCCGCGAATGAGAGCCGCGGCCCATCCGGGGTGGACCGCGGCTTTATTCCGCCCGTTGTTCATCCAGAAGCGCCGCCTGCTCGTCGCCCAGGAGGCGGTAGAGGCGTGCCCGCAGACGGTAGTGGCCGGCATTTTCCGGTGAGCGGCGGATGGCTTCGTCCATGTGGGGCAGGGCCTCCAGGGGCTTGTCCAGGGCGAGATAGATCCTGCCGAGATGGGCGTGGGAATGGGGATTGCCGGGTTGCAGCTCCAGGGCCCTGAGGGCGGCGTCCCGGGCCGCTGGCCAGTCTCCTTTCTGCATGAGATACCAGGTGAGACGGGGATAAAGGCCGCCGTTTCCCGGTCGCAGCTCCAGGGCCTCGCGCAGGAGATGGGCAGCTTCGGTGTATTTTTCCTCTCGGGCCAGCAGATCCGCCAGCCGCACCAGGGAAGGAAAGTGCAGGGGATGGCTGGCGAGGCTTGCGCGCAGGATTTCCGTGGCGCCGGCGGGGTCGCCCGTCTCGGCCAGTATTTCCGCCAGCAGTAATTCCGTTCGGGGGTTGTCGGGGTCCAGCCTCCTTGCCCTGTCCGCCACCTGTCTGGCCTCCTCCGCCTGTCCCGCCATTCGCAGCATGGTGGCATGAGCCAGCAGAAAGCCGGGGTTGTCCCCGCATGCCGGCAGGCACTCCGCCATTCTTGCGCAGGCGGATGCGGCATCTCCCTGTTTCCCCAGCCGCATAGCCCGCAGCAGCTTTCCCTTGTGATCCGTCAGCAACTGCCGTGGCAGCGGCTTGTCCGGGTGCAGCAGGCAGTCAAGCGTGGCCGCCTGGGAAGAAGACAGGCCCAGATCACCAATGACCTCATTCATTGATCCGGCCCGCTCCTCGATCTGTCCCGCCAGGCTGCGTATCCAGCCGAACTCGCTCCAGGGGTCATGAGGCGCCTTTGTCACGCCCAGTTCCTCCAGACTGGAGCCGCTGATGAGGAATGAAGTGGTTTCGCTGGCCAGGGCGGGGCTTTCCCCCGTTTCCTGGAACAGGATGCGGGTGCGGCTGCCCCGGCAGCCGTCCAGCAGTGCCTGGGTGATGGCGTCCGGCATGCGTTGCCGGCTGCAGAGCATCCAGGTTTCCTCGGGCTGCCGCGCAAAGAGCACATTGTGCAGTCCGCTGCCTTCCAGGCCCGCGAGATGGGTGCATACATGGAAGCGGGCGAGCTGTTCGGTCGGCTTGAGCAGTTGCGGGTGAAGAATACTGTAGCCCTGCTTCCTGAAATGTCGTTCGACCAGGTATTCATTGCAGGCGTGGCGCATGTTGGACGCCAGCAGGCGGCGGGAAATGTACAGCCGGGGGTTGTGTTGCGGCCGTTCCAGGCGTTCCCAGGCTGCTTGTCCCAGATACTGGTACAGTCGCAATATCTCCGGGCCCAGAGCGCGGGAAAGGACGCCCTGCTGGCTGGGGATATGCAGTTCTTCCACCCGCAGGTCCTCCGTGACGAAAACCAGCCTTTCCCGGGGGATTTCCAGCAGATCGAAAAACTCGAACAGCCGCCTTGCAGGCTCGGCGGCGCGAATGTGGAGGTGGAAAATGTAGCCGTCGTAATCATGGGTCTTCAGCAAAGGCCAGCAGCGGGCCAGGCTTTCCAGCATGAAATGGCCATAGTGGTTGAAGAACCAGCCCAGGTAGATGTGGCGCCCGGGCAATACCGGCGGGTTGCCGTTCGGCTCCAGGAAAGCAGGATTGGATGGCGCCAGCACCTTTCCCCGGCGCCGGTGATCGGAGCAGGGCAGGTATTCCCCGCTGGACGTGTAGATGCCGCCCCGGGCCTCCTCGGAAGAGAGAAATCGTGACCGGGTAAGGATTGCTCCTTGCTGGACGTGAATTTCGGCGGGGGGAAGCCGGTAGCCGCGGATTTCCCCGTGCAGGTCGGCTGTTTCCCAGGAGCGGCGGAATTCCCGGGGTTCGATCAGCAGGGAAGAACTCATGGAGCGAGGATACCGAAAGCACGAAAAAAGGGAAGTGCTTTCGCACTCCCCTTTCTGGCTTTCCCGTCT
>CAZWRE010000030.1:0-8913 GCA_964636335.1 uncultured Sedimenticola sp. | reverse complement strand
GCAAGAACCAGGTGCATGTTTCTCTGCCTTCAGGGGCTGCTGATACTGCTGGCGACGGCTGTTCATGCCCATGGCCTGCCGGATTTCACACAGTTGGTGGAGGAAAATGCGCCGGCCGTGGTGAACATCAGCACCGTGTCTCACAGCAGCCGCAATCCCCATCCCTATCATTCTCCGGAAAACATGCCCTTGCCGGAAAACAGCCCCTTCAATGAGCTGTTCCGGCATTTCTTCGAAGACGGGCAGGGCGGTCTGCCGCCGGAAGACACGGAATCGCTGGGTTCGGGCTTCATCATATCCGCAGATGGCTACCTGCTCACCAACCACCACGTGGTGGACGGCGCGGACGAAGTCATCGTCCGCCTGAGCAACCGCAAGGCCTACGAGGCAAAGGTCATAGGTTCCGACGAGGCCAGTGATATTGCCTTGCTGAAGATCGATGCCACCGGCCTGCCCGTGGTGAAGATCGGCAATAGCAAGGATCTGAAGATCGGAGAATGGGTGCTGGCCATAGGCTCTCCCTTTGGTTTCGAAGCCACGGTCACCGCCGGAATCGTCAGCGCCAAGGGGCGTAGTCTGCCCAGCGAGAACTATGTTCCCTACATCCAGACGGACGTGGCCATCAATCCGGGTAATTCCGGGGGGCCGCTTTTTAACCTGGATGGCGAGGTCGTGGGCATCAACTCCCAGATATTCAGCCGTTCCGGCGGTTTCATGGGCCTGTCCTTCGCAGTTCCCATCGAGCTGGCGATGAACGTGGTCGAACAACTTCGCAGGGATGGTCATGTCACCCGTGGATATCTGGGTGTTCTCATCCAGGACGTGGACAGGAACCTGGCGGAGTCCTTTGGCATGAATTACCCCCGGGGTGCGCTGATTTCCAAGGTCATCGGGGATTCCCCGGCGTCCCGTGGCGGATTGCAGGCGGGAGACGTGATTCTGGAATTCAACGGCCAACCCCTGAGGGATTCTTCCCAGTTGCCTCCCCTGGTAGGCACCACACCGGTAAATACCGAGGTGGAGGTGAAGGTGCTGCGCGCCGGCAGGGAGATTCCCCTGAAGATCCGTATCGCCGAACTGCCTTCCGAGGAGGAGACAGAGACGGCCAAGGTAAAACCGGAGGAGCAGGAAAAGCCGCTGGAGGCCAATCGGCTCGGGCTGGTTTTTTCCGAACTGGGCGCCGAAGACCGAAAGGAGCTGGATATTCCTCCCGGACAGGGGGTTCTCGTCCGCCAGGTGACGGAAGGTGTGGCTGCGGCAGCAGGAATTGCAGCCGGGGACGTGATCCTGATGATGGATGGCCAGAAGATCACCTCGGTCGCGCAGCTCCAGCAGCTTGTCAAGACTGCGCCCGCGGGAAAAAGCGTGGCCCTGCTGTTGCAGAAGCCGGGGGGACCGGTCTTTCTCGCGCTGCGCATGCCGGGCAACTGACAGAAATCTGCCGGGAAAACTTTCCCGATCCGGAGTATCATTCGCGGTTGCTGTTTTTCCGGAGATTCCCCGGCTGGGGACTTGTTGCCTGAGGTCTGATGTCCAAACTCGATCATATCCGAAACTTTTCCATCATCGCCCATATCGATCACGGCAAATCCACCATTGCGGATCGGTTCATCCAGATCTGCGGCGGCCTGACGGAAAGGGAGATGGAGGCCCAGGTGCTCGATTCCATGGATCTGGAAAGGGAGCGAGGCATCACCATCAAGGCCCAGAGCGTCACCCTGGATTTCAAGGCGAAGGACGGCGAGACCTACAAGCTGAACTTCATCGACACCCCTGGCCACGTGGATTTTTCCTACGAGGTTTCCCGCTCCCTTGCCGCCTGTGAAGGCGCGCTGCTGGTGGTGGACGCCGCCCAGGGGGTGGAAGCCCAGAGTGTGGCCAACTGCTACACCGCCATCGAACAGGGCCTGGAGGTGGTGCCCGTACTCAACAAGATCGATCTGCCCTCCGCCGAGCCCGAGCGGGTGATCACCGAGATAGAGGAAATCATCGGCATCGAGGCCGAGGACGCCCTGCGCGTCAGCGCCAAAACGGGGCTGGGCATCGAGGATCTGCTGGAAAGCCTGGTGGAACGCATCCCTCCGCCCTCCGGCGACCCCGAAGGCCCTCTGCAGGCCCTGATCATCGACTCCTGGTTCGACCCTTACGTGGGGGTCATCTCCCTGATCCGGGTCATGAACGGCAGCATCAAACGCCGTGACAAGTTCGTCATCATGTCCACGGGACGCAGCTATCAGGCGGAGAAGGTTGGTGTGTTCACTCCCAAGCGCAAGGACATGCCCGAACTGGCCACCGGGGAAGTCGGCTATATCATCGCCGGCATCAAGGAGATCGACGCCGCCCCCGTTGGCGATACCATCACCCTGGCGGACAATCCGGCCGCCGAGCCCCTGCCGGGTTTCAAGGAAATGCAGCCTCGGGTGTTCGCCGGCCTGTATCCCATCAGCTCGGATGATTACGAGAACTTCCGCGAGGCTCTGCAGAAATTGCGCCTCAACGATGCCGCCCTGCATTTCGAGCCGGAAACTTCCCAGGCCCTGGGTTTCGGTTTCCGCTGCGGTTTCCTGGGCATGCTGCACATGGAGATCATCCAGGAGCGCCTGGAGCGCGAATACGACCTGGACCTGATCACCACGGCGCCAACGGTCATCTACGAGGTGGAGAAGACCGATGGCAGCATCGTCATGGTGGACAATCCGGCGGATCTGCCGGATCCCGGGCAGATCGCGGAGATCCGTGAACCCATCATCGAGGCCCACATCCTGGTGCCTCAGGATTACCTGGGTAACGTTATCAACTTGTGCATCGAGAAGCGTGGCGTGCAGAAGAACATGCAGTACCTGGGCGGCCAGGTGCAACTGGTCTATGACCTGCCCATGAATGAAGTGGTCCTGGACTTCTTCGACCGCCTCAAGTCCGTGAGCCGGGGGTATGCCTCTTTCGAGTATGAGCTTGACCGCTTCCAGGCCGCCAACCTGGTGAAGCTGGATATTCTCATCAATGGTGAACGGGTGGATGCCCTGTCCCTCATTGTTCATCGTGATTATGCGGAAAGCCGGGGCAGGGAACTGACGGAGAAGATGAAGGAAATCATTCCCCGGCAGATGTTCGAGGTGGCCATACAGGCTGCCCTGGGCAGCAAGATCATCGCCCGTTCCACGGTCAAGGCCCTGCGCAAGAACGTGACGGCCAAATGCTATGGGGGGGACATCACCCGCAAGCGCAAGTTGCTGGAGAAACAGAAGGCGGGAAAGAAACGCATGAAGCAGGTGGGCCGGGTGGAGATTCCCCAGGAAGCCTTTCTTGCGGTATTGAATGTGGGCAAGGATAAATAGGAACAAGAACCCAGTACCGGAGCCAGATCATTTATGAGCCAGGAGCAAAGACAAACCCCCATCATCGACTTTCTCGTCCTCGCAGGCACGGCTGCCGGCTTCATCTGGCTGCTGTACAACCATGACATAGAATCAGCCCTGGCTTTTGCCACTGTTGCGTCCGGCGTCATCTGGGGTGGCTACAGGCTGTTATCTCGCGGCATGGGCAGCCAGAGGGAAGTCAGTGGTATAGACGAAGCTGGCGGTGCCTCACAGGAAAAAAAAGGGAAGGCGGAACCCCTGATGGTGGATTACGCACGCTCTTTTTTCCCCATATTCCTGTTCGTGCTCCTGCTGCGCGCCTTTGTGGTGGAACCCTTCAGGATCCCTTCCGGCTCCATGATGCCCACTCTGCTCGTGGGAGACTTCATTCTGGTCAACAAGTTTGCCTACGGTTTGCGCATGCCGGTCACCAAGACCCGGCTGGTGGAAATCGATGAGCCCAGGCGTGGGGACGTGGTGGTGTTTCGTTATCCCAAGAACCCGAAGCTCGATTACATCAAGCGCCTGATCGGAGTGCCGGGTGACCGGATCGCCTATCGCAACAAGACACTCTATGTGAACGGCAAGGTCATGCCACAGAAACGCATCGGCACCTATGATGCCGTGGGCTCCGGCAAACGCATGCAGGGAGCCTGGGAACTGCGGGAAAATCTCGATGGCGTGGAGCATTCCATTCTTGTCAATCCCCGGGTACCGGATTTTGGCCCCGGCTGCCAGGTGCTTGCAGACGGAGAAGTAACAGTGCCCGAAGGGCATTATTTCGTGATGGGCGACAACAGGGACAACAGCAATGACAGCCGTTGTTGGGGCTTTGTGCCTGAACGGAATTTGGTTGGCAAGGCCTTTATGATATGGTTAAGCTTTGACCCGAACCGGCCAGGCATATTCGACTGGTCGCGTATTGGGCAGGGTATTCACTGAAGCAGTGCTCGGGAGAAAGGCAACATGCGGTATCTGAAGAAACGTCAGCAGGGTTTGAGCATCACCGGCTGGATCATGTTCATTGCCATCGGGCTCTTCTTCGTGCTGTTGGGCGTGAGAATGGTGCCCAGTTACATGGAGTTCCATTCCATGAGCAAGATACTGGAGAGCATCAAGGACGATCCCAATTATCGCCAGGCTGCACCCAAAGAGTTGCGCAAGATATTCAATCGGCGCATCGACATCAACAGTATCTACGATTTCGACCAGAAGTATCTCAAGATCGATCGCAGCAAGGGCAAGACCAGCATGATCCTGGACTACGAGATCACCAAGCCTGTCGCCGGTAATGTCTCGGTGGTCATGAAGTTTCACAAGGAGGTAGACTGGAAGTAGTTCCAGGAAGAACCGGGTGGCTGATCTTAAACGCCTGCAACGGCAGCTGGGGCATGAATTTCGGGATGAATCCCTGCTTGTCCAGGCCCTTACCCATCGCAGCGCCGGCTCCAGAAACAATGAACGCATGGAGTTCCTCGGGGATGCCATCCTTGGGTTCGAGGTTGCCGAGAACCTCTTTCAGCGGCATCCCGATGCCAGTGAAGGAGAACTCAGCCGTGCGCGCGCACAGCTTGTGAAACGGGAAACCCTGGCTTCCGTGGCAAGAAGTCTGGGACTGGGAGACTACCTCATTCTGGGCACGGGTGAATTGCGCAGTGGCGGGCAGACCCGCGATTCCATTCTTTCGGACGCGGTGGAAGCGCTCATAGCTGCCGTGTACATGGATTCCGGCATCGAACCCGCGAGAGCCCTGGTCAGGCGCGTGCTTAAAGAGCGGATTGCCAACTGTTCTCCCCAGGAACAACCCAAGGACGCCAAGACAAGGCTGCAAGAGCTTTTGCAGGCCCGGGGCAAGGCCTTGCCGGCATACCAAGTCATATCGGTGGAAGGCAGTGCCCATGAACAGCGTTTCATCGTGCAATGCGCCGTGGACAGCCTGGATATCACTGAAACGGGAGAAGGGACCAGCCGCCGCAAGGCCGAACAGGAAGCGGCCAGGAAGGTATTGATGAATATCGGGAAACCTCTTTCATGACACACCGGGCGGGGCATGTCGCCCTGGTGGGGCGCCCCAATGTGGGCAAGTCCACGCTGCTGAACCGTTTGTTGGGGCAGAAGCTGGCCATTACCTCTCACAAACCGCAGACCACCCGTCACAGCATTCTCGGTATCAGCACCCTGAAAGATGGCCAGATCGTCTATATCGATACGCCGGGCATCCACCAGCGAGGTGACAAGGCCATGAACCGCTACCTCAACCGGACCGCTACCAGTGTACTCGCTGGTGTGGATCTGGTGGTCATGCTTGTCGATGCCGGACACTGGACGGACGAGGACGAAATGGTGCTGCAGCGGGTTCGCGGCAGCAAGCTTCCCGCCATGCTGGTCATAAACAAGATCGACACCCTGAAGCAGCGTGAAGACCTGCTTCCCCTGTTGGCCTCCCTGACGGAAAAGACGGGTATCGAAACCGTGGTTCCCGTATCAGCCCGCACTGGCGACAACTGCGATCACCTGGAGGAGACCATTCTGCGGGCGCTGCCGGAAGGCGAGAACTTCTACCCGGAAGACCAGATCACCGACCGTCCCGAGCGCTTCTTCGCCGCTGAGTTGATTCGTGAACAGATCACCCGCCGCTACCACAAGGAACTGCCGTATTCCACCACGGTGGAAATCGAGGAATTCGACGCGCAGCCCCGTATTTACCGTATTGGCGCCATTATCTGGGTCGAACGGCAGAACCAGAAGGCCATCCTTGTGGGCAAGGGCGGTCTGGCGCTGAAGGAAACCGCCACCGAGGCGCGCAAGCAACTGGAGGAATTTTTCCAGACAAAGGTTTACCTGCGCCTGTGGGTGAAGGTAAAGAAGAGCTGGTCCGCCGACCAGGCCAGCCTGACGCGCCTGGGATATTCCGACTGAGACTGTCTTGGGGCCCACAGACCTCAGCCCGGCCTTTGTTCTCCATGCGCGCAAGTATGGCGAATCACATCTGTTGCTCGATCTGCTGACGCTGTCGGCGGGCCGGCTGCCTGTAATGGCGCGGGGCGCCGGTTCTCCCAGAAGTACGCGACGGGCCATGTTGCAGCCTTTCATTCCCCTGCTGGTGGCCTGGTCCGGCAAGGGCAGTATCGCCAACCTGCGGCAGGCTGAGCCGCAAGGCCATTACCGGCTTCCGGAAGGCCCGGCCTTGTTCAGCGGATTCTATGTCAATGAACTCATCCTTCGGCTGGTCGAAGTGCATGAGCCGCTGCCAGAATTGTTTGCCGTTTACGAAACCTGCATGCAACGCCTTGCTTCTGGCTCAGATATAGAAGCCGCCCTGCGGCAGTTCGAGCTCTCTCTGCTGCAGGCGCTGGGTTACGGGATGGATCTGGCGCGTGAAGCGGACAATGGCGCGGAAATACGCCCTGAAGCATCCTATGTCTATGAAACCGAGCAGGGAATCCGCCTGGCGGGAGAGCATGACAGGAACCTGATTCAGGGGGACACCCTGCTGGCGCTGGCTGCCGACTTGCCGCTGGATGACAGGCAGCGCAGGGAAGCCCGGCGCCTCATGCGCCGTGTTATCGGGTATTATCTCGGGGACCGTCCCCTGCGCAGCAGGGAACTGTTTCGTTGACCCAGACAGAGGAGACCGCCAGATGCCCCAGGCCATGTTGCTTGGCGTGAATATCGACCATGTCGCCACCTTGCGTCAAGCCAGGGGGACCCGCTATCCGGACCCTGTACAGGCGGCGCTGGTGTCCGAACAGGCCGGCGCGGACGCCATTACCCTGCACCTGCGCGAAGACCGGCGCCATATCCAGGACCGGGACGTGTTCATGCTCAAGGACATCCTGCAGACACGCATGAATCTGGAGATGGCGGCAACTTCGGAAATGCTGGAGATCGCCACCCGCGCGCGCCCCCAGGATTGTTGCCTGGTGCCTGAAAGGCGTGAAGAGCTGACCACGGAAGGCGGGCTGGATGTCGCCGGCAACCTGCCTTATCTCAAGGACTACTGCGCCGCCCTCGCGGATGCCGGCGTGCGCGTATCCCTGTTCATCGATGCGGATCCACGCCAGTTGAATGCCGCTGCCGAAACCGGTGCCCCGGTAATCGAGATCCATACGGGACATTACGCTGATGCGGCAAACAGCGCCGAAGCCGACCGGGAACTGTCACGCATCATCGATGCCACGGCCCTGGGTCTCTCCCTCGGGCTGCAGGTGAACGCCGGACACGGCCTGGACTATCACAATGTCAGCGCCATTGCTGCAATCCAGGGACTCAGTGAGCTCAATATCGGCCACGCCATCATCTCGCGGGCGGTCTTCACCGGGCTGGATGAGGCAGTAAGAGAAATGAAGCGGCTGATCCGGGCGGCCGCCTGACACCACCGGGAACTGACAGCCTGTCAGGTTTCCAGCAATGCCTCCACGCAAAGCGTGGCTTCAGCCAGTTCCATGAAGGTGGCGGGAGGGTTCTCGTTTTCCACGGCTATCTGCAACCGTCCCAGCGCGGCCGACAGCGCGGGAACCGCGCAAAGGGCTGTCATGCCCTGCAGTTTGTGAACCGTCTGCCACAGTTCCTGCCAGTTCTGCTGCTTGGCGAGCTCCTTTATTTCCTCCATGGAGTCCGGAAGCACTTCGAGAAGCTGCTTCAGAAGATTGTTGGCCATGGTTTTTGATCCCCCGGTGATGCGCAGCGCCTTGTCCGCATCGTAGGAGGGCAGGGAGCGTGGATGTTGAGCCAGGAAATTGCCGGTTCTGCCGGTGATTTTCCGGGCGTTGGCTTTCCGCTGTTCCGGAAGATCGGTGATCAGTTGCAACAACTCCTGTATATCGATGGGCTTGGTAACGCCGGCATCGAAGGCGCTGTGGCTGATTTCCGCCCGGTTCTTGCTCATGACATCAGCCGTCATGGCAATCATGGGAATGGATTGGCCTCCGGGAAGCTTCCGTATGTTTTCAACCGCTTCGAAGCCGTTCATTTTCGGCATGTGGATGTCGATGAGCGCCAGGTCCACCTGGTTTGGGTTGTTGGCAACAAAATCCACGGCCTCTCGACCGTTCTCCACACAGATGACCTGGGTGCCCTCTTTTTCCAGCAGGGTGCGCACGAGTCTCCTGTTGACGCTGTTGTCGTCAGCCACGAGCACGACCTTGCCCTTCAGTATGGTGCCTGATTCATCCAGCGTTTCCGAAACAGGCTCGGGGAAAAGCTCACCGGCGGCATAGAGAATCTCGTTTATGGCCTGGGCGAGAACCACCGGCTTGATGGGCTTGCTGAGACAACGGGTTGCACCCAGGTCGATGACGGCATTGAGATCAGCCTGCCGGGAGCTGCCCAGCAGCACCAGCACCGGGGCAACGGAAAGCCGGGCGATGGTTGACAACAGGTCCCGCTGTCCGGGATCCTCATGACTTACCGCGGTCATGGCAACGATCAGCAGTTCCGGCTGATCGTTCTTCCGCAGGGTGTTTACCACGGAGGAATAGTCGGAAAACTCCCGGCAGACGACACCTAGATCAGAGAGCATGTTGCGCAACGCAACCAGGCTGGTCTGCACGGGTTC
>CAZWRE010000029.1:0-35141 GCA_964636335.1 uncultured Sedimenticola sp. | reverse complement strand
AAGTGACAAAAATTGTCAGTCTGGACGTTTTTCTACCACCAGATCTTCCCTTAAAATTCAACAAGTTATAAATCAAATCAAGTTGGCACGATCCTTGCTGCATGTATTTTCGTGGATTCTCGTGGCAGTTGGGTCTGCCACCAGCAAACCGAAATATACTTCTTTCAAATAGCAAATGGAGACTTATCCAATGAAAAAACAACAAGGTTTTACCCTTATCGAACTGATGATCGTTGTAGCCATCGTAGGCATCCTGGCTGCCATCGCCATCCCCGCTTACAAGGACTACACGGTTCGCGCCAAGGTATCTGAGTGCGCCGCTTCCTTGAGCGCATGTAAGGCATCCGTCACAGAGTTCTATAATACCCAGGCCACAATGCCCGCAAACGCTTCTGCCGCAGGCTGCTCTGACTCCGCATCCCAGTGGTGTGAAGGCATGGCATTCGACGGCACTGACCAAATTTCCATCACCGTTAAAGAGGAGACTGGTGTACCCTCTGACTGCAGTCTGAGCCTGACCGCCCAGACCTCTGGCGATGAAATCACTGGTTGGGATGGCGGCACCACTTGTGAACAGAAGTACGTACCTGCCAACTTCCGTTAATTCTGGAAACAACTGTTCTTCAGCAACAGCGTTCAAGCAGGGCAAAGCCTTCTCCCCTTGTCCGGGAGAAGGCTTTTTTCATAGCCGAAACCGCCTTGCCTGTTGCCAGCATTCCTCAAATCTATCTTCTATTTCGCGAGTAAATCGCCGCCCATCCATGAGGGGTGAAGTCATCAGGCGTTTTCTCAGTTCCCCCCGCAACTGCACCAGCTTTTCTCCGGACTGAGCCAGTTCGCAGACTTTCGTCACATATTCCTCCCGGGTTTCCGCAATCAGTTCCGGAAGCCCGATACTCGAAAGAATGCTGCTCCCCCCCCGGGCAATGGAGTGATTCCCTCGCAGGCTTATGAACGGCACCCCCATGATCAACATGTCAATAGAGGTGGTTCCCCCGTTATATGGAAACGGATCCAAGGCCAGATCGACATTACCCACTGCTTCCAAATATTCCCGGTAGGGCAAACGGGGCAGGAATTCCACACGAGATGCATCAACACCATTCTCACCCAGCACACGCAGGACACGCTGCCGGGCATAACCTTCGGGAATGGCCGCCAGGCGGATCCTGGCGCCAGGCATAGCACACAACACCTTTCCCCAAAGAGCCAGTACAGCATTGTTCAGCTTGCCTGCATAATTGAACGAACCCAGAGTAACTCGACCATTCCGCAGGAATGGAGCAGGAGTCATTGGCGGCAATTCCGTGTATGGCGCATGACACCACTGCGAGTCCACCACACGCAAGAGCTTTTCAGTATGGTATTGCTCCGTCAGTCCCGGGGGGTCTGTGTGGCCGTCACATATACGGTAATTCATAGTATCCAGTCCCGTGGTTCCCAGGTACCCCAGCCAGGTAATCTGTATGGGAGCAGGCCTGCGAGCAAAGACCGGCAAGCGGTGGCCTTCTGTCAAGCCATTGAGATCCACAAGAACATGGATCCCGACTGTCCGGATCAGATCAATGACATCCGGATCTTCCATCTCAGCAATATCATGCCAGAAGTGCGACAACCTCTTCAGTCTTTCGGTAACCGTATCTGTCTTGTCATGATTATAGAAACAATGCACCTCAAAACGTTCAACATCATGGTGTAACAACAAGGTTTCCACGAACCGTGACACGGGATGTTGGCGGAAATCTGATGAAACATAACCAATACGAAGCTTGTCAGCATCAACAGCAGGCAGCTCCTGGCATTCGACCGTAGGGTAGTATGGCTTACAGAATCTGTTCGCGAAGTCCCGGTGCGCCCGAAAGAGCTGCTCACCTGTTACCTGAGGAAGATAATTCATGGTGAATACGGACATGCCCAGCTTGTAGGGATCTCCGGGATCAATGCGAGTCGCCACCCGCATATGCCTCATGGCTTCCTCCACGTCCCCCTGATCACACAACAGCTTTCCCAGCCAGACATGAACATCGGCATCTTCCGGCATGTAATCGACGGCCTTCTGCAGGGCGGCTGTTGCTTCCGCATGTCTCCCGCCCATCATCAGCAGGTGACCAAGTTTCTTGTTGGCCCAGGGATGAGCAGGAACAATATCCACTGCCTCACGACAGGCTACCAGCGCTTCTTCCAGCCGCCCGGATTGCTGGCAAGCCTCACTTAAACCAAGCAGGGCCTCCGCCTTTGCCGAGCCGGAAACACCCTCACAAGCCCGCCGAAAATATTTTTCTGCTACAGCAAACTCTTCGTTTACAAGCGCAATGCGCCCAAGGTTGGCATTGGCGCCAGGATTCCCCGGATCCAACTCCAACGCCTTGAGATAGTATTTCTGCGCCTCCACAGCCTGTTGTCTGAGAGAATAGACATTGCCAATATTCAAATAGGCCCTGGCGGAGTTTCCACCAAGCTTCAGCGCTTTTCTGTAGCACGCCTCCGCCTCTGCAAGGCGCCCTTGATCTTCCAGCACATTGCCTTCGGCAATCAGCGCATCTACTCCCTTCATATTGACTCCAGAATCTTGGCTACACCGATCAGCCAAATCATACCGCCTCGGAAAACGGCCAGCCAGAACAAATCCGCCACTGTTGACGACCGCATCATGATGCAGCTAACCTACTCGGAGACCCGAACTTCCAACAGACACTCCAACCCACCCCTCATGGCCCTACTGAAATGGTTCGACAGCACTGAAGCGACTGCATTCGCCAGTACAGTCGCGGAAGAGTTCACCAAACAGTTTCCACCCCAGGGAACCCCTTTTGAAAAACGGCTGGAACGACCAGCTGACAAGAAGAAATTCGAAAGGATACTGAAGAAGGTGTTCGAGTTCTCTAGCAAGACCCAGCCAAATTTCTACGTCAAGGCGAAGTTCCTCAAGGCACTGATGTCTGAACTACAGCAGCACGGTCACAATGAGGAAACCACCCAAAAGATCATAGAGGCCCTGACCGTCCGCCTGTGATCCACGGAAACAACCGGCATTTTGGCCAACACCATTCCGATCATATCCCGGACTGATCGGCAAGCCCGCACATGACCCTGTACAGACCATCCAGGACCTTCTCATTGGACATATGGTCCCGATAATGACATTTGGCGGCATCAGCCATCCTGACCCTCTCCCCGGGATTTCTGGCCAGGCACAGAAGGGCATCCGCCAGAGCACCGGCATCACCCGCGGGAACCATGCACACCGGCAGTTCACCTTTCTTGCTACCCAGGCCAGGCATGCATTCGGTGCTTTCACTCACAATGGCGCGCCCGATACGCATGGCTGTATAATTCTTCAGCGGCCAGACTCTCGCGGCCTTGGCTGTGGTGCCAAATATGCCAAGACAGATATCGGCATTTTCCACTTCCCTGGCAAGATTTTCCGGTCCCACCCACTCGCGTCGCCACTCAAGCTTGCATTCACCATTACGCAACACTTCGTTCATGACATCCGCGGCTTGGCCATTTCCAAACACCCGGAAGCGGATACCCGGCTCCCTTTCCAGCAACAACATGGCCCGGGCAATAGTCTCGACGCCATGCAAGGGAACAAATGTACCCACGAACAACACAGTGCAATCACCGTCCGCTGCATCATAGGGTACCGGCAGATAGTGATGTTCATCAGTCGCCAGGGGAAGTGCCTGAACCCTGTCTGCCGGCAGGAGAAAAATCTGCTCCAGGAACCTGCGATTACACTCCGTATCCGTCAAAACGACGTTTGCGGCATGCAACGCGCGTTTTTCCACCCTTCGCAACAAGGATGCGAGGAAACTGCGTTCATCAAGCATCTTTCTGTCATTCACTACCGTGTCATAGATAGAAATGAACGCGTCTGCCACGATCCGTGGCCGATACTGCCTGGGCAAGAGAGACAACAACAGCAGTATGGGCAGAGAAGGATAGGGCACGAACAAAACATCAAAAGCTGGGCCAAACTTCTTGCGCTTCAACACGACAATGACTTCCCTGCATGCCCTGAACATGGTACGCAGCCCCTGCCCAATAAGTTTCAGTACGCTTCCTGCCTCGGTGGAGAAATGCTGCCGTTTCTCATGGCCTCCACCCGCGTAAGCCATGGAAAATCGACCGTCTTTCTCCATGGCGCGCAACAACCATTTGACATTCGGGTATCCATCGTCAATAACGTAGGAACCAGCGACAAGGACACGAACAGGCATCTCCTGCATCAGCCTTCAACCCTTGGCCGGTAACCCATGATCATCAACGACAGCAGAAAGAACTCCACCACAATGATCAGCACACGTCCCAGCACCGCCATTGCCGTGGCATCCGCTGCGTCCATGTAGGGAAGCATCAGCACAACAATCAGGGATTCCCTGACACCTATCCCCCCGGGTACAAAAGGGGCCAGATAACCCAACAGGGTAGCAATGAGAACTATCCCCATCACCAGAGCAGCTGGCGGCAGGGCCTGTCCCGAAACCAGTGCAAGAACCTGCTGATATCCCAATGCAAACACCAGCAGCGACAGAGCATGTATTCCATACAGGCGATACAACGCCAGGGACGGCAACGGCACCGTCAGTTCCTGTTTCTTCAGCATATTGAACACCTTGGCCAGCAGCTTTCGAAACACCGGAGGATAAAGCCCTCCCAACAACAGGATACTTGATGCCAGCAGGACTCCGTTACTGACGAGAGCGCCTCCCGCCGTAATTCCATCGATCTCCGGAAAGAAGAGACCGCCACCAATGAACAACAGAACCAGCAACAAGCACACGGCGAGTGCAGCCAACTGTTCCAGAACAAGCGTGACACCGACCAGATAGGAATTCTCCCCCAAGCGGGACATGGCCAGCAGCCGACTGCCCAGATGCCAGATGCCTCCGGGGATATAGCGTGTCACCAACGAAACCAGGAATATACCCGCAGAAAGTTTTGGCGAAACATTCACGCCTACCAGTCCCAGGGAATGATGCCAGGCAAAAAAGACCAGCAGGACATGTGCCGCAAACAGAGTGAAGGCCAGTACACCATGAGGCCAGACCGCCAGTTCACCCTGACTACTCAGCACTTGGAAAGACGGAAGGTATCTGTCGACCAGATAGACACATGCCATGACGCCCAGTAACAGCATGCCCGCCCTGAGAAACAGCATGCCTCCGATGCGCCTTTTGCCTTTCAAGACGCAATGTCCTCCCTGGCAACCAGACGATGCAGGTACTGAAAGGTCAGGAATCCGCGAAAAGGCCAGAAATCCAGGGCCTTGCCGGGGATATTGGTCCATGCCCAGCATTCCACAAGACGCACATTTCGCCTTTCCTTCACCTGCTGAAAACCGCTGGCCTCGAACAACTGGAGAATGTTTTTTCTGGCATAGAAATGAAGATGGGTACGATCATGTATACCACGATCCCGCTGCGGCCAAACTCCCAGCAGCCCCAGGCTCACAAAGGTGGAATAATGACGGACATTCGGCAAGCTGGTGATGACACACCCCTGTGAAGCAAGGTGTTTTCTCGCCAAACGCAATAATTCTTGCGGATCAAGCAGGTGTTCCAGGATATCGGCAAAGATGATGACATCAAAACCTTCGCCCTCCGGATCAAGCCGCTCAAACGGATCAATACTGTTCAGGTCAGCCTGATATACCTCATCCAGACGTTTGGCGGCCTGTGCAACAAGCGCTGGATCATTGTCCACACCCACAACAGACGCATTGTTCCAGCGTTCCTTGATGGAAGCCCCCAGGGAGCCTGCCCCACAACCGACGTCAAGCACTCTCCTGGGGTTGTCTGGCATGAGCGCCAGAACGTCCGGCCGGGGCCCTGTGTATCCCTGCCTCTGCGGAAACGCTGACCGATTGCTCTCATTCATGAATCAGGTTTGCAACCCGGCCCGTCATCCGAGCATGTGTCTGGCGAACTGCACTTGGCCTGCGACAGGCCATAGTGCAAAGCTGTGACCTGCTCTGACACAAGCCCGATCAGGAACACGATAACCGCCGTGGTGAACATCACGCCGGCCATGTTCGAAAACCCGCCCGTTTGCCAGTAGAAATAGATGTACCGCAGAAAACCCAGCAGAAGAAACATGATGCTCAACGGAAAGAATACCCGCATGGGAGAAAACAGCGTGGTCATCTTCATGATGATGACCAGAAAGCGAGTGCCGTCCCGCAGCAGACTGATCTTGCTTCTGCCCTTCCTCTTTCCTACGCTGATGGGCACATAAACGACCGAATATCCGGAACGCAGAAAAGCCATGGTAGAGGTGGTCGGATAGGAAAATCCGTTGGGCAGCAGGTAGAGAAACTGTCGAAAGACTTCCGCCCTGACTGCCCGGAACCCTGATGTCAGATCATCAATCCTGTGGCCGGTCAGCACAGACGCCAATCGATTCAGTATCCCATTTCCCAGAAGGCGGCGCCTATTCGCCTGACTGCCGGCATCCCTGGCGCCGACGGCCATGTCATAGCCGTCACTTATCCTGTCAAGCAACTGACGAACATGTTTAGCACTGTGTTGCCCGTCAGCATCCATGAAAACCAGCACATCCCCCTTGGCATGCCTGGCCCCCGTCTTGATGGCGGCGCCATTTCCCATATTGTACTGATGCGAAATCACCTTGGCGCCGGCCTGCCGGGCCTCTGCCGCCGTTTCATCCGTAGAGCAGTCATCCACGACCAGGAGCTCCGCATCCGGAAACTGCTCCCGCAACCGGGAAACAACAGAACCCACTACTCCCGCTTCGTTGTAGGCAGGCAACACGATGGAATATGTTTCAGTAGATGGCACGCCAGCCCCCTGTTTGTCCTTAGCTGAGCCCTTCGGAGCGTTTTTCCCCTGACACCCCAACAGAGGCGCATATGATAGCGCATCTCCTGCCACCGGGAGATGCGCCGGCACAAAAAAAGACGCGAGATGGTGACCTGTTCGATGTTACACCCGCCACACCTGCAAAAATACGTCAAACTAACCTGTTAAGCCATTGGACATTCAGGTAAATTCGGAACAAAATGGGCACTCTTGTGCACACCAAGGCCTTGGACATTTCCGTTTCACCCGGCATGAAAAGTTGGTATTAAAACAAAATGAATGAGAACCTGACCAAAGATCTCAAGGGATTTGCCCGTTATCTGGTCAACGCAGGCCTGCTGGATGTCGAATCTACCATGAAGGCCACGGACGAAGCCGAAAACGACAACATCCCTCTCATTTCCTATGTAGTCCAGAAAGGGATCGTGTCTTCAAAGAAAATTGCCGTACTGGCCCACCAGGAGTTTGGCCTCCCTCTGTTTGACCTGGATGCCATCAACAAGGAAAGCCTCGCCCTGGATCAGGTGGAAGCCGATCTCTTTACCAAACACCACGTGCTCCCCCTGGTCAAAAGGGGAAATCGCCTGTTTCTCGCCGCCTCTGACCCCACCAACCAGGAAGCCATCAAGGAGATTCAGTTCAGCACCGGCCTGGCGGTCGAAATCGTGCTGGTGGAAGAGGAAAAGCTCGCGCGGGCACTGGAGGAAGTCTCCCGCTCCCAGGAAGCCGCCATGGGAGCCATGCTGGAGGAAAACCTGGAGAACATCGACTTCGGCCTGGATGGTGATGGCGATGTGGACGAGGAAACCCAAACCGAAATCGACGAGGCCCCGGTCGTTCGCTTCGTGAACAAAATCCTGCTGGACGCCATCAACAGCGGCGTGTCCGATATCCATTTCGAGCCCTACGAAAAACGCTACCGCATCCGTTACCGTCAGGATGGCCTGCTGTACGAAAAGGCAAGTCCCCCGGTAAACATTGCCCAGCGGCTGTCCTCGCGTCTCAAGGTCATGGCACGCCTGAATATCGCCGAGCGCCGGGTGCCCCAGGACGGACGCATCAAGCTCAAGGTCTCCAAGCACCATGCCATCGACTTCCGCGTCAACACCTGCCCCACCCTGTACGGGGAAAAGGTCGTCCTGCGTATTCTCGATGCGTCCGCCGCCACCATTGGCGTGGACGCCCTGGGTTTCGAGGAAGACCAGAAAAAGCTGTTCCTGGATGCCATCAAGAAGCCCTATGGCATGATCCTGGTAACCGGCCCCACAGGCAGCGGCAAAACCGTCTCCCTGTATACCGCGCTGAACATCCTGAACAAACCTGAGGTAAACATCTCCACTGCCGAAGACCCGGTGGAAATCCAGGTCGAGGGCATCAACCAGGTAAACATCAACCCCGCGAGCGGCCTGCATTTCGCCGACGCGCTCCGGGCTTTCCTGCGTCAGGATCCGGACATCATCATGGTGGGCGAGATCCGGGATCTGGAAACCGGTGAAATCGCGGTCAAGGCCGCCCAGACCGGCCACATGGTATTGTCCACCCTGCATACCAACGACGCGCCCCAGACCCTGACCCGCCTGGCCAACATGGGCATTCCACCCTACAACATCGCCTCCTCCGTGAACCTGATCATGGCCCAGCGGCTTGGCAGGCGCCTGTGTGAACATTGCAAGGAAGTCGAGGATCTGCCCCGCACGGCGCTGCTGGAAGAAGGCTTCAGCGAGGAAGAAGTAGACGCCGGCCTCACCATCTACAAGGCAGTGGGCTGCGACAGGTGTAACAATGGCTACAAGGGCCGCGTGGGGATTTTCGAAATCCTGCCGGTTTCCGAAGGGATAGCACAGATCATCCTGGAGGAGGGAAATGCTATGCAGCTCAAGGAACAGGCCTTGAAAGAAGGCTATTATTATGATCTGCGCACGGCCGGACTGCTCAAGGTGAAAAACGGTCTCACCAGTCTGGAAGAAGTCAATCGAATTACCAAGGACTAGTTCACATGGCGACAAAAGCAGCAGCAGCTAGAAAGGCGGCAAACCCCAAGGCGGAAAAGACCTACGAATACGCCTGGACCGGTACGGACCGCAGAGGAAAAAAGATCAAGGGAAAGATGCGCGCCGCCAATGACGCCATCGTGCGCGCCGATCTCAGGCGTCAGGGCGTCAACCCCATCAAGGTGCAGAAACAGATCACCTTGTCCTTCGGAAAACCCAAGATCACCACGGGAGACATCGCGGTTTTTTCCCGGCAACTGGCCACCATGATGAAAGCCGGCGTCCCCCTGGTGCAGGCGCTGGATATCGTGGGCAAGGGGCATAACAACCCTGCCATGCAGGAACTGATCCTTTCCATCAAGGCCGATATCGAAGGCGGCACCTCCCTGACCAACGCCCTGCGCAAGCACCCGCTGTATTTCGACAACCTGTTCTGCAACCTGGTGGAGGCTGGTGAACAGGCAGGGGTTCTGGAAACCCTGCTGGACCGGATCGCCACCTACAAGGAAAAAACCGAATCCATAAAGAAAAAAATCAAGAAGGCCCTGATCTATCCGGCAGCGGTATTGAGCGTGGGCATCCTGGTAACTGCCATCATTCTGATATTCGTGGTTCCTGTATTCGAAGAACTGTTCCAGAGTTTTGGTGCCGAACTGCCTGCTTTCACCCAACTTGTGGTGAGCATGTCTCGCTTCATTCGTGACAACTGGGTATTCATCGTGGTTGGACTGGCAGCGGTGATTATCATAATTTCCAATCTGTGGAAACGGTTTCCCAAGTTTCGGGAATTCATCGACAGGGCCATGCTGAAATCCCCGGTATTCGGCTCCATCATGCACAAATCCGCCCTCGCGCGTTTCGCCCGGACCACATCCACCATGTTCGCCGCCGGCGTACCCATGGTGGAAGCACTGGATTCCGTGGCCGGCGCAACCGGCAGCGTGGTGTACGGTAACGCGGTAAGGGAAATGCGGGAAGACATCGCCACCGGCCAGTCCCTGCGCCTCGCCATGGAGCAGCAACAGCTCTTTCCTCACATGGTCAAGCAAATGGTGGCCATCGGTGAGGAATCCGGCTCCCTGGACGACATGCTGTCCAAGGTTGCCGACTTTTATGAAGAAGAGGTGGATAACGCTGTTGACGCCCTCAGCAGCCTCATGGAGCCCTTGATCATGGTCATTCTCGGCACCCTGGTGGGCGGTCTGGTGGTCGCCATGTATCTGCCCATCTTCAAATTGGGCGCTGCCATCTGATGACGGAGGTTCTTGCCCAGCCAGCCATCCTCTATCCCCTGACCTTCATTCTGGGACTGCTGGTGGGCAGTTTCCTGAATGTGATCATCTTCCGGCTCCCCGCGCGCATGGAACAGGAGCTGAAGGACGCCTGTGACGAACAGGCGGGCAAGGAGGTGGAATACCGGCCCAACAAATGGTTCGGCCTGGCCTATCTCATGTTTCCGCCGTCCAGCTGCCTATCCTGCGGACACCGGATTCGCGCGTGGGAAAACATACCTGTTGTGAGCTGGCTGTGGCAGAAGGGAAAGTGCTCCGCCTGCGGCACCAGCCTTTCGGTTCAGTATCCCGTCGTGGAATTCCTGAGCGGCCTGTTGGCCCTGGTCGTGGTCTGGCATTTCGGCCTGGGCTGGCAGGCATTGGCGGCATTGCTACTCACCTGGGCGCTGCTGGCCATGAGCGTCATCGACATCCGCCTGCGGATCCTGCCCGACGTGCTGATACTGCCCCTGATCTGGCTGGGCCTGCTGCTGAACCTGCAGGGCATGTTCACGGACATCCAGTCGGCCATCTACGGGGCAACAGCAGGCTACCTGTCCCTGTGGCTCCTGTTTCACGTCTTTCTGCTGGTCACCGGCAAGGAAGGCATGGGCTACGGCGACTTCAAGCTGTTCGCCCTGTTCGGCGCCTGGCTGGGCTGGCAGTTCCTGCCGCAGATCCTTCTGCTTTCCGCCGTGGTGGGCGCAATCAGCGGCCTGGGCATGATCCTGTTCCTGGGAAGGGACAAGGCCATTCCCATTCCTTTTGGTCCCTACCTGGCGGCCGCGGGTTGGATCGCCATGCTCTGGGGAGATGAAATCAACCGCGGCTACCTGCAGTTTGCCGGTTTGCAGTAGATGCTGAAGGTCGGTCTCACCGGCGGCATCGCCAGTGGCAAGACAGCCGTCAGCTCCCGTTTTTCCCGTCTCGGCGTTCCCGTCATCGACACGGATATCATCAGCCGGGAACTGGTGGAACCCGGCAAGCCCGCCCTGCGTCAGATCGCAGACCAGCTTGGCAGGGAATTCATTGCCGCCGATGGCCGCCTGGATCGCCCGGCCCTGCGGCGCCACATTTTCTCCCACCCCGAGGCAAGAACCATTCTCGAAGGCATTCTGCATCCCGCCATACGCCGGGAAGTGGAAAGGCGGCTGGCGGAAACCACCGATGCACCCTATGCCATTGTCGTCATTCCCCTGCTGGTGGAAAACCGTCTGCAGGACATGGTGGACCGCATTCTGCTGGTGGACACCCCGGAGGAACTCCAGATCGAACGGGTCTGCCAACGTGACGACATTACACAAAACGAGGCGGAAAAAATTCTCCTCGCCCAGGCCACCCGAAATGAAAGGCTGAAAGCAGCGGATGATCTCATCGACAACCGTGGCGATTTCTCTGATCTGGACAATCAGGTAAAAGCGCTGCATGACCACTATCTTTCCCTGGCTGACCCGGGAACCCGAAAAGGCTGACTGCTGTCAGACCCTGTATTCCTGTTTGAACCCTCGTGGCATCTGATAGACAATAGCCACTTCTTCGCCACTGGCCGGATGCCTGAATTGCAAAATTTCCTGCTGTTTGAACACCCCCTCAACGAACGGACTCGTACCCTGCTGCGCATTTCCCATCTGTTCGAGCAGTTCGAGTACCACCTGCCGGCATCCAGTCCCTGGCAAAGCCGCGCCGCCTTGCAGGCATTGCTGGACATCGTCAGTATTCTCGGCCGGGCGGACATCAAAAAGGAACTGATCAAGCAACTGGAACAACAAAAAAATACCCTGGAGCGGATTGGCGACAAACCCGGGGTGGATCAGATCCGGCTGCAGCAGGTACTGAAAGATATCAGGCAGACAAGTGAACGCCTGTTCGATACCACCAGCCAACTGGGGAACAGCCTGCGCAAGAACGTTTTTCTCAACAGCGTTGCCCAGCGCATGCCCATCCCTGGCGGCGGATTCGAGTTTGATCTGCCCCAGCTACACTACTGGCTGCATCTTCCCCACACGGAACGGGTCATGCAGCTCGACGACTGGCGCCATGAAATCAGCGTGGTGCAGGAAACCACGGACCTGCTGCTGGGCACCCTGCGCAACAGCAACGTGTTCCGTGCCCACTCGGCCAGCAATGGGTTCTTTCAGCAGACCCTGGACAAAAACCGTCACGTGGATCTCATCCAGGTAATGCTGCCGGCGGATTCCTTCCTGTATGCCGAGATCAGCGGCAACAAGCACCGGTTCTGCATACGATTCATGGAAAGCATCCAGTGGGAGCAGCCGGAACAGACCAGCCAGGAAGTGGCCTTCAAACTCAAGACCTGCGCCATCTGACCATGAACGACGAATCCAGGACACCGGCTACCGTGAATTGTCCGACCTGCTCCGCTCCCGTGCCCTGGAACGAAAGTTCCCCCTGGCGCCCCTTCTGCAGCAAGCGCTGCCAGCTCATCGACCTCGACGAATGGCTTACGGACGACGAAGAGGAGCCCGGGCTCAACCAGGAATAGTGCCCGGCCAAAGTCCCCGGATGCCGGCGATTCCCTGAGCTCCGGCCCGCCAGCCTTGCTCCAGCAGGGACGGCTTCATGCCACCCAGGGCATAGACCGGCAGGGGCAGGCCGTCCACCAGTTCCGAAAACCGCTCCCAGCCCAGCACCTCCGCATCCGGATGGCTGCGGGTGGGCAATACCGGCGACAACAAGGCAAAGTCCACGCCCTTGTCCCGGGCCATGGCCAGTTCCCCGGCGTCATGGCAGGAGGCCCCCACGAGCAGACCGGGATATTCATCCCGGGATGACATGGCTCTCAGCCTGCGCCTGTCCAGGTGCAGGCCGTGGGCGCCGGCCCGCCCGGCAAGTTCCCGGGGGCCGTTGACCAGCATCCTGGCCCCGTACCGGTCGCACAGCCGGCGCGAGGCCAGCGCCAGATCCGCCAGGGCATGGTCTTCCAGCCCGAACACGCGAAACTGCACCAGGGAAATGCCTCCAGCCAGGGCGGCGCGCAAATCGTCGAGAAACACCCCGGCATCAGGCACGGAAGGGGGAGTGATGAGATAGATATGAGGAAGACCGATGGCGCTCACGATGGGCCGGTCCGCCGCGGGCATGGGCCATTGTGCCAGTTCGTTCACGGGCACCCAGGAAAGCGGCTGGTTCTCCCGCCCCCGCGGTTCCCCCTGCCAGGCGGTGATCAGCCAGGTGTCGAGCAGCACCTCACGGTCTTCGTAACCATGGGCAACCCGTATCAGCGGACGAAAATCCCGGATGACGATGCCCAGTTCCTCATTCAGCTCCCGCGCCAGAGCCTGCCGCACGCTTTCCCCCGGCTCCACCTTGCCTCCGGGAAACTCCCAAAGACCGCCCTGGTGAGAACCCGCCCGGCGCCGGGCCAGCAGCACCCTGCCATCCGCTCTCCGCAGTACGCCGGCTGCCACATGCACGGGAGGCATCTTCAGGTTCGGTATTCCGCGTTGATCTTCACGTAATCGAAGGACAGGTCGCAGGTGAGGATGCGGGCGGAAGCTTCTCCCTTGCCCAGGGCGATGCGAATTCTGAAGGCATCCTGCCGCATCACTGCCTGTCCGGCTTCCTCGCTGTACCCCGGATCCCGTCCGCCCCGGCTGACGATGCACAGGTCGTCCAGCCAGATACGCACCCTGTCGATATCCAGGTCCCGCACGCCGGCGCGTCCCACGGCGGCCAGAATGCGCCCCCAGTTGGGATCGGAAGCAAACAGGGCGGTCTTCACCAAGGGGGAATGGGCGACGGTGTAGGCAACATCCCTGGCCTGTTCCTCGGAAGCCGCCTCCTCCACCTGTATCTCCACCAGCTTGGTAGCGCCCTCGCCATCAGCCACGATGGCTCTTGCCAGCTCCATGCAGACCGCTTGCACCGCCTGGCCGAACAGGCGTCCCGCCTCGCTGCCGGCATCACTCGCATCCACGCCGGAGGCTCCGCTGGCCACCAGCACGCAGGCATCGTTGGTGGAGGTGTCGCCATCCACGGTGATGGAATTGAAGGATGGCGCGACAGCGGCCTCCAGCACCTGCCGCAGACTGGCGCTGTCACAGACCGCGTCCGTGGCCACATAGGCCAGCATGGTGGCCATATCCGGACGGATCATGCCCGAGCCCTTGCACATGCCGGTGACGGTAACGGCGCGGCCATCTACCTCAAAACGGCGACTGGCCAGCTTGGGCACGGTATCCGTGGTCATGATGGCCCGCGCCGCCCGCTCCCAATTACTTTCATCCAGCCCTGACAGCAGGCCGGGAATGGCGCGGGCAAAAGGCTCCGTGGGCAGATCCTCACCGATGACGCCAGTGGAAAAAGGCAGCACCTGATTCATGGCCACGCCCGCGGCTGCCGCCAGCAGGCGGCAGGTCTCGACACTGGCCGCCAGGCCCGGCTCCCCGGTACCCGCGTTGGCGTTGCCGGAATTGATCAATAGATAGCGGGGCGAGGTCTTCTCAAGATGCCGGCGGGCAACCACCACCGGTGCCGCGCAGAACGCGTTTCGTGTAAAAACAGCCGCCGCCGTGCCGCCCTCGGCCAGTTCCAGCAGCGCCAGGTCGTCACGATCCCGATAGCGAATACCCGCTGCCACAGCCGACAGGCGAATGCCGGGTACGAAATGGATCTCGGTCATTACATCCCTACTGAAGCTTGCCGTGGCAATGTTTGTACTTCTTTCCGGAACCGCAAGGGCAGGGCTCGTTGCGTCCGATCTTGCGGTCGGGACGCACGTAGGGTTGCTGGGGTTCCGCGGCCGCTTCCGGCGCTGGTGGCGCCTGCTCCTCCGGCAGGCCATCGAAAGACTCATGCTTGAACTCGAATTCGTTCACCTGGGGCTCCATCTCCATGGGCGGAGCATCGGCCAGTTGAATCTTGCTGAGAATCTCCACCACCTCCCGCTTGATGGCGTCCAGCATCCCGGCAAAGAGTTCGAAGGCCTCGCGCTTGTACTCCTGCTTGGGGTTCTTGGCGGCAAACCCGCGCAGGTGTATGCCCTGGCGCAGGTAGTCCATGGCCGCCAGATGTTCCTTCCAGTGGGTATCCAGGGTCTGCAACATGACGGCCTTCTCGATGTAGCGCATCTGTTCCTCGCCGGCCAGGGCCACCTTCTCCTGATAGACCCTTTCCAGCTCTTCCAGGATACGCTTTCGCAGGGGCTCTTCATGCAGGCTGTCGTCCTCGTCCAGCCATTGCTGGATGGGCAGATCCAGGTCAAAGCGCTCCTTCAGCGCCTCTTCCAGTCCCGGGATATCCCACTGCTCCTCGATGCTCTGGGGCGGGATGTAGGCGTCGATGACCTCGTTGAGCACTTCCTCGCGCAGGGCGGCGATGGTGTCTGAAATGTCATCCGTGTCCATGAGCTCGTTGCGTTGTTCATAGACCACCTTGCGCTGATCGTTGGCCACGTCATCGTATTCCAGCAACTGCTTGCGGATGTCGAAGTTGCGGCCTTCCACCTTGCGCTGAGCATTCTCTATGGCCTTGTTCACCCAGGGGTGCTCGATGGCCTCGCCTTCCTTCATGCCCAGTTTCTGCATGAGCTTGCCCACCCGCTCGGAAGCGAAAATGCGCATCAGGCTGTCCTCCAGGGACAGGTAGAAGCGGCTGGAGCCGGGATCGCCCTGACGGCCGGAACGGCCGCGCAACTGGTTGTCTATACGCCGGGATTCATGGCGCTCGGTGCCGATAACGCGCAGGCCACCGGCCTCCAGCACCTGTTGGTGACGTTCCCGCCAGGCCTGCTTCAGCCTTTCCCTGTCCTCCTCGCTGGCATTCGGCCCCAGGTTTTCCATTTCCACATCCAGGTTGCCGCCCAACACGATGTCCGTGCCCCGACCCGCCATGTTAGTGGCGATGGTCACGGCGCCGGGCAGGCCGGCTTCGGCCACGATGCGCGCCTCCCGCTCATGCTGCTTGGCATTGAGCACCTGGTGCTCGATGCCCGCCTTTTCCAGCAGGCCGGAAACCAGCTCGGAGACCTCGATGGAGGCCGTACCCACCAGCACGGGCTGGCCACGCTTCACGCAATCACGGATGTCTTCGACTATGGCATCGAACTTCTCTCTCGCGGTGAGATACACCAGATCGGTCTGGTCGTCCCGCTGCATGGGCTTGTTGGTGGGAATGACCACCACTTCCAGGCCGTAGATCTGCTGGAATTCGTAGGCTTCCGTGTCCGCCGTGCCGGTCATGCCCGCCAGCTTGTCGTACAGGCGGAAGAAGTTCTGGAAGGTGATGGAGGCCAGGGTCTGGTTCTCCTGCTGGATCTCCACGCCTTCCTTTGCCTCCACGGCCTGATGCAGCCCCTCGGACCAGCGCCGTCCCGGCATGGTGCGGCCGGTGAACTCGTCCACGATGATGACCTGGCCATCACGCACGATGTAGTCCACGTTGCGCTGGAAGATCACGTGAGCGCGCAGGGCCGCCATGACATGATGCATGAGCATGATGTTGGCGGTGTCGTAGAGACTGGCGTTCTCGTCCAGCAGGCCCATTTCCGTGAGCATCCGCTCCACGTGCTCGTGACCCTCGTCACTGAGGAACACCTGCTTGGCCTTTTCATCCACGGAGTAGTCACCGGGACCGAAATCGGGCTTGCCTTCCTCGTTGGTGATGGGCTCCTGCCGGGTCAGATGGGGAATGATGGTATTGATCTTTTGATACAGTTCGGAACTGTCTTCCGCGGGACCGGAGATGATCAGGGGCGTACGCGCCTCGTCGATGAGGATGGAGTCCACCTCATCCACCACCGCGTAGTGGCGGCGCTGCACCCGTTGGCCGGCTTCGAAGGCCATGTTGTCGCGCAGATAGTCGAAACCGAATTCGTTGTTGGTGCCATAGGTGATGTCGCAGTCATAGGCTTCCTTGCGGCTCACGTTCACCAGGAAACGGTGGCCGCTGGCGCTGCCGTCGGCATCCGGGTCGAAGCGGTAGGAGCTGCTGTCGGGCCCGGAACCGCCGGAGGAATTGATGACCCCGGTGCTCATGCCCAGGAAGTGGTACAGCTTGCCCATCCAGGAAGCATCCCGGCGGGCCAGATAGTCGTTCACCGTGACCACGTGCACACCCTTGCCTTCCAGTGCGTTCAGGTACACGGCCAGAGTGGCCACCAGGGTCTTGCCCTCACCCGTGCGCATCTCGGCGATCTTGCCCTGATGCAGCACCATGCCGCCAATGAGCTGCACGTCGAAGTGACGCATGCCCAGCACCCGGCTGCTGGCCTCGCGCACCACGGCAAACACCTCCGGCAGCATCTTGTCCAGACTTTCACCTTCCCGCACGCGCTGACGAAACTCGTCGGTCTTGGCCCGGAGCTCGTCGTCGGAGAGCCCCTTTACGGAATCCTCCAGGGCATTGATCTTGTCAACTTCCTTGAACATGCGCTTGACCAGCCGTTCGTTGCGGCTGCCAAACACCTTTTTTGCGATTTTATTGAACATGAAGCTTGGGACCTTCCAGGACCAGAAAAGAACACGACGGCAAACGGCAGAACCCGACCGCCATTTTCAGTTGAAAACAAAAGGGGAATAATACCGCAAACGCGGGAAATTTACCGTAACAACGGGACGGCAAGGCGGTCTCAGCCACCCTTGATGAAACGCGCGGGGTTGACGATCTTGCCGTCCTTCCTCACTTCGAGATGCACATGGGGACCACTGGAACGGCCGGTGGAACCCAGCATGGCGATGGGCTCGCCCTTCTCCACCCGGTCGCCCACCTTGACCAGGTTTTCCTGATTGTGCGCGTAACGGGTGACATAGCCGTCCGCATGGCGGATTTCCACCACATTGCCATACCCACTCATGCGACCGGACTCAGTGACCACGCCGGCGGCAACAGCCAGCACCTCGCTGCCCCGCTTGCCGACGAAATCCATGCCCTTGTGATACTTCTTCTTGCCGGTGAACGGATCAGTGCGCTTGCCGAAATAGGAGCTGACATACCCGGCCTTCACCGGACGGCCGGAGGGAATGACCTGATCGCGCACCTCGCGCCGGGCAAGCATTTCTTCCAGCAGCAGCAGTTTGTGCTCGCGGTCACGGAAGGCTGCCGACAGTCTTTCCAGTTCACTCTCCAACTCCGGGATGAGCACCGGCTCCTGCCCTTCTTGATCCACGCCGCCCCGGGGAGGCTCGGAGGAGAAATCGAATTCCTGCTCGTCCAGCTTGCCGACTTCCACCAGACGTTCACCCAGGGCATTCAGGCGCAGCAGATTGGCGCGCAGGCTGCCAATGCGCAAAGCCAGGGCATCGAGCTCCGCCTCCATCTCGTCACGCAGGGAGGCAAGCTCGCGTTTTTCCTCGGCCATGGCCTCCATGGCCGCCTGGAGATTCCTGTCCGCGGCAACTTGCACCGCCTGCAGACGGCCATACTGATATCCGGCAAACAGCGCCACGCCCATCAGCGCGGCCACGGCCAGCACCTTTCCGGCAAAGCGGGAAGGGGCTGAAACAGCATTGTTGTTTGCGTCACTACTGGACATCGTATAATCAACTCATGGTCAGCAAACCACACAAGGTGGCTCACGTACTGGAAGACGGCTCCCAACTGGGCCATCTAAACCGCATGCTGAAACAGCAGCGGACACTGCTGGAACAGATCAGGAAAATCCTGCCCGCTCCCCTGAATGAACACTGCCGGCACGCCCGCATCGACAATGAACGCCTCGTTCTCCATACCGATTCCCCGGCCTGGAGCACGGGATTGCGCTTTCATGCTCCCCGCATCATCGCGGGGCTGAAACCCCGGGCACCCAACCTGAAAAAGGTTGATGTGCGCATTATCCTCGAACAGGAGTTCAGACCCGCCGAAGGCCGCCGGGGTTCCCTGCCCGAAAAAACCGCCGCCCTGATCCGCGAACTGGCCGACGGCCTGGAAGACGCGGAGCTGCGCGCCGCCTTCAAACATCTGGGCAGAACTTCGAGGAAGGGAGCGTCCCGCTAGTTTTCCCGTTCAGGAAGCGTGTACGGGCGCGATGTAGGAAATGGGCACCAGCCCGTCTTCTTCCTCGAAGGTCACCTCTTCCCAGGCTTCCGGTGTGGCCACCAGCTTGTTCAACAGCCTGTTGTTGAGCGCATGGCCCGACTTGTAACCATAGAAGGAACCAATGAGGCTGTGGCCCAGCAGGTAGAGGTCGCCGATGGCGTCAAGAATCTTGTGCTTGACGAATTCGTCTTCGTAACGCAGGCCGTCGTCGTTCAGCACCCGGTAGTCGTCCACCACGATGGCGTTGTCCATGCTGCCGCCCAGGGCCAGGTTCTTTTCACGCAACATCTCGATTTCCCTGAGAAAACCGAAAGTACGGGCGCGGCTCACTTCCTTCACGAAAGAAGTGGAGGAAAAGTCGATGCTGGAGAACTGGGTGTCCTCGGTAAATACGGGATGGTCGAAGTCGATGCCGAAACTGACCTTGAAACCCTCGAAGGGCTCGAAGCGGGCAAACTTGTCGCCATCGCGCACTTCCACGGATTCCTTGATGCGGATGAACCTCTTCAGGGCATTCTGTTCTTCCACGCCGGCAGACTGGATCAGGAAGACGAATGGCCCGGCGCTGCCGTCCATGATGGGCACCTCGGGCGCGCTGACATCCACGTAGGCATTGTCGATGCCAAGCCCGGCAAAAGCAGACAACAGATGCTCCACGGTGGAGATTTCCACACCATCCTTTTCCAGGGTAGTGGAAAGCTGGGTATTACCCACGTTCTCGGCGGTGGCCGGAATATCCACGGGTTCAGGCAGATCAACCCGTCGGAACACGATACCGGTATCCGCCGCCGCGGGACGCAGGGTCAGAAATACCTTTTCACCTGTATGCAGGCCCACTCCGGTGGCCCGGATAACGTTTTTCAGTGTTCTTTGCCTTATCATCAGCGCTTGTTCTCCGCCCCGGCCAAAATACCGTTCAGAATACAGAATACCCTAGGGAACCCATCGACAGGACTCAGGGATTTCCCTAATCTACCCTGTTTCTACCCCAATTGCAAATTCCCGCCCCGCCGTCAATCGGCCTGGCGGCGCAGGAAAGCGGGTATCTCCAGGTAATCCATATCCTGCTTTTCCGCTGCCCTGGAAGCGGTGTTCTGCTCCTGCCGGCGGCGAATGGCCGTTGGCACCTCGTAACCCTCATAGGACTGCGTGCCATTCCCCACCTGGGCCAGGGCATCCTCGGCGGGAGCGCTTTCCTCCGGCTGGGCAATGACCGTCTTGGGAGGCGCCACCACTTCCATTTCGGGACGACTGATCTGCACTTCCTCTTCCTCGCCCAGGCCGGTGGCCACCACGGTCACCCGCAGCTCATCGTGCATCTCGGGGTCGATAACGGTACCCACCACCACGGTGGCGTCCTCCCGGGCAAACTCCTTCACGGTGGTGCCAACCTCGTCGAATTCCCCTATGCCCAGATCCAGACCGGCGGTGATGTTGACCAGCACACCCTTGGCGCCCGCCAGGTGGAAATCATCCAGCAGCGGACAGTTCACTGCGGCTTCCGCCGCCTTGCGGGCGCGCTCCTCGCCGCTGGCGCAGCCGGATCCCATCATGGCCATGCCCATTTCCGCCATTACCGTGCGTACGTCGGCGAAATCCACATTGATCAGGCCGGGCCGGGTAATCAGTTCGGCGATGCCCTGCACGGCGTTGAGCAGCACATCGTTGGCCGCCTTGAAGGCGTCCAGCAGGGTGGTGCTCTTGCCCAGCACCGCCAGCAGCTTCTCATTGGGAATGGTGATCAGGGAATCCACATGCTTGCCCAGTTCCTCGATGCCCATTTCCGCCACTTTCATGCGCTTGTCACCCTCGAAGGGGAAAGGCTTGGTAACCACGGCCACGGTGAGTATGCCCTGTTCCTTGGCCACTTCCGCCACCACGGGAGCGGCTCCCGTGCCCGTGCCGCCGCCCATGCCGGCGGTGATGAAGATCATGTCCGAGCCCTTGATGGCCTCGGCGATGCGGTCCTTGTCCTCCATGGCGGCCTGGTGACCGATCTGGGGGTTAGCCCCCGCGCCCAGGCCCTTGGTAAGGCTGGAGCCGATCTGCAAGGTGGTGGTCACCTCCGAGTTGTTCAGCGCCTGGGCATCGGTGTTGGCGCAGATGAAATCCACGCCCTCGATGTTGGCGTTGAGCATGTGGGTCACGGCGTTGCCGCCGCCCCCGCCAATGCCGATAACCTTGATTACCGCGTTCTGACTGTCTACGTCCACTAGTTCAAACATTTGTCTTACTCCTGTCGTCTGCCTGTATGCTCCTGCCGGGGAGCCGCTTAAACATGTTCAAATGAATCAGAAATTCCCCTGGAACCAGCTCTTCATCCGCTCCCAGGTTGCCCGCAACGCGCCCTTGTTCTCATGGGGCACATTGATATAACTGTTCTGCTGCCCGAAAAGCAGCAGGCCCACGCCGGTGGCATGTATGGGGTTGCGCACCACGTCCACCAGACCGGTGACGTACTGGGGGATACCCAGGCGCACCGGCATGTGGAAGACTTCTTCCGCCAGATCCACCAGCCCTTCCATCTTGGAACTGCCGCCGGTGAGCACGATGCCGCCGGCAATGAGATGTTCAAAACCGGAACGGCGCAACTCGTCCTGCACCAGGGTGAGCAACTCCTCGTAGCGGGGCTCCACCACTTCCGCCAGGGTCTGGCGGGACATGCGCCGGGGCGCCCGGTCGCCGATGCTGGGCACCTCGATGGTCTCGTCCGCCGAGGGCAGCTTGCTCAGGGCGCAGGCATAGCGCAGCTTGATCTCCTCCGCATGATGGGTGGGCGTGCGCAGGGCCACGGCGATGTCATTGGTGACCTGGTCGCCGGCGATGGGTATCACCGCCGTATGGCGGATGGAGCCACCGGTGAACACGGCGATATCCGTGGTGCCGCCGCCGATGTCCACCAGGCATACCCCCAGGTCCTTTTCTTCCTCATCCAGCACCGAGTAGCTGGAGGCGATCTGTTCCAGAATCAGATCCTGAACCTCCAGGCCGCAGCGGCGTACGCACTTGATGATGTTCTGGGCGGCGCTCACCGCCCCGGTGACCATGTGCACCTGGGCCTCCAGGCGCACGCCGCACATGCCCACGGGTTCATGTATGCCTTCCTGATTGTCGATGATGAATTCCTGGGGCAGGATGTGCAGGATGCGCTGATCCGCGGGGATGGGCACGGCCCGCGCCGCGTCTATGACCCGTTCCACGTCTCCCGGCGTGACCTCGCCATCGTTGATGCCCACGATGCCGTGGGAGTTGAGGCTGGACACATGGCTGCCGGCGATGCCCGCATACACGGACTCGATTTCCACGCCGGACATGAGCTCGGCCTCCTCCACGGCGCGCTGTATGGACTGCACGGTGGATTCGATATTCACCACCACGCCCTTCTTCAGGCCATGGGAGGGATGGGTGCCGATACCGATAATCTCGATTTCCTCATCGGTGGTCACTTCTCCGACAATTGCCACGACCTTGGACGTGCCTATATCCAGTCCCACGACAATCTTTCTGCCTGCTTTTCTCATCAGCTCTCTTCCTCTGGCCGCCAGCTCACGGCGAAACCCTGTTCGTAACGCAGATCCACCTTTTCCGGCCTGCGTGCTTCCTGCTCCAGCGCCGGGTAGGCGCCCAGCAGGCGCATGATGCGTCTGTCCATGTCTTCCTTGCCCACCACGATGACCGTTCCATCCGCCAGTTCCAGCCTCCATTCGCCCCGCTTGTCCAGGGACAGGGCGCTGATGGACAGGCCCCGTTTCCTGAAGCGCCGCTGTTCCCGGACAAAGAAATCCAGCATCACCGGCGCCTTGCTCTCGTCGCCCTCGAAACGCAGGGGCAGCCGTTTCCTCAATTTGTTACGCGGATGAAACACCTGGCCCCGCTCATTCAGCAGGCCATCCTTCCCCCAGTGGGCAATGGCCTTTTCTTCCGTTACATCCACCACCAGCCTGTCCGGCCACACCCGGGTGACCCGGGCATCGGCTACCCAGGGAGACCCGACCACCGCATCCCGCAGGCGCTTCAGATCCAGACTGAAGAAACCGCCGTCCACGGCCCTGGCCAGAACCTGCTCGATGTTCTCCCGGTCCAGATTGCGAAACTCGCCCTTCACCTGGATGCTGCGTATGGGCAGGGTCCGGGGGTCCATCAGGTAACGGCCCAGCCCCCAGGAACCAACCGCAACCAGCAGTGCAAAACCCACCAGCACCAGCAGCCGCCAGTGCCGTTGGAAGCCGCCCTGCTGTCCGCGCCCCTTCATTCTCCGGCCTCCAGGGAATCAAGCAGGATGCGCCATACCAGCTCCGCGAAATCCATGCCCGCCGCCTTCGCCGCCATGGGCACCAGGCTGTGGCTGGTCATGCCCGGCACCGTGTTCACCTCCATGAGCCAGGGCTGCCCCTTGCCATCTACCATGAAATCCACCCGGCCCCAGCCACTGGCGCCAACGGCACGGAAGGCACGCAGGGCGATCTCCTGCATACCCGCCTCGGCATCGGCGGAGAGACCGCAGGGAATGTGGTAGGAGGTGCTGTCCACCTTGTACTTTGCCTCGTAGTCATAGAACTCGCGGGGCGTCTCCAGGCGTATCACCGGCAAGGCCTCATCATCCAGGATGGCAACCGTGTACTCCCCGCCTTCTATCCAGCGCTCCGCCAGCACCTCGTCATCGAACTGGCGGGCCATCACCCAGCCCCGGCGCAGGCTCTCGGCATCCACGGCCTTGCTGATGCCGATGCTGGAACCTTCGTGCACTGGCTTCACCACCAGGGGAAAACCCAGGGCACCCGCCATGTCCAGGCTGTCCTCGTCCCTCATGAGCAGGTATTCCGGCGTGGGCAAGCCCATGCCGGACCACAGGCGCTTGCAGCGCACCTTGTCCATGCCCAGGGCGGAACCCAGCACACCGCTGCCGGTATAGGGAAGCCGCAGGGTCTCCAGGATGCCCTGGATCACGCCGTCTTCCCCGCCACGGCCGTGCATGATGATGAAGGCCCTGTCGTAGCACCCATCGGCCAGCACCCGGCAGATATCGCGCCCCACATCGATGCCGTGGGCATCCACGCCCTTCTCCCGCAACCCGGCAAGCACGGCGGCACCGCTGTCCAGGGAGACTTCCCGCTCCGCGGACCAGCCGCCCATGAGAACGGCGACCTTGCCAAAATCAGCGGCCTTCGGCGTCATGCGGGCTCACCCACGATATGCACCTCCGGCTGCAGGCGGACGCCCGTCCGCCCTTCCACGATTCGCTGGATATGGCGAATCAGGCCTTCCACGTCCGCCGCCCGGGCCGTGCCCGTATTGATGATGAAATTGGCGTGCTTCTCGGATACCTGGGCGCCGCCCAGGCGGAAACCCTTGAGGCCGCACTCCTCGATGAGCCGCGCCGCGTAGTCCCCCGGGGGGTTACGGAAGGTAGAGCCGGCGCTGGGCTGGCCCACGGGCTGACTCTCGTTGCGCTTCTTCAGCAGGCGTTGCACTTCCCCCCGCTCGGCATCCGTGTCACCGGGCTCCAGTTGCAGCTCGCAACCGATGAACCACTCTTCCCGCGGCGCCTTCACCTCCCGATAGGCCACCTTGTATTCCAGGGGCGTGCGCCTGTGGATCACACCTTGGCGGTCGATGGTCTGTACATTGATGACCCGCTCCCAGGTCTCGCTGCCGAAGGCCCCGGCATTCATGGCCAGGGCGCCTCCCATGGTGCCGGGAATGCCGGCGAGAAAGGCCGCGCCGCACAGGCCGGCCCGGGCCGCATGGCGCGCTACCAGGGCCGTGGGCGCACCCGCACCCACCCGCAGGCGGTTGGGTGTCAGGGTCTCGATATCGTCCAGGCGGCCACGCATGGCAATGACCGTGCCCCGGAAACCGCCGTCACGCACCAGCAGGTTGCTGCCCAGCCCCAGCCAGAGAATGGGTTCCCCGGCAGGCAGGGACTTGAGAAAATCCGACAGGTCGGCCTCGTCCGCGGGCTGGAAGTAATAGCGCGCCGGGCCGCCCACCCGCCAGGTGGTATGCCGGGACATGGGTTCATCGATCAGCAACATGGTGTAATGACCCGCTGTTTCAACGCTGCTCCTCATGAGCCTTCCTCCTCTTGGGCATGGATGCCGCCTTCCTGTTCACGGACTGCCCGGAAGCAGCCACCGTTACCGGTCCGGGCTGGGGAAACTGACGCGCGGCCAGCGATTCACCACAACCCATGTGCAGATACCTGATGACATCCCGCTGTTTCATTTGCACCAAACCTCCGACAGCCGCGCTGCCACTTGTCCAATATCTCCGGCACCCATCATGAGCACCATGTCGCCCTCATGGACAACCCCTTCCAGCACTTCCGGCAAATCCGCGAGTCGGCTCACGAACACCGGATCAATCTGTCCCCTGGCCCGCACCGCCCGGCTCAGGGCGCGGCCATCGGCATCCGCCAGAGGCTTTTCCCCGGCGGCATAGACTTCGTTGAGCACCAGCACGTCGGCGCCCGACAAAACCTCCACGAAATCATCAAAGGCATCCCGCGTGCGGCTGTAGCGGTGAGGCTGGAACACCAGCACCAGGCGCCGGTCCGGCCAGCCCTCGCGCACCGCCCGCAGGGTGGCGGCCACCTCCCGGGGGTGATGACCGTAGTCATCCACCAGCATGAATTCCCCGCTGCCGAAATCACAGTGCTCGTGCACCTGGAAGCGCCGGCCTATGCCCTGGAAGCCCGCCAGGGCCTTCTGTATGGCCTCCACGCCGACACCCATTTCCAGAGCCACGCCGATGGCCGCCAGGGCATTCAACACGTTATGCTGCCCGGGCAGGTTCAGGCTCACGTCGAAGGGCTCCCGCCCTGCCCGCTCCACGGTGAAACGCGACCTCAAGCCATCGTGAACCAGATTCACGGCCCTCAGGTCCGCATCCTCGCGGGTGCCATAGGTAAGCACCTGGCGGGTGACCCGGGGCAGCAGGGCGCGCACTTCAGCGTCGTCCATGCACAGCACTGCCAGTCCATAGAAGGGCAGGTGATGCAGAAATTCCACGAAGGCATCCTGCAGGCGGGCGAAATCACCGCCGTAGGTACCCATGTGATCACGATCCACGTTGGTCACCACGGCCATCATGGGTTGCAGATAGAGGAAGGAAGCATCACTCTCGTCGGCTTCCGCTACCAGGATCTCACCCGTGCCCAGGCGCGCGTAGCTGCCCGCGGCATTGAGCCGGCCGCCGATGACGAAAGTGGGGTCCATGCCACCCTCGATGAGCAGACTGGCGGCCAGACTGGTGGTGGTGGTCTTGCCATGGGTGCCGGCCACGGCGATGCCGTAGCGGAAGCGCATGATCTCCGCCAGCATCTCCGCCCGGGGCACCACGGGGATGCGCCGTTCCCGGGCAGCACGCACTTCCGGGTTCTCGTCTGTAACGGCGCTGGAAATGATCACCGCGTCCACGTCCCGCACCTGGCTTTCGGCATGGCCGATGTAAATCTTTGCCCCCTGCTCCTGCAGGCGGCGGGTGGCGGCGTTCTCCGCCAGGTCCGATCCGCTGATTTCGTAACCCAGATTGAGCATTACCTGGGCGATGCCGTTCATGCCGGAACCACCTATGCCCACGAAGTGCAGGCGGCGCATGCGCCCCATGGCCTCGGCAGCATGGACGCGGGGGGCATTGCTCATGTCGCGGATATCCGTCATGACTTCACCACCTCTTCACAGGCGTCGGCCACGGCCCGGGTAGCCCCGGGACGGCCCAGGGCGCGGGCGGCACGAGCCATCTCCCGCAACCTGTCCCGGCTGCCCAGCAATCCGCCCAGTTTTTCCGCCAGGGCCCTGGTTTCGATTTCAGCCTGGGGCTGCAGCAGGGCCGCGCCAGCGGCCACCAGATATTCGGCATTACGGGTCTGGTGATCGTCCACGGCATGGGGAAAGGGCACCAGCACCGAGGCCACCCCCACGGCGGCCAGCTCGGAAACCGTCAGTGCCCCGGCCCGGCAGATCACCAGATCCGCCCAGGCCAGGGCCTCGGCCATGTCCTCGATGAATTCACTCACCCGGGCCTCCAGAGCCAGCTCCCGGTACAGGGACTCCGTAGCCTCCGCCTTGCCCCGCCCGGCCTGGTGGCGGATTTCCATTTCCACTTCCTGGCGCGCCAGGGCTGGAGGCAACTGCTCATTGAGGGCCAGGGCGCCCAGGGAGCCGCCAACGATGAGCACCCGCACGGGTCCCGTCCGCCCGGCCAGGCGGCTGTCCGGATCCGCCACGGCGAGGATGTCGGCACGCACGGGATTTCCCGTCTCCCGTGCGCCCACAGCGGCAGGAAAGCTGCCGGGAAAGGCCTCCAGCACCCGGGCGGCGATCTTCGCCAGCCAACGGTTGGTGAGTCCGGGAATGGTGTTCTGTTCGTGAATCACCAGGGGAATGCCCAGCAGCCGGCTCATCAGGCCACCGGGGCCGGTGACGAAACCACCCATGCCCAGCACCACCTGGGGCCGGCAACCGCGCAGCACCTTCCCCGCCTGTCCCATGGCGCGCAGCAACCGGAAGGGCGCCAGCAGCAGGCCCACCACCCCCTGGCCGCGCAGGCGATAGGCGGAAATGGTGTGCAGGGGAAAGCCCTGGGCCGGCACCGTGCGCGATTCGAAACTGTCCGGCGTGCCCATCCAGTCCACTTCCCAGCCGCGCTCGCGCATTTCCCTGGCCACCGCCAGGGCGGGGAAGACGTGGCCACCGGTGCCGCCCGCCATGATCATCATGCGCGCCACGGCAGACCTCCCGGGCCTTCCTGCCCCGTGCTGTTCTCCCAGTGAATACGCAGCAGCACACCCACCGCCAGGCAGGCGATGATCATGCTGTTGCTGCCATAGCTGATGAACGGCAGCGTTAGGCCCTTGGTGGGCAGCATGCCCACGTTGACGCCCACATTGATGAAGGCCTGCATGCCCAGCCACAGGCCGATGCCGTAGCAGACATAGGCGGCAAAACGCCGCTGCAGGGATTCCGCCGCCGCGCCGATGCTGAAGGCCCGCCACACCAGGATGGCGAACAGGGCAATGACCGTCAGGGTGCCCACCAGGCCGAATTCCTCACCAATCACCGCCATGATGAAATCCGTGTGCGCTTCGGGGAGGTAGAACTGTTTCTGGATGCCGTTGCCCAGGCCCACCCCCGTCCATTCTCCCCGGCCGAAGGCAATGAGCGCCTGGGAGAGCTGGTAACCGGAATCCAGGGGATCGGCCCAGGGGTTGAGAAAGGAGGTCACCCGCTCCAGGCGGTAGGGGGAGGTGATCACCAGCACCGCTCCCCCGGCCACGGCCAGCAGCAGGAGCAGGCCGAACTGCCACAGGGGCGCGCCCCCCAGGAACAGCAGTCCCAGGGCGGTGGCCAGCAGCACCACCGTGGTGCCGAAATCCGGCTGGGCCATGAGCATGATCACCGCCACCGAAAGCAGCAGCAGGGGCTTGATGACCCCCCAGACGCTGTGCGCCACTTCCACCTGACGGCGCACCAGGTAACCCGACATGTAGAAGATCATGAACAGTTTCATGAACTCGGAGGTCTGCAGGTTGAAAGGCCCCAGGGCCACCCAGCGGGTGGCGCCATTTACGGTCTTGCCCACCCCGGGAATGAGCACCACGGCCAGCAGCAACAGGCCGAAGAAATACAGCAAGGTACTGCCCTTCTCCCACCAGTGGCTGGGCACCTGCAGGGCAACAAAGGCCGCCATCAGCCCCAGGGCCAGGGCAATCAGGTGCTTGCTCAGGTAGTGGAAGGAGTTGCCGCTGCCGGCCAGATGCAGGGACGCGGAGCTGACCATGACGATACCCAGGCCCACCAGGGCCAGCACCGCCAGCAACAGCATCCAGTCCACGGCGCTGGCGTGGCGGGATATCATGGGCATGGGCTTGGCCACGGCACTCATGAGCAATACCTCGCCACGGCCGCCTTGAATCTCTCCCCACGCTCCTCGAAGCCGGAGAACATGTCGAAACTGGCACAGGCCGGTGACAGCAGCACCCGGTCACCGGATCGGGCGAGCGCTGCCGCCTTTTCCACGGCATCTTCCATATCCATGGCTTCCACCACCTCGACCCGCTGGTCCAGGCAACGGCGGATCTGTTCCCGGTCACGGCCCATGAGCACCACTGCCCGGGCAAAGCGGACGATGGCGTCACCCAGGGCGGAGAAATCGGCATTCTTGCAGTCGCCTCCGGCAATGAGCACCGTGCGGCTGTCATCCCCCCGATCCAGGCCTTCCAGGGCGGCAATGGTGGCGCCGGGGTTGGTGCCCTTGGAATCGTTGTACCAGGCAAGCCCCCCGTGGGCGCAAACATGCTCCGTGCGATGAGCCAGGCCCGGGAAGGTCTTCAGAACCTCCGCCATGGTTTCCAGGGGAAGATCCAGCACCGCGCCCATGGCCAGGGCCGCCAGGGCATTGGCCAGGTTGTGCCGGCCCGGCATGAGGAGCTCATCCGCCCGGAGCAGGCGCTTCCCTCCCCGGCACAGCCAGGTTTTCCCGCCCGCCTCGCACAAGCCGAAGGTCCTCTCGTTGGCTGGACTGCCAAGGGTAAAGAACAGGGACTCGGCGGCCCGGGGCATGGCGGCCACCCGGGGATCATCCAGGTTGTACACGCCGACGCGGGCGCCGGCATAGATGCCGGCCTTGGTGGCGGCGTAGGCATCCAGGGACGGATAGCGGTCCAGGTGATCCGCGGAAATGTTCAGCACCGCCGCCACCTCCGGCGCCAGGGAGCGGGTGGTTTCCAACTGGAAGCTGGACAGCTCCAGTACGTATAGCTCATTGCCTTGATCCAGCAGGTCCAGCACCGGTTCTCCCAGGTTGCCGCCCACGGCGGTGCGCCGGCCGGCGGCCCGGGCCATCTGCCCCAGGAGGGTGGTCACCGTGCTCTTGCCGTTGGAACCGGTGATGGCCGCCACCGGGGCCTGTACTTCCCGGGCGAAGATTTCCACGTCGCCCAGCACCGGCACGCCCTTGTCCAGGGCATGACGCACGGCGGGAGTCGCCAGGGGCACACCGGGACTGAGAACCAGGAGGTCGGCATTGGCGAACAAGGCCTCATCGAAACCACCGAGAAACAGGCCCACGTCCGGCAGTTCCCGGCGCAGGGCATCCAGGCCGGGGGGCTGCTCGCGGCTGTCGGTGACCGCCACCCGCAGCCCCCGGGCACTGAGGTGACGGGCGCAGGACAGGCCGGTCTTGCCCAGGCCCACCACGAGGGCCCGTTTCGGCAGCTGATCGGTTTGCAGTGCGTTCGCCATCATCTTATCTTCAGACTCGCCAGGCCGATGAGCACCAGGATGACCGTAACGATCCAGAAGCGCACGATGACCCGTGGCTCCGGCCAGCCCTTGAGCTCAAAGTGATGATGCAGGGGCGCCATGCGGAAGATGCGCCGCCCGGTGAGTTTGTAGGAGCCCACCTGCAGGATCACCGACACGGTCTCCACCACGAATACCCCCCCCATGATGAACAGCACCAGTTCCTGGCGCACGGCCACGGCCACCACCCCCAGGGCCGCGCCCAGGGCCAGGGCCCCCACATCACCCATGAACACCTGGGCGGGATAAGCGTTGAACCACAGGAAGCCCAGGCCCGCCCCCACCAGGGCGCCGCAGAAGATGGCCAGTTCCCCCACCCCGGGCAGGTAGGGAATGAGCAGATACTTGGACAGGTACAGATGACCGGACACATAGGCGAACACCCCCAGGGCGCCGGCCACCATCACCGTGGGCAGGATGGCCAGGCCGTCCAGACCGTCGGTGAGGTTGACCGCGTTGGACGTGCCCACGATGACGAAATAACTGAGCAGCACGAAGGCCGGGCCGAGATCCAGCACCACGTCCTTGAAGAAGGGCACGATGAGCTGGGTTTCCGCCGGCACACTGGCAGTGACATACAGGGCGACAGCCGCGCCGAAGCCGAACAGGGACTGGCCCAGGTATTTCCAACGCGCGGGCAATCCCCGGGAGTCACGCAACACCAGTTTGCGGTAATCGTCGATAAGGCCCACGATGCCAAAGGCCAGGGTGGTGAGCAGCACGATCCAGACATAACGGTTGCCCAGATCCGCCCACAGCAGCACGGCGATGGACACCGCCACCAGAATCAGGGCGCCGCCCATGGTGGGCGTGCCGGCCTTGGAGAAATGGCTCTCGGGACCATCATCGCGCACGGTCTGGCCGATCTTGTACTGACTCAGGCGGCGGATCATCACCGGCCCCACCAGAAAGGAGATAATCAGGGCCGTGAGCACACCCAGAATGGCGCGCAGGGTGATGTAGTGAAACACCTTGAAGGCGGGATCGAATTGCGCCAGATAGTCCGCCAGCCAGATCAGCATGAAACATCCTCCCCGCACAGGGCCTGCACCACCTTTTCCATGGCCGCCGCCCGGGAGCCCTTGACCAGCACCGTGTCCGCCGCGTCAAGCTCCCTGTCCAGATATTCCAGCAGCTCCCTCCGCGTGGAGAAGTGAGCCGCGCCCGCGCCGAAACCCCGGCTGCAAAGGGCGCTGAGCTCACCACAGGTAATCAGGCGTTCCACGCCGGCCTCCCTGGCATGCGCGCCCAGTTCCTCGTGCAAGGCCGGCGCATCCACCCCCAGTTCCCCCAGATCGCCCAGCACCAGCACCCGGCGACCGGGGGCCTGTTGCAGCAGGGCAATGGCCATGCGCACGGAATCCGGGTTGGCGTTGTAGCTGTCGTCGATGACACGCATGCCACCGCGCCCCCGGCGGCTGTACAGGCGTCCCGCCACGGGCCGCAGGGAAGCCAGTCCGGCCTCGATGTCCGCACGGGAAACCCCCAGCACCAGGGCCGCGGCAATGGCGGCCAGGGCATTCATGCGGTTGTGCTCACCCGCCAGCCGCAGGCGGATACGCAGCCCGCCGTCAGGGGTCTGCACGGAAAATTCGCTGCGGAAGCCCTCCTCGTCCCAGACCAGCCGGGCGGCCGCCTCGGGGCTGCGAATCTGGGCAGCTTCGGAAAGACCGAAGCCCAGGCTGGCGCGATCCCCGGCCAGCTCCCGCCACAAGGGCGCAAAACGATCATCGGCGTTGTACACGAACACCCCGTCATCGGCCAGGCCGTTGAGAATCTCGGCCTTTGCCCGGGCCACGCCTTCCAGGTCACCGAAGCCTTCCAGGTGGGCGCGGCCGGCGTTGTTGAGTATGGCCACGTCGGGACGGGCGATGCGGCTCAGGTAGTCGATTTCACCGGGGTGGTTGGCGCCCAGCTCCACCACGGCGAACACCTCATCCTGCAGGCGGCACAGGGTCAGGGGCAGGCCGATGTCGTTGTTCAGGTTGCCCAGGGTGGCCAGGGTACTGCCCTTGCGCGCCAGGATGGCGGCAAGCATCTCCTTCACCGTGGTCTTGCCATTGCTGCCGGTCACCGCCGCCACTTTTGCCGCGGAACGCCGGCGCCAGGCCGCGGCCACGCGGCCAAGGCCGATACGGGTGTCCTCCACTTTCAGGCAGGGCAGATCTGTATCCGGGTCGCGGCTCACCATGGCTGCCGCCGCGCCCCGGCTTTTCGCATCCGCGAGAAAATCATGCCCGTCGAAGCGCGGGCCTTTCAGGGCCACATAGAGATCACCTTGCTTCAGACGACGGCTGTCGGTGCTCACGGAAACGATGCTCACATCATTACCCAGCACCACACCATGAGTTGCCGCGGCCAGTTCGGAGAGCCGGAAGCTGATCATGCCGCGCCCTCCAGGCAAAGACGAACCTGCTCCAGGTCACTGAAGGGCAGGCGCAGGTCGCCCACCTGCTGCCAGGTCTCGTGTCCCTTGCCCGCCACCAGCACGATGTCGCCGGGAGCCGCCTCCGCGATGGCCAGGGCAATGGCCCGGGCGCGATCCGGCTGCACCAGCACTTCGCCGGGCTGTTCCATGCCTTCGAGAATGTCGGCGATGATGGCGGGCGAGGCCTCGTGGCGGGGATTGTCATCGGTAACCACCACCCGGTCGGCCATGGCTTCGGCCAGGGCGCCCATCTGGGGTCGCTTGCCCCGATCCCGGTCGCCGCCGCAGCCAAACACGCAGAACAGCCGTCCCCGGCAATGGGCGCGCAGGGAGGACAGGGCCTTGCCCAGGGCATCCGGGGTATGGGCATAGTCCACCACCACCAGGGGCTGACCTTCACCGCCAAAGGTCTGCATGCGGCCGGGGACTGTTTCCAGATGTTCCAGGCGGGCCACGGCTTCTTCCATGGGTATTTCCCAGGCAAGCAGCACGGCCAGCACCAGCATCAGGTTGCCGGCATTGAAGTCGCCAAGCAGACGGCTGTCGATTTCGGCCTGCCCCCAGGAGGAGGAAAGCCGGAGCAGCAGCCCCCGCGGACGGGATTCCAGGGCTTCCAGGCGGATGAACTCGTCCGCTCCCAGGGTGCGCCCGCCACCATGACAGGCCACAGTGCGCACCCGCCCCTTCAGCTTTTCCAGCAGCTCCGCGCCTGCTTCGTCATCCGTGTTGATCACCGCCAGCTTCAGCCCCGGCGTGTCGAACAGCCGCTGCTTGGCCGCCGCATAGGCACGCATGGAACCATGGTAATCCAGGTGATCGCGGCTGAGGTTGGTGAACACCGCCGTATGGAAGGGCACCGCCGCCAGGCGATGCTGATCCAGGGCATGGGAAGAGGCTTCCATGGCCACGGCCCCCGCCCCCTGTTCCCTCAGGCCGGCAAGAATGCGCTGCGCTTCCACGGCATCCGGCGTGGTATGGGTGGCCGGCTGAAGTTCATCGGGAAAGCCGTTGCCCGTGGTGCCGGTCACCGCGCAACGCCAGTTCTCCGGCAGGGCCTGGGCGAGAAACAGGCTCACGCTGGTCTTGCCGTTGGTTCCGGTGACACCCATCATGCGCATCCGCGCGGCCGGATCACCGAAGAAACGGGCAGCGATATCGCTGGCCCGTTCTCCCAGGTTCTCTACCGGCAGAACGGGCACGGGAGCCTTCAGGCTGCGGATATTCTCCGCGGACCACTCATCCGAAACCTCCGCCAGAACCAGGGCGGCACCCTGCTCCAGCGCCTGGGACAGGTACGCAAGGCCATGGCCGCGACTCCCGCTCAGAGCCAGGAACAGGCTGCCCGGCCGAACCTGGCGGCTGTCCAGCGTCAGATCCGACAAGGGAATGTTCCGCCATCTTCCCTCCGGCAGGCGGAGGATGGAAAGCAGGTCTCCCGCCAGCCAGCGGGAATCGGGTTGTTGCGCCCTGGCCATCAAGGCTTCACCTCCCCGCCCGCCAGGCGTACGGCCCGGCGTGTGGCAAGATTGTCCGGCCGCACGTTCAGCAGCCGCAGGGCGTCATCCATCACCGCGGAAAACACCGGCGCCGCCACCAGCCCGCCATAGTACTCCTTGCCCCGGGGCTCGTTGATCATGACCACGACCACCAGCCGCGGATCGCTGGCCGGCGCCATCCCGGCGAACAGGGACAGGTACTTGCGCTGGGAATATCCACCCTTGCCTGCCTTCTTCACCGTGCCGGTCTTGCCGGCCACGCGGTAACCGGCCACCGCCGCCCGGGTGGCGGTGCCGCCCTCGGCCACCACGGCTTCCATCATGCGGCGCACGGCGCGGGCCGTCTTCCTGCTGAACACCCGCCTGCCCTCCGGCACCTCGTCACGGCGCAACAGGGTGACGGGAAGCCGCACACCATCGTTGGCCAGCACGGCATAGGCCTGGGCCAGTTGCAGCACGGAGACGGAGATACCATAACCGAAGGAAAGGGTGGCCTGGTCGATACGCGCCCAGTTGGCCGCCGGGCGCAGCTGCCCCCTTGCCTCACCGGGAAAACCGCTGCCGGTGCTCTTGCCGAAACCCAGGGCGGCCAGGTAATCATGAAACTTTTCCCGCGGCAGGGACAGGGCGATCTTGCCCGCACCCACGTTGCTGGATTTCTTGATGATGGTCTCGATATCCACCAATCCAAGGTTGTTATGGTCTTTCACCTGGTGGCGACCGACCTTGAAATAGCCGGGACTTGTGTCGATGCGGGAATCTTCCCGGATGATGCCCAGATCCAGCCCCACGGCCACGGTGAGGGGCTTCATGGTGGAGCCCGGTTCGAACACA
>CAZWRE010000028.1:0-12809 GCA_964636335.1 uncultured Sedimenticola sp. | reverse complement strand
ACGCCGATTCTCCAGCTCCGCCAGTGGAAGATCCAGCAGGGCATCCAGTAACCCGGCCAGGCGGCCTTCATAGGTCACGGGGGCAATATCCACTACCACCAGGCGTTCCACCCGGTCGGGATGCTCCAGGGCCAGGCTCATGGCCGTCTTGCCTCCCATGCTGTGCCCCACGAGGACGGCCTGTTCCACACCCTGGTCGTCCATGAGCTCCAGCACGTCACCGGCCATGGCGGGATAGGACACATCCGGGTGATGAGGGGAACGGCCATGATTGCGCAGATCGGGCACCAGGACAGGGTATTGCTCACCCAGCTTGCGGGCAATACGCTGCCAGTTCACCAGGGATCCCAGCAGGCCATGGAGCAGGATCAGGGGAACAGACTCACGGCTTTCTCCAAATTGGCGGAAGCAAAGTTTCATGCCTTGCCCATGGCAGCGGAAGCACTGGAACGCCGCTGTGAAAACATCAGTCCCCGTAGATTTCCTGGTAACCGCAATACAACGCCAGCACCATGACAGGGACAAGCAGCAACCACCCCAAACCAAACAGAAGGGAAGCAATGATTCCCAGCAAGATATAGATCAGGCCAAATACCGCCAATGCCCCAAGATTGCGCCAGCATCCCGAAAAACTCAGCTTCAGGGCTTCCACGGGAGGCCTGCCGTCCACCACCAGGGGTATGGCAAAGGCAAAGGCCATGCTGAACACCGCCACCATGACCAGCATCATCAATAAGCCAATCACCCCCATGGACGAAAAGAGCTGGGCGGGATCCAAAGTCATGGCCGGGTGACCCGGGTTTGTCATCGAGGGCATCTCCGCCAACTGGCTTCCCATGATCATCACCAGCACCCACCCCGCCAGCATCTGGGCCAGAATCTGTAACAGGCCAATCACCAGTAGGGAATTGCGCTCCCGCCTGTCCCCAAAGGTGGAAAACAGCATGCCGACCTCGGCATTTCCACCTTGTTCCGCGACACGGGCCGCCTTGAACCAGCCTCCCAGCATCAATGGCCACAAAAACATCGCGGCAAGCGAACCCAGCAGGGGAACCAGAGACAAGAGCAGGAGCATGACCATCATGACCAGGGTCATGAGCAGCCAGTTGCCCCAATTGCCCTTGAACAACCGCCAGCCACAGGCGAACCATGCCATGCCGGAACCCGCCTTTACCTGAACAATATTCATCTGCCGCCCTCTCTGTTCCCGTCCATCATTGCTTGGCCGCCGCACCACCCGCGAAGGCCCGGCGGATTCATGGTAATACGGAACCCGGCCAGGCGCGCCAACTCAGCGTTTGCGCTGCGGTGGCAGATCCGTGCAACTGCCTTCCGCGGCTTCCGCCGCCAATCCGATACTTTCGTTCAGGGTCGGGTGCGGGTGGATGGTCAGGCCGATATCCTCGGCGTCCGCGCCCATCTCCAGGGCCAGCACGGTTTCGCCAATGAGTTCGCCGGCGTTCACGCCCACGATGCCCGCCCCCAGGATGCGCTTGCTGTCCGGATCGAACAGCAGCTTGGTCATGCCTTCATCCCGGCCCACGCCGATGGCCCGCCCCGAGGCCGCCCAGGGAAACACGGATTTCTCATACTTGATGCCCTTCTCTTTTGCCTCGGTTTCCGTCAGTCCCATCCAGGCCACTTCGGGGTCCGTGTAGGCCACGGAAGGAATGGTCAAGGGATCGAACATGGCGGGCAGGCCGGCAATGACTTCCGCCGCCACATGAGCTTCATGGGTGGCCTTGTGCGCAAGCATGGGATCACCCACCACGTCACCGATGGCAAAGATGTGGGGCACGTTGGTGCGCATGTGCTGGTCCACGGGTATGAAGCCTCGCTGATCCACTTCCACCCCCGCCGCTTCAGCATTGATGGCATGGCCGTTGGGACGGCGGCCCACGGCCACCAGCACCTTGTCATAGGTGGTGTCTTCCGGCGCGTTTTCACCGGCAAAACCGACCTTGAGGCCGGACTTGAGGGCCTTCACGCTCTCCACGGAGGTCTTGAGCAGGATGCGGTTCACCTGTTTGGCCAGGCGCTTCTGCAGGGGCTTGACCAGATCCCGGTCACAACCGGGAATCAGGCCGTCCTGCAGTTCCACGATATCGATCTGGCTGCCCAGGGTGGAATACACCGTGGCCATTTCCAGGCCGATGATGCCGCCACCAATGATGAGCATCTTCTTCGGGATGTCTTCCAGGGCCAGGGCCCCGGTGGAATCGATGAGCCGGGGGTCATCGTTGGGGAAGCCGGGAATTTGCACCGCGGAGGAACCACAGGCAATGATGCAGTGATCAAACTCGATGAGGGTGGTCTGGCCATCGGCTTCCACAGACAGGGTCTTGGGGCTGGCGAACTGGCCCCATCCCCGGATAACCCGTACCTTGCGCATCTTGGCCATCTGGGCCAACCCGCCGGTGAGCTTCTTCACCACCTTGTCCTTGCCCGCGCGCAGCTTGTCCAGGTCGATCTTCGGCTTGCCGAAGCTCACCCCCATGGCTTCCAGTTCAGCGGCCTCGTTGATGATGTCCACGGTATGCAGCAGGGCCTTGGAGGGGATGCAACCCACGTTGAGGCAGACACCGCCCAGGTCGGCGTATTTCTCTACCAGCACCACGCTCATGCCCAGATCGGCGGCGCGGAAGGCGGCGGAATAACCGCCGGGACCGGCACCCAGCACCAGCACCTGGCAGCGCACATCCGCCACGCCTTCCACAGCGGCGGAAGGCGCGCTGCCGGCATGCTTGACAGGCGGCGCCTTCTCGACGGCAGGCGGTGCGGCGGGCGTTTCCTGTTCTTCCGGGGACGCGGTTTCCGCCTCCTCGGTTTCCAGCAGCAACAACGGGCTGCCCTGGGAAATGCGGTCGCCCACGGCCACCTTCACTTCCTTCACCAGGCCGCTTTCCGGGCTGGGGATCTCCATGGAGGCCTTGTCGCTCTCCAGGGTGAGGATGGAATCTTCCTTGTCGATACGGTCGCCGGGATTCACCAGCACTTCGATGACCTCGACCTCGGAAAAATCGCCAATATCGGGCAGGGTGACTTCGATTGTATTGCTCATCTGTTGTGCACCTGTGGTTGCAGTCAAAGCACGAGCCGGCGGATATCCGACAGCAGGCCCGCCAGGTAGGTGGTGAAGCGCACGCCCTGGGCACCGTCGATGACCCGGTGGTCATAGGACAGGCTGAAGGGCATGACCAGACGCGGCTTGAATTTCTTTCCGTTCCATACGGGCTTCATGGCCGCCCGGGACACGCCCAGTATGGCGACTTCCGGCGCATTTACAATAGGCGTGAACTGGGTGCCGCCGATGCCGCCCAGGCTGGAGATCGTGAAGCAGCCGCCCTGCATGTCGGCGGGACCCAGCTTGCCTTCCCGGGCCTTGCCGCTGATCTCCATGAGCTCCCGGGCCAGGTCATACACACCCTTCCGGTCCACGTCGCGGATCACCGGCACCACCAGGCCATTGGGGGTATCCACGGCCACGCCGATGTGCACGTATTTCTTCAGGATGAGCTTCTCGCCATCGGGTGACAGGGAAGCATTCACCTCGGGAAACTCGCGCAATGCCGCCTCGCAGGCCTTCATCAGAAAGGGCATGAAGGTCAGGCGCACATCCTGTTTCAAGGCCTCGTCCTTCCGGGCCTTGCGGAAGGCTTCCAGTTCAGTGATGTCAGCTTCATCGAATTGGGTGACATGAGGCACGGTGATCCAGCTACGATGCAAATGGGCGCCGCTGATCTTTTTGATGCGGCCCAGTTCCACTTCCTCGGTTTCGCCGAATTTCGAGAAATCCACTTCCGGCATGGAAGGCAGGGCCAGGGAGCCACCTGCCGCTGCGGCCGGTCCGCCATCCGCCAGGGAGGACTTGACGAAGTTCTGCACGTCTTCCTTGGTGATGCGCCCCTTGGGCGCTGTACCCTTGACCCGCCCCAGGTCCACACCCAGTTCCCGGGCAAAACGGCGCACCGCGGGACTGGCATGAGCCTTGCGGCTGGGCACGTCGTCATGGGTGGGCGCCACGGGCAGGGGCTTGGCTTTCTTCTCGCCCGGGGCGGGCGGCGGCGGATGGGGTGTGCTGTCCACGGGTTTGGGCGGCGCCACGGGCGCGGTTTCCCGGGGAGTGGTTTCCTGGTCGAGGATTACCAGCAGATCGCCCTGGTTGATGGTGTCGCCCACGCGCACCTTTACTTCCTTGATCACGCCAGCCGCGGGAGAAGGAATCTCCATGGAAGCCTTGTCGCTCTCCAGGGTGATGAGGGAGTCGTCAACACTGATGGTATCGCCGGCGGAGACCAGCACTTCGATGACTTCCACATCCTTGAAGTCGCCGATATCCGGCAGGGTGATTTCTTTCAGATTCGCCATGAGATTGCTCCTCACACCTTGGTCGGGTTGGGTTTCTCGGGATCGATCCGGTAGGCCTTGATGGCCTGGGCCACCAGATCGGCGTCCACCGTGCCTTCATCGGCCAGGGCCTTGAGGGCCGCCACCACCACGTGATGCCGGTTGACCTCGAAGAAATCACGCAGGCGGCGGCGCAGATCGGAGCGGCCAAATCCGTCCGTACCCAGGGTGATGCAGCCGCGTCCATCCAGATAGGGACGGATCTGGTCGGCAAACATGCGCACATAGTCGGTGGACGCCACCACCGGCCCCACGGCGCCATCGAGCTGTTGCGTTACATAGGGAATACGGGGCTTCTCCATGGGGTGCAGGCGGTTCCAGCGCTCGCAATCCATGCCGTCCCGGGCCAGCTCGGTGAAACTGGTGACGCTCCACACGTCGGCAGCAATCTTCCAGTCCTTTTCCAGCAGTTCGGCCGCGGCGATGACCTCGCGCAGGATGGTGCCGGAGCCCATGAGCTGCACCCGCTTCTTCTTGCGCGACCCCGCCTTGAACAAATACATGCCCTTGATGATGCCTTCCTCGACCCCCTTGGGCATGGGCGGATGCACGTAGTTCTCGTTCATGATGGTGACGTAGTAGAAGACATTTTCCTGCTCGGCATACATGCGCCGCAGGCCGTCCTGCAGGATCACCGCCAACTCGTAGGCGAAAGTCGGGTCATAACTGCGGCAGTTGGGAATGCTTGCGGATGCCAGGTGGCTGTGGCCGTCCTGGTGCTGCAAGCCCTCGCCGGACAGGGTGGTGCGGCCCGCCGTGCCGCCCATGAGGAAGCCCCGCGCCTGCATGTCGCCGGCCGCCCAGGCCAGGTCCCCTACCCGCTGGAAGCCGAACATGGAGTAGTACACATAGAAGGGGATCATGGGCACGCCATGATTGGAATAGGAGGTGGCGGCGGCTATCCAGGAAGACATGGCGCCGGCCTCGTTGATGCCTTCCTGGAGGATCTGTCCTTTCACGTCCTCGCGGTAGTACATGACCTGGTCCGCGTCCATGGGCGTGTACAACTGGCCCACGTGGGAATAGATACCAAGTTGGCGGAACATGCCCTCCATGCCGAAGGTGCGTGCTTCATCGGGCACGATGGGCACCACGTGCTTACCCACCTTCTTGTCGCGCAGCAGGCTGGTGAGGAAACGCACATAGGCCATGGTGGTGGACATCTCACGCTCGCCGCTGCCTTCCAGCAGGGCCTGGAAGGCATCCAGCCCCGGCACGTCCAGAGGTTGGGCCTCGGTGCGACGGGAAGGCAGGTAGCCTCCCAGGGCCTGGCGGCGCTCGTGAAGATATTTCATCTCCTCGCTGTCTTCCGCCGGCTTGAAATAGGGCGCGGAGGCCAGTTGATCCTCGGGAATGGGAATGTTGAAGCGGTCGCGGAAATGGCGCAGGGCATCCTCTCCCATCTTCTTCTGGGAGTGGGTGATGTTCTGACCTTCACCGGCCTCGCCCATTCCATAGCCTTTCACCGTCTTGGCCAGGATGACCGTGGGCTGGCCGCGGTGCTCCATGGCAGCCTTGTAGGCGGCATAGACCTTGATGGGATCATGGCCGCCGCGGTTCAGGCGCCAGATGTCCTCGTCAGACATGTTGGCCACCATCTCCAGCAGTTCGGGATACTTGCCGAAGAAATGCTCCCGTGTGTAGGCGCCGCCCTTGGCCTTGTAGGCCTGGTAGTCGCCGTCCACGGCTTCTTCCATGCGCTTGCGCAGCAAGCCCTTCTTGTCCCGTGCCAACAGGGGATCCCAGTAACCACCCCAGACCACCTTGATGACGTTCCAGCCCGCGCCGCGGAAAACGGCTTCCAGCTCCTGGATAATCTTGCCGTTGCCACGCACCGGGCCGTCCAGCCGTTGCAGATTGCAGTTGATGACAAACACCAGATTGTCCAGACGCTCGCGGGAAGCCAGTGAAATGGCGCCCAGGGATTCCGGTTCATCCATCTCGCCGTCACCCATGAAGGCCCAGACCTTGCGGTTGTCCATATCCGCCATGCCCCGGTCGTGCATGTAGCGCATGAAGCGCGCCTGGTAGATGGCCATCAGGGGTCCGAGTCCCATGGATACTGTGGGAAACTGCCAGAAGTTGGGCATCAACCAGGGATGGGGGTAGGAAGACAGACCGTCACCGCCGGACTCCTGGCGGAACTTGTTGAGCTGATCCTCGGTGATGCGGCCCTCGAGGAAGGCACGGGCATAGATGCCGGGCGCGGAATGTCCCTGGAAGAACACCAGGTCACCTTCCTGTTCCTCGTTGCTGCCACGGAAGAAGTGGTTGAAGCCCACGTCGAAGAGGGTGGCGCTGGAAGCGAAACTGGCGATATGCCCGCCCAACTCCGGCTCCTTGCGGTTGGCCTGCACCACCATGGCCATGGCGTTCCAGCGGATGAAGGAACGGATGCGGCGTTCCATGGCACGGTTCCCGGGAAACGGCGGCTGCTTCGAAGGCGGAATGGTATTCAGGTAGGCGGTAGTGGCCTTGTAGGGTAGATAGGCGCCCGAGAGCCGGGCTTTCTCCACGAGCTGCTCCAGAAGGTAGTGAGCGCGCTCAGCGCCCTCGTTCTCCAGTACAGCCTCCAGGGCATCCAGCCATTCCCGGGTTTCCTGGGGATCGATATCGTTGATTTCTGCCATGGCGGTTCCATTTGGTTTGTTGAGCTGGCGACAATACTGACAGGCATGGACAGATAAATCCAGAATATTTTATCGTTATCTTTATTTTCAATAACTTATCATACGCATATTAAAGGACAATCATCCTAAAATAGCGATAATGCCCGATTGTTGCCATACTTTCGACATTGGTCGAACAGCAGCAAAACCATGAAACCACAATAGAAATATCTCCTAAACTATTGATGTTTTCGGCAATTGGCTGTATCAATCCATACATGACAAACATATTCCCTGTTGTCGGAACAGCCGACCAGGTATTTTCAGCCGCCGGGGGTGGCATCAAGACACGCTTAATTTTGTTGTCCCCTGACCGATAAGGATGATGATCACCTGCTGTTTTCCGGCATCTCCAGACGACGGCAGAACGCCGTAACCGGGTGGCGGTACCCGGACGGGAGAAGGCGGAAACTTAACATGGGCTAGACTATAACTTCATCATGGACAACAAAGCAGACCATCACCACCCTCGTCATTGGCGGCCCAAATTGACGAGAAAACAGGCCCGACAAGAGTGGTCACAGGCCGTGGTGCGCGTGAGCATCACGCTGATCGTCCTGCTCTATCTACTCTGGTTCAATGACCATGCCGAAGGCACACCTATCCATGCCACGGTTGTTACTCTGGTTTCGGGGTATCTGGCCTATTCCCTGTTGCTGATTGCCAGTTTCTGGCCATGGCCACAACCATCAAGAGTCCGAAAACTCATCACACTGATATCGGATATCGGTATCACCCTGTACTGCATGCACCTCTATGGCGAAAGCAGCGCGCCTTTCTTCGTCATCATCCTCTGGGTCAGCATCGGCTTCGGCATGCGCTTTGGACAAACCTATCTGCTCATTGGCACGGCTTATTCTTCCCTGGGCTTTGTCTCCATGTGGCTTTTCAGCCCCTTCTGGGCCGGACACCCGGCCATCACCTTATCCTATCTGGTGGCGGTACTGGTCATCCCCTTGTTCGCTTCCCATCTCATGCGAAAACTCGAACAGGCGAAACAGGAAGCGGAAAGCGCCAACAAGGCGAAATCCCAGTTCCTGGCCAATATGAGCCACGAGATCCGTACCCCCCTTACCGGCATCATCGGCATGGCCGAGCTTCTTCTGGAAGAACAGCTGAACAGAAAATACCACCAGCAGATTGAAACCATAAACTATTCCGCAAAGAATCTGCTGCACCTGCTCAACGACACCCTGGATATTTCCCGGATTGAAGCCGGCAAACTGGAACTGACACCGGAAGAACTGGATATCCACGATCTGGTGAACAGTCTGTCACTCATGTACCGCCCCCTGGCCCAAGCCAAGCAACTGCGTTTCAAGGCCGAAATCCAACCCCAGATTCCAACTCTTTTCTGGGGAGACAGGCTGCGTATTCAACAGGTACTCACCAACCTGTTGAGCAACGCCATCAAATTCACGGAACAAGGCAGCATCAGTCTTCAGGTTCGGCTGGCCAGGCTTGAAGGCGACGAGGCCATGTTGCAGTTTGAGGTTCGGGACACGGGTATCGGCATCCCGGAAGACAAGCAGGAAACCATCTTCGAGATTTTCGAGCAGGCGGACAACACCACCACCCGCAAGTACGGCGGCAGCGGTCTGGGCATGGCAATCTCCCGGCAATTGGCTGATCTCATGAACGGTTCCCTGCGTCTCAAGAGCCAGGAAGGAGTGGGTTCCACATTCCTGTTCGAGGTTCCACTGAAAGCCCTGTCCGAAAACGAGCAACTGAAACAGGCCAGAAGCTTCGAGGGAATTCATGCCCTCATCATCTCCGCCAACAAGGTTTTCTGCGCGCACTATCGCCAGATGCTGGAACGCTGGGGTTGCGGCGTGGAAACCGTTTCCAGCGCGGTGGATGCCTTTGTGCAAATCAAGGCTGGAGAGCAGGCATTCCAAAACTACCAGTTGCTGCTCATTGACGACAAAGGCATCGAAATCTCCCCGGAACAATTCGGCAATGCGCGCCAGAACAATCCCGCCCTGCAATTCATTCCATCGATCCTGATTACCGGCAAGCAGCAGGATCAGTCACTGGTGGAAAACGACTTTGACGCCGTAATCAGCAATGGTGACAGTACGGGCCTTTACCACCGGTTACATGAGCTGCTGACCGGCAGCACGAAACAGACAAGCCATGAGAACGCTGATATTGCCGTTTCTCCGCGACGCATCCTGGTAGTCGATGACAACAGTACCATTCAACTACTGGTTTCCACCATCTTGCAAAACGCCGGGCATGAGGTGGTACAGGAATACGACGGTGAAAAGGCGCTGGACAGACTGTTCGAGGAAGACTTCGACATCGTCGTCATTGACATGCAAATGCCCAACATGAGCGGACCTGAGGTGATACAGGCCTATCGGTACAGCGAATATGGGTCCGACACCCATTTACCTTTCATCGTCCTTTCGGCCAACGACCGCCATGAAGCCCGGGTGGAATCGGAGGAAGCCGGCGCTGATGCGTTCTTGCTCAAGCCAGTGGATCGGAAAAAACTGCTGCAGACAATAGAGGAATACACCAAGGGGCAGCCCCATGTTATTGACGGGAAACGTCCACTCCGCCAGGAGAGCAACGTAGCCTCTCTACCCATACCAGACGAAACCGTTCCGGTTATCGATATGGATACCATTCATGCCCTGATGTCCATTCAGGACGACGAAAGTTTCTTTAACAATCTCATGGAGAACTTCTACAAGGACGCCCGGAACGCAATAGAAACCATGGAACAGGCCCTGCCATCGCAGGATTTTGACGGCATTCGTGACGCAGCTCACGCCCTGCAAGGGTCGGCCGGGGGAATAGGTGCCGAAGCGCTCTTCCAGCAGTGCGCCGAAATCTCTCACGCGGACAACAAGCAGCTGCGTGAAACAGGACAGGAAATGCTGGAATCAGTGAAGACTCAGCTACGCAAGGTCAGGGCCAGCCTGGCCGACCCCAATATCATATCTTCCTCGTCCATTTGCGAATTTCCCCGAATTTCCTGATCCGGCACGTCATGCCGGATCAGGTCATCAGGCAACTCATGCGGCATCCATCTTTCTGGACTGAGCCTTCACCAGCCGCTCCATCATCCGCAGGTCACGTTCCGGCAGCGCCATGGCGGCATCCACCCAGAGCATGACAACGCGCTTGAGCTCATCATAGGTCAGAGGAAAGACTTCTTCACGCATGGCCAGCACGGCATTGCGCGTCATTGCGGATCGATCATGCTTGCGCACGAACTGCCGCAAGGCGACTTTGGCTTCACCCGGCTCAGCCAGCACGTCAATGACCCCCATTTCATACAACTCATCGGAAGTAAACATCCGCCCGGTATTGATCATGCGCTCCACCTGGGCGGGTGCAATACGGCGGGACAGGAAGGAATAGGCGCCCATTCCGGGGAACATGTTGAATACCACCTCGGGGAAACCAATCTTGACCCCTTTCTCCGCAATGATGACATCACAGGACAAGGCCGCCTCGAAAGCCGCCCCCAAGGCGTCCCCTTCAATCAGCGCCACGGTGCGTAAATCCTGCCCCAGATTGACATAGTTGTCATAAAGTACATCAATACACAAAATGGCGTAGTCTTCGAGAACCTCCCGTTTGTTTCCACGAATACAGTCGAGAAAGAAGTTCAGATCCCCTCCCAGACTGTAGACATCGGGAATGGCTGAACCAAGCACCAGAAAACCAAAGGGAGATTCCTCGCCCTGAGCCTTGTACTCCTCGCTGATCTTGATCACCGACTCCTGAAAACGACGGATATCCCGCATCAAGGCCGGGGTGAAATTGGGACGAGGGCGGGTATTCATATTGAACTGCATTACCCGGTTTGCCGGATCATACTCGCAGATCAGGTTCTCATATTCCCAGTTATAGTCCGTAACGAGTTCATGATTGAGAGTGAGTTGCTGAATAGCCATGGTGTTTCTCCTGTCTTCGGTTGAGGGGCTGACATTAAGGCGGCACAGTTCGATATCATGTCCGCGGATACGAGAAATTGTCATGACACATGCCCAGGATTTCATTACCCTGGCAGTTTTCCGGGCTCACGATCAGGCGTATCTGTCCGCCATAGTGCTATTTATGGCACAGCTACGGGAGTTGGTACAGAAAAACCTCACAAAGTCGGAATTTTGTCCATATAACGGACAGCCGGAACATTAACAAACCATCAGATGAAAAACAGGGTGAGCCTTCACCAATAAATCCGCTGAAATCCGCCCCCCCGACAACACCATCAATCCTGATATTTGTCCGGGAGTTCCTTATAGATTCTGTACACTTGCGCTTCCCTGGAGAACAAGGCATCGACGCAATCCGGATCGAAATGTGTACCCGAATGCTCGCGCAGGTAATCCAGCGCCTTGTCACGCGGCCACGCATCCTTGTAGGGCCTGACGGTTACCAGGGCGTCCAGGGTGTCGGCAACGGCAACAATCCTGGCTTCGATAGGGATCTCCTCGCCCTTCAGGCCATTGGGATAACCATTGCCGTCATAGTGTTCGTGATGATGCAGCGCGATGCTCGCCGCCATGGAGAGATAAGCAGAGGTGCTCCCCTTGAGGATGTCATGACCAATGACTGTGTGGGTCTGCATGATCAACCGCTCTTCCTGATTGAGCCTTGCCGGTTTCAGCAATATGGCATCGGGAATGCCAATCTTGCCGATATCATGCAGGGGTGACGCCTTCTCGATGAGATCACAGTGTGCGTCATCAAGGCCAAGGCCCCGGGCAATCTCGTAGGAATACCTTGCCATGCGGAATACGTGGTTGCCCGTGCCCTCATCACGGTATTCACCTGCCTTCGCCAGGCACATGAGTGTTTCCAGCTCCCTGGCCACCGCCTCCTCGGTTGCCTTGGACACCAACCCCTGGAGCATGAGGGCACGATCAGCGGCCTCCTTCTGATGTTGATGCAGAAGCAGGAGGTTGCGGCAGCGTGCCTGGCATTCATAGTGATCAAAGGGCCGGGAAAGAAAATCCGTGGCGCCCGCTTCCAGGGATTCGTACCGAACCTTGCGGTCATTCACCACGGTTACCACCACGATGGGCACATCTTCGCCCCCGGGAAGTGCCCGAACGGCTTGCACCAGTTCCACCCCATTCATGCCCGGCATCTTGTAGTCGGTGACCAGCAGATCGGGCATGCGGGCCTTGCAGCAGTCCAGGGCCTCGCTGGCTTTGGCAAACACCTTGCAGGAAATATTGGGAGAGATGGCGGAGATAATGCTCTCCAGTATGGTTCTTCCCGTAGCCTGGTCATCGACAATGACAACGAACTGTTCATTAGCTCGGACAATGGAGGTCACGTTACCATTCGTCTGACGAGGCAGTTCATGTTTACGAACAGATGATGCTATATGTTTCACGCCATTCATGCCCTCGTTTCGGGTGGATACTTCACCAATTCAACATAGTACTCTCCAACAATCCGGGCAGAAATACCACTGAAATCAAGAGTAATTGCCGGAGGAATGCACATCATGCACGAATCAAGCATAGCAGTTTCATAAACCCACGCAAATTCTCATTTTATGCCAATTTTCTCGGCAATATTCCGTCGGCAATACCGACCCAAACTTTAATCGAAAGCTCATTTTCTCTTTCCACCCCGGGCCAACGACAAAAAAAGAGGCGAGTTCAATGAAGAACACGCCTCTGAGTTTGCATGGGGGAAATGATCTCAGCCGTGACTGAATACCAGTTCGTCCCCGCTGACATCCACCTTGATGACATC
>CAZWRE010000027.1:0-1917 GCA_964636335.1 uncultured Sedimenticola sp. | reverse complement strand
CAGCAGTTCCAGTCCGGGATTTCGTTGAGCTGGATGTCCAGCTCCTCGCACATGGTGTCCACGGACTTCATCAGGTTGGATGAGGATGCGCCTTTCTGGGAGGAGCATCCCGGGTAGTAGGAATATTCTCTTTTAGCCATCTTGGGATGCCTCCTGTTAGTCGAATTTCTTCATGCGCGCGTCTTCGAGTTCCTGCGCCTTCTTGATCATCTTCTGCAATCCGCTGACGTCCTTCACGCCGTGACCGCCAAAGAATTCGCTGGCGGCCATGCGCTTGGCCTTCATCATCTTCATGCCCAGATCCTTGTTGCGCAGGGCCTCCTTGATGCCCGGGCCGAAGCCGTCCTTGAAGTACAGGGACAGGCCCAGCTTCAGTTCGTTGACCCGGCCCTTCTTCATCATGTTGTTCCAGAAGATTTCGGCAAAGGTGGCCGTGGGCTGGCCCTTGGGCACCAGGCCGAGCTTCTTGGCGTAGGTGGCCAGGCCATGCATGATGTGGGTGATGGGCAGTTGGCGCGGGCAGCGCACGATGCAGTTGTAACAGGAGGTGCACATCCACATGGAGTCGGATTGAAGCACCTCGTCACGCTTGCCGGCGCGGATCATCATGAAGATTTCCTGCGGAGGATGCGCCCAGTGCTTGCCCAGGGGGCAGGAACCGGAGCACACGCCGCACTGCATACACATCTTCACCCATTCGCCTTCTTCGACGTTGGCTTCAACTTCGCTCAGGAAGCTGTTGCGATATTGCTCGATCATTGCTTTGTTCAGTTCACTCATCGCCAGTCTCCTTAGAACTTGAATGGGCTCAGGCCGATCTTTTCAATGGTGTCCGCCATATCCTGGATCAGCTGGGGAGCACGGTCGATATCGGTGATGGCGACCTCTTCCACCACGACCCGCTCGGGTTCGAGGTTGAGGGACTCCAGGGTGTCGCCGACCTTGGCCATGCGCTCGTTGGCCATGGTGGAACCGCGCACGAAGTGGCACTGGTAGTCGTCACCGCGCTTGCAGCCCATCATGATGATGCCGTCGTAGCCGTTGTTCAGGGCGTCGGTCACCCAGGACAGGCTGGTGGAGCCCAGGCAGCGTACGGGAATGACCCGTGCCCAGGGGCTGATCTCCACGCCGCTGATGGCGGCCTGATCCAGGGCGGGATAGGCGTCGTTCTCGCAGGCCAGCACCAGGATGCGGGGTTTCTCATCCCACTCTTCGGGGATTTCGCATTCCTTGATCTGGGCGCCCACGGTGTTCACCGAGTAGTTCTCGAAGGAGATGACCCGCACCGGGCAGGCGCCCATGCAGGTGCCGCAGCGGCGGCAGCGGGACTCGTTGTACTGCGGATAACGCTCCTCGTCCTCGTCGATGGCGCCGAAGGGGCATTCCACGGTGCAGCGCTTGCACTGGGTGCAGCCTTCCTTGCGGAAGCTCGGGTAGGACAGGTCGCCGACGCGGGGATGCGCGGCCCGGCCCTGGGCGGCGTTCTCGATTTCCTGAATGGCCTTCATGGCGGCGCCGGTGGCGTCGTCCATGGCCTGCCGGATGTCCATGGGACGGCGCACGGGACCGGCGGCATAGATACCGGTACGGCGCGTCTCATAGGGGAAGCAGATGAAGTGCGAGTCGGTGAACCCGTGCTTCAGATGCGGCAGGTCGGTGCCCTGGCGATAATCCAGATTGAGGATGGATTCCACTTTCACGGAGGTTTCGTCCGCGGCGGCTTCGGCCTGGGCTTCCAGTTCGGCGGCCTTTTCCTCTTCGTCCATGCCTTCCAGGGCTTCGTTGGCGGCATAGGGATCGGGACCGGAGTTGGGCACCATGCCCAGATCCAGAACAACCAGGTCAACCTTCACCTCGGCGTCTTCGTCGAGGATCTTGTCGTGCATCTTCACGGTAAGGCTGTCGCCGGGAACGACT
>CAZWRE010000026.1:0-49033 GCA_964636335.1 uncultured Sedimenticola sp. | reverse complement strand
GGGGTCGCGGCGAGGGCGCCGCTCCTACAACTCCCGTAGGAGGCCCGCCCTCGGGCCGATTTGTCGCGGCGGGGCGCCGCTCCTACATCCCCTGTAGGAGGCCCGCCCTCGGGCCGATTGGTCGTGGCGGGGGCGCCGCTGCTACATCCCCCGTAGGAGGCTCGCTCCGTGGCTGATTGTCAGCGTGTGGAGGGAGGCGGGGTGATGCCATGCTGCATTAACCAGTTCCGGTCCAGTTCCCATTGCACGCGCTTGATTTCCGGGTCTTCGAGTACGATGGCCTTGGCGCGCTTCTGGGTGCTGGCGAGCTGGTCCTGCAGTTCCCTGAACAAGGGCGAGGCGGGATCGGAGTTGCCCAGGCCGGGAAAGATCTTGTCCAGTACCTGGGCCACGGGCACGGCGCTGGAGCGGGGGGTGCTCATCACCGCCACGCCGTTGCTGACCCGCAGCACCCGGAAGGGATAGGGAAAACCGCCCACCTGTTCGTCGGCCTCCAGCCTGTCGTTGAGATGGGCTACCTGGGGCGGGGTGTAGAGGGCAAGGAAAATCAGTGCCAGCACCAGGGCGCCCAGTACCGCCGCGTAGATTTTCGTGCCCCGGTCCAGTTGCGGCATCAGTCTCGGAAGTTCTTGAATTGCAGGGGCAGGCCGTATTCCTTTTCCTTCAGCATGGCGATGACCTTCTGCAGGTCGTCACGTTTCTTGCCCGTGACCCGTACCTGGTCGCCCTGGATCTGGGCCTGCACCTTGAGCTTGGCGTTCTTGATCTCCTTGACGATCTTCTTGGCTACGTCGGATTCGATGCCCTGCTGCACCAGCACCTGCTGGCGGGCGGCATTCAGGCTGGTCTGGGGATCCTTCACGTCCAGGGCTTTCACGTCCACGCCCCGTTTGGCGAGCTTCTCGCGCAGGATGTCCAGCATCTGTTGCAACTGGAATTCCTGTTCCGCTTCCAGCTTGATCTCGTTCTCGTTGTGCTCGAAGCTGGCGTTGACGCCCTTGAAGTCGAAACGGGTGTCGATGACCCGGTTGGCCTGGTCCACGGCGTTGCGGACTTCCTGGAGGTCAACCTCGGAAACGATATCGAATGATGGCATGTTGTCACTCCGGATGAATTACTGCTATTCGGGGTAGGCTAACATGCTCCGTGTGCTTGCAAAAGCGAATGATGTCAGGGTTGGATCAGGCTTGTTTCCCATCGCCTTCCACCAGGGCGCGCAGCTTTTTCCTGGCGCGGAACAGGCGGGTGCCGGCGCCGGCCACGGAGATGCCGAGCTCGGCGGCGATCTCCTTCTGGGAGTAGCCGTGGATGATCTGCAACAGTAGGGGCTCGCGGTAATCCTCGGGCAGCCCGGCGATGGCGTTGCGCAGAACGAAGGCCTCGGTGGATGTATCGTAGTCCTGGTGGTTGTCGGCCAGGGCCTCGGTGGGCATGGTGCTGAACTGGGGCTGGAAACGCTCGAAACGGCGGGCGTTCTCCCTGCGCAGGATGGTTATCAGCCAGCCCTTGGCTGCCTCGGGTTTCTGCAGCCTGTCCATGGACTTCCATGCGCGCAGCATGGTTTCCTGAACCAGGTCTTCGGCCACGGCCCGGTCGTGCACCAGCCAGCAGGCATAACGGAACAGATCGTCCATGTAGCGGCCAATGATGGCCTGGAAGCGGATTTCACGGGCAGCGGGGCTTTCACTGACCGCGGGGCCGCCCGTGGCGAAGGTCGTGCTTTCTGTTCTCATGATCGTGCGTCCTGGTGTTGTTGTGAACCATAACGAAGCACGATCTGTGCCAGTCAGTTAAAACGGCGTAAAATCAAATGGTTGTCAGTACCTGCTTCAGGTTGGACGCAAAAGGGACGTAACATTTCGTGCAAAGGAGGGGTGTGGATGTAACGGAACGTTACCCTGATGTGGGGCCTGATTATTTTTCCACGGGCCTCACGCGCAGCCGGTACTTGCGTATCTTCCTGTCCAGGGCGGGGCGGGAGATGCCGAGGATGCGGCAGCTGTTGGTCTTGTGGCCGCCGGTGTGATCCAGCACTTTTTGAATATGCCGGGCTTCCACCTCCTCCAGGGTTTGCAAGGGGCTTTCTTCCGGGGTTTCGGGCAGTTCGGCGGCGCCGATTTCGTGGAAGCGGATCAGGTCGGCGGTTATGCCGCCATCCCTGGCCCGCACCAGGGCCTGGGTGAGGACGTTTTCCAGTTCCCGCACATTGCCTGGCCAGGGGTGTTGCAGCAATTTGTCCATGGCCGCGTCGTCCAGGGGGGGAGCAGGACGCTCCATCTTCCGCGCGGCCCGGCCCAGCAGGGCCCGCGCCAGCAGGGGAATGTCTTCCCGCCGATCGCGTAGTGGCGGGAGCTGGATGTTGATAACGTCCAGGCGGTAGGCCAGGTCTTCCCGGAAATTGCCGTCCCGGGCCGCCTGGAACAGATCCCTGTGGGTGGCGGCGATGATGCGTGCGTTCACGGGAACCGTGCGGTTGCCGCCCACGGGCTCCACGGTCTGTTCCTGCAGGGCGCGCAGCAGCTTGGCCTGCAGGGGCGGGGCCAATTCGCCGATCTCGTCCAGGAACAGGGTGCCGTCCTCGGCCTGCTGGAAGCGTCCGGCCTTATCCGTGGTGGCGCCGGTGAAAGCTCCTTTCACATGGCCGAACAGCTCGCTTTCCAGCAGGTTGTCCACGATGGCCGCGCAGTTGATGGCCACGAAGCGGCCTTCCCGCCCGCTGTACTGATGAATGAGGCGGGCGACGATTTCCTTGCCGGTGCCCGATTCCCCGCTGATGAGCACCGTGGCGCTGCTCTGGGCGGACAGGGCGATCTGCTTGCTCACTTCCAGCATGGCTTCACTGCGGCCGATGAGTTCGCGGATGTTGGGCTCATCCGGGGCTGCATTCGTGGTGCTGGCCGGCGTCCAGGCCAGGGCCTTGTCCACGGCTTCCTGCAGCACTCTGGTCTTCACGGGCTTGTGGATGAAATCCGTGGCGCCCTGCTGTATGGCCTGTATGGCAAGCTCCAGGTCATGGACGCCGGTCATCATGATGATGCGGGTGTCCGGGTGCAGTTCCAGGATCCGGGGAATCAGCTCGCTCCCCAGACCGTCGGGCAGCTGCTGATCCAGCAGCACCAGATCCGGCTTGCGGGAGGACAGCTTCTCCAGGGCCTGGGCGCGGCTGTGGGCCACCTGGACCTTCATGCCCTGGTCCTCGAAGTGCAGGGTCAGCATCTGGCTCAGGGAGCTGTCGTCCTCGATGATCAGCAGTTCGTGGGTCATTCCTGTAATCCGGTTTTCCAGCCACCCATGGCCAGCAGCAGCCATCCCGCAAGAAAAGACAGGCCGCCAAGGGGAGTTATTGCACCCAGGCCGCGAATTCCCGTGAGGGAAAGGACATAGAGGCTGCCGCTGAACAGCCCGATGCCGGCGATGAAGCACCACCCCGCCCGGCGTAGGCTGGTGTTGGGTGATATGTGCAGCAGCAGCCCGGTGAACAGCAGGGCCAGGGCGTGCAGGCCCTGGTAGTGAACGCCCTTGTTGAACACGGTGAACAAGTGGGGGTCGAGGCGGCTTTCCAGCACGTGGGCGCCGAATGCGCCCAGGGCCACGGTGAGCAAACCGGCCAGAGCGCCCAGCAGCAGGAACAGGCGGGCGTGATTCATGAAGGCAGTTCTTCCAGGGCTTCCCGGGCGATTTCCCGCACGTCTTCCTGGGGATCGTCCAGCAGGGGTTCAAGCCAGGCTCTGGCCTCGGGGCTGCCCGACAGGCCCAGATAGTAGGCGGCGTCGCCCCGGGTGTTGGCCTTTTCCGCACGGGTCAGTTCGCCCAGTTCAGGCACCAGCGCCTTCAGGGCCTTGCTGCCAGCCAGTTCCTCGAAGATGGCGCTCACGCCAAAACTCACGCCCAGGGAGTTGTCTTCGCGCTGCATCAGATCCAGGAGCGCGGGCATCTGTTCCGGATGCTTTTTCAGGTAGCCGACGGCCTGCTCCATCTGCTGCTGTTCCAGTAGTTCCCGGATGTAGTCTCCCGCCTGCTCGCCGGCGGCAGCCTTGTTCACCCATTCGCGGATCTCGCCGAGGCTGTAGTTGCCGGCAAGCTCGTAGCCGCCGATACGCATCCAGGGCACGGAGCGGGTGCCGGCTTCCCGTGCCGCCTCCGGGTGCACGGCGATGTTGACGACTTCCAGGCGCCCGATCTCTCCTTTCTTCACCAGCTCGGTGAGACTGGTGAGAACGGACTGGCAGTGAGGGCAGCCGGGGGCGATGAGAAGCAGGGTATCTGGCGGGTTGTTCATATGAGTTGATTTGGATCAGTTCCAGTTTTTCGTACAGCAGGGGGACAAGGCCTGATTCTACCTGTAATTAATTGATTTCCAAGGTTCATAAGTATTACAGATAAAGCCTCTTTATGCCTGCCGGATGTAAAACTGTTTGGCCTTTTGCGCCCCGAGAAACTATTTTTACTCCCCCTATATGCCCCTGGGGAGGCTTCCCACTGTGGTGCCCGCGCCACGATTGAATGCTTCCAAGGGGTGACTGGCGATTTTTCGGGGCGGGTGAGACCTTGGTTTCAGGCGTTCCGGATTGAAAAGAAGACCGCTTCGGCGGTGAATATTCACTGCAGTGTAAACTAAGGAGAACTATCGATGCCTACATTTGTGCGTACCGATAAGTGCGATGGCTGCAAGGGTCAGGACAAGACCGCTTGCATGTACATCTGCCCACATGACCTCATGAAGCTGGACATGGACGGTTCCATGACCGGCCACGCCATGAAGTCTTTCAACCAGGAGCCTGATCAGTGCTGGGAATGCTATTCCTGCGTCAAGATCTGCCCGCAGAACGCTATCGAAGCGCGTCCCTACGCCGATATCGTACCTCTGGGTGCTTCCGTACAGCCGCTGCGCGGTACTGATTCCATCATGTGGACCATCAAGTTCCGTAATGGCACCATGAAGCGCTTCAAGTTCCCCATCCGTACCACTCCGGAAGGTTCCATCGATCCCTATGGCAACAAGCCCGACGCCGACATCAGCAAGATCGGCGAGCCCGGCTTCTTCAACCACAACGAACAGAACGGCTACCGTGCTGGTGATCCCAGCGAGCTGATCTGCAAGTAATCCATAGTTCCGATCATTTGGACAAACATTTTAGTTAGAGGTAATTAACATGGCTGAATTCGGTAATCCCGAAGTAGTCGAAGAAGAGGTAGATATCCTCATCATCGGCGGTGGTATGGCTGCTTGCGGTACCGCTTATGAAATTGGCCCCTGGGTGGAAGCTGCCAAGAAAGAAGGCGTGGACATCTCCGTGAAGCTGGTCGACAAGGCCGCCATGGACCGTTCCGGCGCGGTAGCTCAGGGTCTGTCTGCAATCAACACCTACATCGGTCCCGAGCAGGATCCCGCGGATTACGCCCGCATGGTATCCAACGACCTGATGGGTATCACCCGTGACGACCTGGCCTACGATCTGGGCCGCCACGTTGACGAGTCCGTTCACCTGTTCGAGGAGTGGGGTCTGCCCATCTGGAAGACTGACGAGAACGGTGAGCGTCACGACGGTTCCAAGGGTCTGACTCCCCTGAAGGACGGCGGCAAGCCCGTACGTTCCGGTAAGTGGCAGATCATGATCAACGGTGAATCCTACAAGTGGATCGTGGCCGAGGCCGCGAAGAAGGCCCTGGGCGTGGACAACATCCAGGAGCGTATCTTCATCGTCAAGCTGGTCAACGACAAGAACGACAAGAACCGCGTTGCCGGTGCTGTCGGTTTCTCCACTCGTGAAGACAAGGTTGTTGTTTACAAGTTCAAGGCCTGCCTGCTGGTAGCCGGTGGCTGCGTGAACATCTTCCGTCCCCGTTCCGTGGGTGAAGGCCAGGGTCGTGCCTGGTACCCCGTATGGAACGCCGGTTCCACCTACGCCATGGCCGCCGAGGCCGGCGCCGAGCTGACCCTGATGGAAAACCGCTTCGTACCCACCCGCTTCAAGGATGGTTACGGTCCGGTTGGCGCCTGGTTCCTGCTGTTCAAATCCCAGGCCACCAACGGCGAAGGCGAGCCGTACATGGTACGCAACAAGGAAATGCTGGACGACTATCCTCCCTATGGTCAGGCTGCCGTTCCCGCTTCCTGCCTGCGTAACCACCTGATGCTCAAGGAAATGCGCGAAGGCCGCGGTCCCATCTGGATGGACACCGTTACCGCGCTGGCCAACCTGCGCGAAACCCTGTCTCCCCGTGAGGTCAAGCACCTGGAAGCGGAAGCCTGGGAAGACTTCCTCGACATGTGTATCGGCCAGTGCGGCATCTGGGCGGGTGAGAACATCGAGCCGGAGAAGAAGAACTCCGAGCTGATGCCCACCGAACCCTACCTGCTGGGCTCTCACTCCGGTTGCTGCGGCATCTGGGTTTCCGGTCCCGAGGACGTTGGCGCTCCCACCGAAGAGGAGATGGATGGCGTACCCGAGCACCTGCCTTCCGGCTGGAACTGGGGCTACCGTGGCATGACCACCGTCAAGGGTCTGTTCACCGCCGGTGACGGCGTGGGCGCCTCTGGCCACAAGTTCTCTTCCGGCTCTCACGCCGAAGGCCGCATGTGCGCCAAGTCCATGGTCAAGTTCGTCATGGACAACAAGGACTGGACCCCTGAGCTGGACACCTCCGTTGACGAGCTGGTGGAGGAGATCTATCGTCCCGTGCGCAACTATCTGGAGCACAAGGACTACACCACCGCCATCGACGTCAACCCCAACTACATTACTCCCCGCATGCTGCAGTTCCGTCTGCAGAAGATCATGGACGAGTATGTAGCCGGTGTTGCCACCTACTACACCACCAACGCCAACATGCTGGATCTGGCTGAGCAGAAGCTGGAGATGCTGAAGGAAGACTCCCTGAAGATGCGTGCCAAGGACCTCCACGAGCTCCTGCGCGCATGGGAGAACTACCACCGCATCCTCACCGCGGAAGCTCACATGAAGCATATCCAGTTCCGTGAGGAAAGCCGTTATCCTGGTTTCTACTATCGCATGGACAAGAACTTCGTTGACGAAGAGAATTGGAAGTGCTTCGTAAACTCCATTTACGACAAGGAAACCAAGAAGTGGACCTGCTTCAAGCGTGCTCACAAGGATCTGGTGGACAAGTCCAAGCTGTTCAAGTAATCATCGCTTGACAGTCTGAAGACGGGGATCCGGACGCCGCAAGGCGTCCGGATTTTCTTTTTGGCGGAAGGCCTGTTTCCGGGCTGGCTGATTTCCGGACAACAAAGGAGTCTGCAAATGAATGGAAATTGGATGATAATTGCACGGTTTCCGTCCATTTGACGATTTCAACAAGCCCCGTTCGGGGTTGAGGTTCAAGACATGAGTGACGAAAAATTCGATATTCCCTTCAAGAGTCCCACCCTGCCCACGGTGCTGGGGCCGGACAGTAAACTCAAATTCAGTTGTTACAAGGGCATTTCCTGCTTCAACGCCTGTTGCAAGCGCTCCGACATCACCCTGGTGCCCTATGACGTGCTGCGTCTCAAGCAACGTTTCGGCATGACATCCGAGGAATTCCTGGACAAGTACACGGTTCCCTATCCCATGGATCAGGACAAGGTGCCGGGCTTGAAGATGAAGGTGAACGATGATGGCGCCTGCCCCTTCCTGGACGAGGAGAACGGCTGTACCGTCTATGAAGACCGGCCCACGGTGTGCCGCTACTATCCCCTGGCGGTGCTGAACATCCGCGAGAAGGATTCCAGTGAGCCGCAGAAGCAGTATTCCCTGGTAGTTGAAGAACACTGCAAGGGGCACGAGGAAGACCGCGAACTGACCGTGGAGGAATACCGCAAGGAGCAGGGCTGTGACGAGTTCGATTTCTACAACCAGGAATGGTACGAGCTTATCCTGAAGAAGAAGTCCGCCGGTCCCGGCGTGGGCAAGCCCAACGAGATGAGTCTGCAACTTTTCTTCATGGCCTCCTACAACACGGACATGTTCCGCCGCTTCGTCCTCAGCGACAAGTTCCGCGCCAGTTATGATATTCCCGAGGAGACCTACGAGCAGATTGAAAAGGATGACGTGGCCCTGCTGCAGTTTGGCTACAAGCTCATGCGCCAGGCCCTGTTTGGTGAGAAGCTGATCCCGGAAAAACCCGGCGTATGGGAAAAGCGGGTTGAAGAGCGTCGCGCGGTGTGGGAAGCTCGTACCCAGGCAGAGATCGAAGCGCGCAACAAGCAGGTGGAAGAACAGATGCGCGAGGAAACCTGAGAGCAGAGGACACAGGCATGCCGGCCGTATTCGAAGCCGTATTGGACGGTATCCTGGTCTTCCGGGTCAGCGGCAAGTTGCATGCACATGATTTCGTGTCCGCCTGGCAGGCCGGCGAGCAGCAGATTCGCGAGGATGGGAACATTCGCATCCTGGTGCTGTATGACGGTTTCGAAGGCTGGGATGACGATCTCATTGGCGAGGTAACCAACCCCGGGTTCATGGAGGATCAGGATGAGCAGATCGAGAAGATCGCCGTGGTGGGTGAGGAGCGCTGGCGCGAGCCCACGGAGCTGTTCATGCTCAAGGGGTTGAGAAAGGCCGCCGTGGAGTATTTCGAGCCGGATCAGGAAGCTCTGGCCCGGGCATGGCTGGAATCATGATGTATGCTCCCCGTTTCCGGGAGATTCCTTCCCGGCGGCAAGGGGGCAGTCACGATATACCACGCAGTTCCTGCCCGCGTCCTTGGCGCGATACAAGGCCTTGTCGGCACAGGTGATCATCGCATCCAGTTCGGGTTTGGCCGGCGGTGAGATGCAGGTGATGCCGATACTGGCGGTCACGAAGAACTTGCCGCCGGTGTCCATTGCCGCCACCAGGGCGCCGATCTTGCGCACGGCGCAAAGGCCCTGATCCCGGTCTGTGTCCGGCAGCAGCAGGACGAATTCCTCCCCGCCCCAGCGGGCAACCACGTCGCTTTTCCTGCTTTTTCTGCGCAGCAGTTGTCCCAGGGCGCGCAACACCTCGTCGCCGGCATCATGCCCGTGTTCGTCGTTCACCTGCTTGAAATGATCCAGATCGATGATGGCCAGGGAGAGCGGACGTCGTTGCCGCGCGGCCTGGCTGATGTATTTTTCCGACAGCTCCCGGAACCCCAGCCTGTTGTAGCAGCCTGTCAGCTCATCCCGCATGGCGAGTCGCTGCATCTGCGCCTGCTGTTCCAGCACCTTGTCCAAGAGCAGCTTGTTGTTGATCAGGTTATTGACGCGGATGATCAGCTCTTCCTTCAGCACCGGCTTGGTGACGTAGTCCGTGGTGCCGGCGCGCAACAGCTCCAGGCGCCGGGTAGGATCATCGTGTCCCGTGAGGGTGAGTACCGGCAACTGGGCGTTCTCGTTGTCGAGCGTGCGCAGCTTGCGCAGCAGCCACAGGCCGCTGGCCTCGCCCTGTAGCAGGACGTCGGTAATCACCAGATCATATTTCCTGTCGGCCAGCCAGCGTATGGCGGTTTCCGCCGAGCCGCAGTGTTCCACGTCAAGCTGCATGTCCTCTTCGAGAATGGTGGAGATGATGGCCGCCTGGGTCGGGCTGTCCTCCACGTACAGCACCCGCCGGTTGGCGGTGAGCAGTTGTTCGCTGGCGGCGCCTCCCAGCAACACACGGAGCCGGCGGATGATGTGCGACATGCCGCTCTTGTAGATGACTTCCGTGGCGCCGGCTTTCACCGCCTGCATGCGGATGCCTGCCCCCCGGTCCGAAGTCAGCAGGATCACCGTGGCATTGGGGGCTTTTTCATGGATCTCGGGAATGAAATCAATGGCGTCCCTGCCGTCCAGCAGCAGGTTCATGCAGACGAAGCGGAAGTCGTATTTTTCCAGTGCGGCCAAGGCTTCCTTGTGTGTGGCAACGCTGACAGGCTGATAGCCCAGCCGCCGGAAAAGGTCGCTGAGAAAGAGCTGGTACAACCGGCTATTTTCGATCAGCAAGACCTTCATCGTAAACTCGGGGTTGGTGGATGCTATATTATTTATTGATTGTTTTTAGCTCCATGATAACCAATTGGCGGGGGGAAAGAACCCTGGTTTTGTGCGCTGCGTCACTCGGCAGCCTGAAAAACACGTATTACAGCAGGAACAGTGTCGCCAGCCCAAGGAAGGCCAGGAAGCCCACCACGTCGGTTACGGTAGTGAGCAATACTCCCCCCGCCAGTGCCGGATCTATGCCCAACCTGTTAAGGGCCAGGGGCAGCAGGGCGCCGACGATGGCGGCGGCGATGAGGTTGATGACCATGGCAGCGGCGATCACCAGGGCGATGTCCGCGCTGTCGAACCATACACCCGCAATGATGCCCACAACCACGGCCCAGAGGATACCGTTGACCACCGCCACCGCCAGTTCCTTGGCCAGCAGGTAGCCGGCGTTCTTGCTCGACAACTGTCCCAGGGCAATACCGCGTATGGCCAGGGTCAGGGTCTGGGTGCCGCCCACGCCGCCCATGCTGGCAACGATGGGCATGAGTACCGCCAGAGCCACGATGCGATCCAGGGTTTCCTCGAAATGGCCGATGACCCAGGAGGCAAGAAAGGCCGTGAGCAGGTTGATGCCCAGCCATACGGCGCGCCGCTTGCTGCTTTCCAGTACCGGCGCGAACATGTCCTCGTCTTCCGACAGGCCGGCGGAGCCCATGAACTGGTGCTCGCCTTCCTCGCGGATCAGATCCACCACGTCATCCACTGTGATACGTCCCACCAGGCGACCCTTGTCATCGACGACGGGCGCGGACAGCAGATCGTATTGCTCGAAACGCCGCGCCACATCGGAGTCCGGGGTAAGCACGTTGAAAGGCTGTACGCCCAGGCTCATGACTTCCGCCACGGTTTCGTTGGGATCGTTGGTGACCAGGTCGGCCAGTCGCAGGGTGCCGAGGTACTCGTCCTCCCGGTTGGTCACGAACAACTGGTCGGTGTCCCGGGGCACGCGTTCACCGAGCTGGCGCAGGTAACGCAACACCACGTCCAGGCTGACTTCCGGTCGCACGGTCACCGTGTCCGTGTTCATCAGGCCGCCGGCGGTGTCCTCCGGGTAGGAGAGCACGGTTTCCAGGCGCCGCCTGTCCTGCTCGTCCAGGGAGCGCATTACATGGTCGGTAACGTCTTCGGGCAGTTCCTGGATGAAGTCGGCCAGGTCGTCCACGTCCATGTGTTCGGTGGCGGCGACGATCTCGTCCTGGCGCATGTTCTGCAGGAGCTCGTTGCGCACGTTTTCCGTGAGCTCCATGAGGGTTTCGCCGTCCTGATCGGAATCCAGCAGATCCCAGAGGATCTGGCGCTGGTTCAGGGGCAGGGCTTCGAGGACGTGAGCGATTTCCGCCGGCTGCAGTTTCCTGAGCAGCGCGGCGGCTTCCCGCCAGGAATCCTGATCCAGGTATTCCTGAATCTGTTCCAGGCGTGAGATTTCGCCTTCTGTGCTTGCCGGGGTGGTCATGAAATGCCTGCCTGTCCTGAATTGCCCGATAGAACAATTTGCCGGCAGTTTATCAGGTTGTGGAAAACAATTCAGATGCGGCTTGCCGCGCCCGAGGCAATGCCCGACATGATTTGCCCGAATCCGGGGAGGCCCTGTTCACCGGCGCAAGAGCATGGGAAACAAACCGTTCTTTCCGGGAAGCTGGTGTTGCCGTTACTCGCTGCCCAGTGCTTCAATGCGTTCCGCCAGATCATAGGCTGACGGATCGCGCAGCAGCTTCTTCACCCGATCCCTCAGTCGCTGCAGGTCCAGTTCGCGGATCAGCTGTTTTACCTCGGGCAGGGAGGCGGGGTGCATGCTCAGGGTTCTCAACCCCAGTCCCAGCAGCAGAGGCGTGTAGCGGGGATTGCCCGCCATCTCGCCACACATGGCCACGGGCTTGCCGCTTTGTCTGCCGGCTTCCAGGACCTTGCGAATCAGCATCAGCACCGCGGGGTGCAGTGGATCGTAGAGATGGTTGACGCTGTCGTCGGCGCGATCCACCGCCAGGGTATACTGGATGAGGTCATTGGTGCCGATGGAAAGGAAATCGAACATTCCCGCGAAGGCATCCGCCGTGAGGGCGGCGGCTGGTGTTTCTATCATGGCGCCAATAGGCAGGGAGGTGTCCATGGCAACGCCCTGTTCCGCGAGGCCGTGCATTTCCTCGTCGATGATTTCCCGCGCCTGGCGGGCTTCCCAGAGGTTGGTGAGCATGGGAATCATCAGACGCACGGGGCCATGCGCCGATGCACGCAGGATGGCGCGGATCTGCACATGGAAGATGTCTGTCTCCTTCAGGCACAGGCGTATTGCGCGCAGTCCCAGGGCCGGATTGATGCAGGCGGTGGGCTCGGGCTGGTGTTCACACTGCTTGTCGGCGCCCAGATCCAGGGTGCGAATGGTTACCGGGCGCCCGTCCATGCCTTCAATGACCCGCCGGTAGGCCTGGTAATGCTCGTCCTCCGTGGGAAGCTGGTCCCGGTTCATGTAGAGAAATTCCGTGCGGTACAGGCCAATGCCGTCGCCTCCCTCATCGCGCACGGCTTCCACGTCCTCCGGCAGTTCGATATTGGCCTGTAACTCGATGCGCTCGCCGTCCCGGGTGATGGCCGGCTTGTCCCGAAGCGTCTGCAGGGCGTTGCGCCGTTCCCTTTCCCCGCGCAGACGCTGTTCGAAGAACCGGATGCTTTCACTGGAGCAGTCCGCCAGCACCGTGCCATTGGCGGCGTCCACGATGACCAGCTCGCCGCTGTGCAGGTGACTGCTGGCGCCGTGCGCGCCCACGACGGCGGGAATGCCCAGACTGGCGGCAAGAATGGCCGTGTGGGACATGGGACTGCCGAAATCGGTGATGAAGCCGCTGGCTCCCCGGTGGTGCAGCATGATGGTGTCTGCCGGCGTGAGGTCTTCCGACACGATGATGTGACCGGCAATCTCCACCGGATCCTTGCCGCCTTCTCCCTGCAGTATGGCCATGATGCGGTTGACCACGTGATCGAGATCATCCTTGCGCGTGCGCAGGTAGGCGTCCTCCATGTCCTCGAACACGCGCAGTAGCTGGTCGCGGCGTAACTGCAAGGCCCATTCCGCGGAGCAGCCCTCGTTGCGTATGGTCTGGGCGGGGGCTTCCGATATGGCCTTGTCCTGCAGCATGAGCAGGTGGGCGTCGATGAATTCCAGGATGTCCGGTGGCGTGTCCGCCGGTATTTCCTTGCGGATTTCCGTGAGCTGCTTCGCGGCTGCCTGCACGGCGTTGAAGAAACGCCGCACCTCGGCATCGACCTCGCTGGCGGGCACCATGCCGGGCTCCGCCTGTATGCTGCCACGGGACAGCATCAGCACCTTGCCGATGGCGGTGCTGATGCCGCTGCTTACCCCTATGCCCTGGATGGCGATGGTCATTGCTCCTCCCCGAAGCCGTCGTTGATCAGGTCCAGCAGGGCGGCAAGGGCCTGATCCTCGTCATCTCCCTCGGCAATGACGGTGACTTCGCTGCCCTGGCTGGCGGCCAGCATCATCACGCCCATGATGCTCTTGCCGTTGATGCGGTTGCCATTGCGTTCCAGGTATACCTGGGAAGAGAATCCACTGGCGGTGCTCACCAGCTTGGCGGCGGCCCGGGCATGCAGCCCCAGCTTGTTGGGTATCACCACGCCGGAGGACTTCATGCTTTCTCCCCGGGGACCGTGGACACCTGGATGCCTCGCATGCCCCCTTCTTCCGCCTTGCGGGTGAGGGCGGCCAGGTCGTCGTTGCTGTAGTTGAATACCCGGATCAGCATGGGCAGGTTGAGACCGGATACCACGTTGGCCTGCATCTCCCGCGTGAGTTCGCAGGCAATGTTGCTGGGGGTGGCGCCGAAGGCGTCGGTGAGAATGAGTATGCCGCTGCCGTCATCCAGGGCCCGGGCGGCTTCCAGGGCGTCCCGCATCAGCTGTTCGCGATCGCTTTCCAGGGGAATGCCGAGGCTGCGGATGCGTAGGGGGCAGTTGCCCAGCAGTTTGCTGGCGTTTTCCAGCAGCGTGTCGCCTATGCCAGGGTGGGTTACGAGGAGAATGCCGATACTCATTTGCTGTCGTTCTCTATGGCCTGGCTCTGGCGTTCGATGAAGATTTCCGCTGCGTCATAGCCCTTCAACTTGAGCATGTGGTTGCGCACCGCGGTTTCCACCAGGATGGCCAGGTTGCGTCCCGGTGCCACGGGTACGGTGATTTCCGGAATCTCCACGCCCAGCACGGTACGGTAGCGGTTGGCGCCGCGCAGGCGCTCCATGTCGGCGATTTCCTGCAGTTTCATGCGTTTCAGGTGCACGATGAGGTGCAGGTACTTGCTGTGCCGGATGGCGCTGTCGCCGAACATGGCGGGAATGTTGAGTATGCCCAGGCCGCGCACCTCCAGAAATTCGCGCAGCAGGGGCGGGCAGCTTCCACTGAGGATGTCCGGGGCAACCCGGCGGAACTCGGTAACATCGTCGGCGATGAGGCGGTGGCCGCGGATGATGAGCTCCAGGGCCAGTTCGCTCTTGCCCACGGCCGAGTGACCGGTAAGCAGCACCCCCATGCCCAGCACTTCCAGAAAGACCCCGTGCAGGGTGGTCTTGCGCGCGAAGAAACGCGCCGCGTAGTACTGGATGTTGTCCAGTACCTGGCTGTCCTTCAGGGATGATGCCAGCAGGGGAACATTGTGCTTCTTCGCCAGCTTCTCCAGGGCGGGCATGGACTTGAGCCGGTTGCTCAGGAGTATGGCGGCGGGTTCCGCGGCGAACAGCCGGGTCAATGCCGCCTGCTGTTCCTCGGCGCTCAGCCCGGTCAGGTACTTCTTCTCCTTGGGGCCGATGATCTGGATGCGGCTGGGATGGATATAGTTCAGGGGGCCGGCAACGATGGGGTCGGATTTTTCCTCGTCTGCGTCGAAGATGATGTTGCCCAGCCCTTTCCCGCCGGCAAGGAGGCGCAGCCGCAGGCGTTCCTGCAGGGCGTCGAGAAGATCCTCAACTGTGATCTGATGCTGCATCGGCCAGCGGTGGCGGGTTGAGAATGCGTATCACCTGTTCCGGGCTGTCTGCCTGGCGTACCTGGGCGCAGACCTGCGGCTTGCTGAACAGGCTGGCCAGGCTGGCCAGCAGTTCCAGGTGCACGTCCGTGGCCTGTTCCGGCACCAGCAGGCCGAACAGGATGTCCACCGGCCTGCCGTCCATGGCGTCGAAGTCGATGCCGTGTTCCAGGTGTAAGAATGCGCCCACCGGCTTGCTGATACCCTTGATGCGGGCGTGGGGCAGGGCGATCCCCTCGCTCATTCCGGTGCTGCCCAGGCGTTCGCGTTCCAGCAGTTTTTCGTAGATGGCTTCCGCGGCAGGGGCGTTGGTGCCGGCGGCCAGGAGTTCCGAAAGATGCTCCAGCGCGCGCTTCTTGCTGGTTGCGTCGTCTTCGAGACTGATCTGGTCGGGTTGCAACAGGTCTTCGGGTAGCATGGCATGTGGCCTTGAATTCAGGAGCCTTTTCCGCACCCCGCGGAAAAGGCTCGGGTGGCAATCGGCGAAAGGCGTCCTCCTTCCGCCGTGGTTGCGCGAACTACTCGGGCATTTCCGCCAGGGCGGCCCTGGCGCCGTTTCCACGTGCCCGCTTCTGGATCTTTTCCTTGTGCTTGAGTATCTGTCGGTCGAGCTTGTCCACCAGTCCGTCGATTGCTGCGTACATGTCTTCCTGGGTGGCATCCGCGAAAACGTCAGCACCGCTCACGTGCACCGTGGCCTCGGCCTTCTGCATGTGTTTCTCCACGCTGAGGATGACATGGACGTTGGTAACGTGATCGAAGTGACGTTCGATGCGCTTGATCTTGTCTTCGACATAGCTGCGCAGGGCATCGGTGAGTTCTACATGGTGACCGGTTATGCTCAGTTGCATAGGTGTTCTCCTTGATTAAACGAGACGTTTGCGTTCGTTGGATGGCGGGATTGCCATGGCTTCGCGGTACTTGGCGACGGTGCGCCTGGCTACCTTGATGCCGTCATTGGACAACATGGTGGCGATCTTGTTGTCTGACAATGGCTTCTTCGGGTCCTCCGCGAGTATCAGCTTGCGGATATGGGCGCGAATGGCCGTTGCCGACGCCTGGTCGCCGTTGTCGGTGGCGACGTGGCTGGAGAAGAAGTACTTGAACTCCAGCACACCTCTCGGGGTATGCATGTATTTTCCGGTGGTGATGCGTGAGATGGTGGATTCGTGCATGTCCACGGCTTCGGCGATGTCCTTGAGGATCAGGGGTTTCATGGCTTCCTCGCCGTGCTCGAAGAAACCCTGCTGTACTTCCACGATGCGCGTGGCAACCTTGAGCAGGGTCTGGTTGCGCCCCTGCAGGCTCTTGAGGAACCAGCGAGCCTCCTGAAGGTGATCCTTGAGGGTGATGTTGTCGCTGCTGTTGTCGGCGCGTTTCACCAGGGAGGCGTACTCTGGATTGACGCGCAGGCGGGGCATGGTGTCCGGATTCAGGGAGACCAGCCAGCGGCCGTTCTTCTTCTGCACGAACACGTCCGGTTCCACGTAACGGGTGTCAGGAGGAGAGATGGTGGAGCCGGGATGCGGGTTGAGGGAACGGATCAGGCTGAATATCTGCCGCACTTCCTCGCTGTTGACTTTCAGGAGCTTGCGGATGCGGGCCTCGTTATTGCCTGTGAGCAGGTCGAAATGGTCGCGCAACAACTTTTCCGCCTGGGGTTTCAGGGGCAGATCCGCCGGCAGTTGTTCCAGTTGCAACAGCAGGCATTCCCGGGGATCGCGGGCGGCAATCCCGGGTGGATCGAAACGCTGAACCCGGTGCAATACCGTCAGGACTTCTTCCATGCCGATTTCCTCGTCATTCATCTCGGCAAGGATGTCCTCGAGTTCCACCCTGAGATAGCCATCGGGAGCAATGCCGTCAATGATGGCCATGGCGATGCCCCGATCCTGGTCGGAAAAGGGCGTGAGGTTGAGCTGCCAATGCAGGTAGTCCTGCAGGGTTTCCGCCTGGCTTTCCCGGGCCAGGAAATCGGTCGATTCCTCGCCACTGCCGGATGGCGTCCGGGTGGCCGGAATGTCGTACTGGTCTTCCCAGTTGGCGTCCACGGGCAGGTCTTCAGGGATGCTGTCGGTGCTGCCTTCCGCCCCCAGGGTTTCCTGCGGGGGGTCGGTCGGGTTCTCGGCTGGTATGCTTTCACCTTCCGCAGACAGGCCGTCCTGCCCCTCCTCCTCGATCTCCAGCATGAGGTTGGATTCCAGTGCTTCCTGAATTTCCTGCTTGAGCTCCAGTGTGGAAAGTTGCAACAGGCGGATGGCCTGCTGTAACTGGGGGGTCATGGTCAGATTCTGACCCAGACGGAGCTGGATGGATGGTTTCATCAGTTGATGCGGTAACCTATGTTTCGGCGTTTATTCATAGTTTAGCGCTGTTGAGCGGGCTTTGCTTGATTCAGGTCATCTGATTTTGAACTCGGTCTGTTTCACGGGCGGGGTGGCCGCCGTTGGAATTTTTGAAGTTATCAAATTTTTCAATGGCTTGGGGTTGTCCCATGGTGGCATGGTATATCATCCCCCCTATCCCTTGCCGGTTCAAAGCCTGAAATGTTCTCCCAGGTAGGTATTGCGCACCTCTTCCTGGGCGAGGATTTCTTCCGGATGTCCCTGGGCGAGCACGGCGCCTTCGGACAGGATGTAGGCCCGCTGACAGATGCCCAGGGTTTCGCGCACGTTGTGATCCGTGATGAGTATGGCGATGCCGGTATCGGCCAGGTTGCGGATGATCTGCTGTATATCCGCGATGGAAATGGGATCCACCCCGGCAAAGGGTTCGTCCAGGAGGATGATGCGGGGTTCTGTCGCCAGGCTGCGGGCAATCTCCAGGCGGCGGCGTTCACCACCGGAAAGGGAGATGGCCTTGTGCCCGGCCAGATGGCCGATACCGAACTCCGCCAGCAGCTCCTCGCAGCGTTCCTGGCGGGCTTTCTTGTTCAGCTTGCCGCGAATCTCCAGTACCGCGAGGATGTTGTCGGCCACGCTCAGTTGGCGGAAGATGGACGGCTCCTGGGCCAGGTATCCCAGGCCGTGACGAGCGCGCACGTGCATGGGGCTGGATGTCAGATCCCGGCCGCCGAGATTGATGGAGCCGGCATCCACGGGAATCAGTCCCATGATCATGTAGAAGCAGGTGGTCTTGCCCGCGCCGTTGGGGCCCAGCAGGCCGACGACCTCCCCCTCGTCCACATGCAGGCTGACGCCGTTGGCCACGGCCTTGCCCCGGTATCTTTTCACCAGGCCTTCTGCGGTGAGAAAACTCATGGCGAAATCAGGGAGTGTCCTGGGGGTGGATGATGACCCTCACCCGTTCCGAGCCATCCGCGGCAGCGCCGGCCTTGAGCCGCGCCTTCACCCGATCATAGACGATGCGGTCGCTGCGGAAGCTGTCGTCGTTCTGGGTGAGGACGGCATCACCCGTGAGCACCAGTTCCTCGCTGTTGATGCGGTAAACGATGGTCTTGCCCTGGCCGGTGACCCAGCCCTTGTCCTTTTCGGGTTTCTGGCGAAACCTGGCCGGGTTGCCCGTGGCGGTCAGAATGCTCGGCTTGCGCCCCTTGAACTCGATCACCACCTTGTCGGCGCGCAGCTCCATGGACCCCTGGCTGATGCGCACCCTGCCACGATAGGTGGTGGTGTTGGTCTTGCCGTCGATGTCGGCGCTGTCCGCCTCGATCTCCACCGGGGCATCCTTGTCCGTGGGCAGGGCCGTCAGCGCCGGGGAGAAGACCAGCAGCAGGGCCAGAAGGAGATGACGTCTAGTGTGCAACATAATGGGCCCTCGCCTGAGCAGGGAAAAGGATCTTGCCGGGTGATTTGAACCAGGCCTGCATGCCTGTGGATTCTATCCAGTTTTGCTCGCTGGTGACAGTCACGGCTTCGTCCGTCTCCGCATATTCCTTCCGGGGGTAGATGCGCAAATCCGAGGTGACCAGGCGCATGGCGGGATGGATGTCGTCCGCTTCTCTTTCGATGATGGTCTTGCCGAGCAGTTTCAGCAGGGACTGGTCGCTGGACAATTCGCCTTTTTCGGCGCTAATGGTCCAGACCTGGCGGCCCTGTTCGTAGAGTATGTAGCGCGGCGCGGCCAGCCGGGCAAGGCCGCTGTCGCGATAGTGCTGCATGTCCCGCGCCCGCAGGCGGTGGCTCAGCCGGCCGTCCACGTCGAACTGGCGCAGGGCCAGGCCGTCCACGAAGTAGTCCGGCACGTCACTTTTTGCCGCATCTTCCGGCTGGTCCGATGGAGGGTCGGGCCGGGATGCCCACCAGGTGATGACCAGCAGGCCCAACAGCAACAGAAACAGCCAAATGCGCATGGCGGCCTATTGAAGGTAGGTTTGCAGGTGCTCCCGCAGCTTGCCCTGGGCTTCCATGATGAGTTCACAGACTTCGCGGGCCGCGCCGCGGCCGCCGGCGGAGGGCGTGATCCAGTGGGCGTGCTGCTTGGTGAAGGCATGGGCGTCCTGTACGGCAATGGCCAGACCCACCTGACTCATGACGGGCAGATCGACGACATCGTCGCCGACGTAGGCGATGTCGGTGTCCGCCAGCCCCAGCTTTTCCTTGAGTTCGGCGTAGGCGGGTCGTTTGTCCCGCTGTCCCTGGTAGAGATGGCTGATGCCCAGGCTGGCCATGCGCGTGGCCACCACCTGTGAGGTGCGGCCGGTGATGATGGCAATCTGCACGCCGCTGTTCTGCAACATCACCATGCCGTGACCATCCTGGGAATGAAAGGCCTTGTATTCCTGGCCGTCGTCGCCCAGGTAGAGGCTGCCGTCAGTGAGCACGCCGTCCACGTCGAAGATCACCAGTTTTACCTGGGCTGCCCTGTTCAGTATGTCCTGCATCTATACCACTCCCGCGCGCAACAGGTCGTGCATGTTCAGCGCGCCGATGACATGCCGGCTGTCGTCCACCACCAGCAGGCCGCTGATCTTGTTGTCCTCCATGAGCTTCAGGGCCTCGGCGGCCAGGCTCTGGGCCTGGGTGGTGATGCCGCCCCGGGTCATGACCTCCGTGACCTCCGTACTGTGCAGATCCACGCCCCGGTCCAGGGTGCGGCGCAGGTCACCATCCGTGAACACGCCGCTGATGTGTCCTTCGCTGTCCACCACGGCGGTCATGCCCAGACCCTTGGCGGTCATTTCCATGAGGGCCTGGCTGATGGTGGCCCGCTCGCCCACCTGGGGAATCTTTTCGCCCTGGTGCATGATGTCGCCCACGTGGAGCAACAGTTTGCGTCCCAGGCTGCCACCGGGATGGGAGCGGGCGAAATCCAGCTCCGTGAATCCCCGCGCTTCCAGCAGCGCCACGGCCAGGGCATCTCCCATGGCCAGGGCGGCGGTGGTGCTGGCGGTGGGAGCCAGACCCAGGGGACAGGCTTCGCGGGTCACGCTCACGTCGATGTTCACCTCCGCCTCCCGGGACAGGGTGGAGTCAGGATTGCCCGTCATGCTGATCAGGGGCACGCCCAGCCGCTTGATGATGGGCAGTATGGTGATGATTTCCCCGGTCTCGCCGGAGTTGGACAGGGCCAGCACCACGTCGCCGGAGGTAATCATTCCCAGGTCGCCGTGGCTGGCTTCACCCGGATGCACGAAAAAGGCCGGGCTGCCGGTGCTGGCCAGGGTGGCGGCGATCTTGTTGCCCACGTGGCCGGATTTGCCCATGCCGGTGACCACGATGCGCCCCGTGCAATGAAGCATGTATTCGCAAGCGCGCACGAAGCTGGCGTCTATGCGTTTCGCCAGGTCGGCCACCGCCTGGGCCTCGGTGCGGATCACCGCCAGGCCGAGCTCCTGGAGCTTTTCGGCGTCGGACTTGCTGGATGCGGGTACGGGATTCAAGGCTGCGTCTTCTGCATGGTTTTGGCGGATGATAGCACGGCCCCGGGGAAGCGCCTATGCGCGGCTGGACAGTGGGGTTGATCCTGCTTACAGCAGCCTGTTTTTCACCTTGCCGCAGCGCCTGCATTTCATGCGGGTCACCAGGCGCCCCTGTTTGGTATCGAATACCCGCTCCTTGTCGATTTCCCACTTGTGGTGCCCGCTGCGGCACAGGGTGTTGCCACGGTGTTTTTCGCTGGCTCGGGGCTTGCGGAAGGGAAGGATGTCAGCCATGGTGGGCGCCATTGAACGGATCAACAGGGTAAAGCCTAACATTTCACGGGATCAGTATGTAGGGCGTGTTGAGCCTGTGCAACGCGCCAGTGCCGTTCGAGGGCGTTCCCTGGCGCAATTCGCCGCGCTCATTGCACCCCGCGGGTGGTCCGGTATTGTGTCTTGTTCTTGACCCGGCGGGTCCGGGTGCGGACAATGAGCCTTCTTGCAAACTGCATCGGAGGGCGGGTCATGTCCCTTGCCGTTGGAACGCAAGGGGGAGGAAAAGCCGGCGTGGACGCGCCCGGCGGTATTTCCCTGTCCGGCGATCCGGCGCAGGCGCCCTTGGTGCGTATCCGCAACCTGCATTTCAGCCGTGGGGACCGGGAGATATTCTCCGGCCTGGACATAGACATCCCCCGGGGAAAGATCACCGCCATCATGGGGCCTTCCGGCACCGGAAAGACCACCCTGCTCAAGCTCATCGGGGGACAGTTGCGCCCGGATCGGGGAACCGTGGAGGTGGATGGCCTGAACGTCCACGAGCTGAACCGGCAGGAACTCTACCGCCTGCGCATGCGCATGGGCATGCTGTTCCAGAGCGGCGCCCTGCTCACGGATCTGAGCGTGTTCGAGAACGTGGCCTTTCCCCTGCGCGAGCACACGGCCCTGCCCGAGCCCCTGCTGCGCAAGCTGGTGCTGCTCAAGCTGGAGGCCGTGGGCCTGCGTGGCGCCCGCGACCTGATGCCGGCGGAGCTGTCCGGCGGCATGGCCCGCCGGGTGGCCTTGGCCCGGGCCATTGCCCTGGATCCCATGATGATCATGTACGACGAGCCCTTCACCGGCCAGGATCCCATTTCCCTGGGGGTGCTGGTGAAGCTCATCCGCCAGCTCAATGACGCGGCGCGGCTGACCAGTGTCCTGGTATCTCATGACGTGGAAGAAACCAACGCCATCGCCGATCTGGTGTATGTGATCTCCGGCGGCCGGGTGGTGGAATCCGGCGCGCCGGATCAGTTGCGCGATTCCGGCTCGGACTGGACCCGCCAGTTCATGCGGGGCCTGCCGGACGGGCCCGTGCCCTTCCACTATCCCGCCCGGCCCCTGGAGCAGGATTTGTTCGGAGGGAAATCGTGACGGAAGCGCTGGCCCGGCTGGGGCAATCCGGTATCATCTTCGTGCGTCACCTGGGACGGGCGACGGTGCTGTTGCTGCATGTCCTGACCAGCATGGGCGAGGTGCTGCGCCGTCCGCGGCTGCTGCTGGAACAGTTGTTCTCCGTGGGCGTGCTCACGGTACTCATCATTGCCGTATCCGGATTGTTCGTGGGCATGGTGCTGTCCCTGCAGGGCTACTACATCCTGTCCCAGTTCGCTGCCGAGGCCACCCTGGGCGTCATGGTAGCCGCCTCCCTGGTGCGGGAACTGGGCCCGGTGGTCACCGCCCTGCTGTTCGCCGGCCGGGCGGGTTCGGCCCTGACGGCGGAGATCGGCCTGATGAAGGCCACGGAGCAGTTGTCCGGCCTGGAAATGATGGCCGTGGATCCGGTGCGCCGGGTGCTCACGCCGCGCTTCATGGCGGGTTTCATCTCCATGCCCCTGCTGGCGGCCCTGTTCAGCGCCCTGGGGGTGGTCGGGGGCTGGTTCGTGGGCGTGGGCCTGCTGGGCGTGGACGATGGGGCCTGGTGGGGTCAGATGCAGGCGCGTATCGACTGGAACGAAGATCTGCTCAATGGTGTCATCAAGAGCCTGGTGTTTGGTTTCGCCTGCCTGTGGATCGCCGTGTTCCAGGGCTACAACTGCGTGCCTACCTCGGCGGGGGTGAGCCGGGCCACCACGCGCACCGTGGTGCATTCCTCTCTGGCCGTGCTGGCTCTGGATTTCGCCCTTACCGCGCTGATGTTCAACTGATGGGAAAACAGTAATGAAATCTTCACGACAACTGGAAATGCTGGTCGGTGTGTTCATGGCCATCGGCCTGGTGGCCCTGTTCTTTCTCGCCATGCAGGTGAGCAACCTGGGCACCCTGCATACCGGTGACAGTTACCGCGTGCAGGCGCGTTTCGACAATATCGGCAGCCTGAAGGTGAAGGCGCCGGTTACCATGGCCGGCGTGGAGGTGGGCCGCGTGGCGCGGATCGGCTTCGACAAGGAGCGTTTCCAGGCCGTGGTGGGCCTGGACATCTATGCCGAGTACGACGAGATTCCCGAGGATACCTACGCCAAGATCCTCACCGCGGGACTGCTGGGCGAGCAGTATGTCGGCCTCGATCCCGGTGGCAGTGACGAGGTGCTCAAGGATGGCAGCGAAATCGAGATCACCCAGTCCGCCCTGGTGCTGGAGGAGGTCATAGGGCAATTCATTTTCAGCAAGGCGCAGGAAGGAGGCAAATGATGTTTACAAGGATGTTGATACTGGCGCTGCTGTTCGCGGCGGGTCTGTCCGGGGCGGCGGACAAGGAACCGGAACCCGTGGCGCTGATCCGCTCCACGGCCGATTACGTGCTGGAGCAGATACGCGAGCGCAAGGCAGAGCTGGAGAAAGACAGCAGCGGCATCTACGAGCTGGTGCAGGAAAGGATTCTGCCGCACTTCGATTTCCGCGTCATGAGCCGGGGCGCCCTGGGGCGTTACTGGCGTCGTGCCACCGAGGCGCAGAAACAACGTATTGCCGAGGAATTCCAGGAGCTGCTGGTGCGCACCTACGCCACCACCCTGCTCAATTATTCCGACCAGGAAGTGGAGTACCTGCCGTTTCGCGGCAAGCCCGATGACAAGCGGGTGACGGTTTCCACCCGGGTGCACGACAAGGGTGGGCCGCCCATCCCCATCAACTACCGCCTGTACCGCACCAGTGACGGGCGCTGGAAGATCTATGACGTGGTGGTGGACGGTGTGAGCCTGGTGTCCAACTATCGCAGCAGTTTTGCTGCCGAGATCAAGAAGGGCGGTATCGAGGGGCTTATCACTTCCCTGGGCGAGCACAACCGCAAGCAGCGGGGCGCTTAAAGGGTGAGCGCTCAGGTTTCCGAGTGGTCCCTGCCGGAAGTGCTGGATCTGGCCAGCATCCCGGATATCTGGCCGGAAATGGCCCGTCGCATACGCGCCAGCCGGGAGCTGAGTATCTCCCTGGCGGATGTGAAAAGGACGAGCAGCGCGGCCCTGGCCCTGTTGCTGCAGGGGCTGGAGGAGGCGAGGAGAGCAGGGTGCTTATTGCGTTACACTCATGTTCCCGAGGATCTGCTGGCGCTGGCGCGGGTGTCCAACGTGGAGAACTTTCTCCTGGAATAGCCTCGGGGGGCAAAGTTTATTATCATGGAGAGTTCTGTCCCAACCTGATTTCAGACCCAGAGCACTGAATGGATAAACTCGTAATCACCGGCGGCGCGCCTCTCAACGGCGAAGTGCGCATATCGGGCGCGAAGAACGCCGCGTTGCCGATCCTGGCGTCCGCCCTGCTCAGTGACGGCAGTGTGCATCTGGGCAACGTGCCTCACCTGCAGGACGTGACCACCACCATCGGTCTGCTGGGGCGCATGGGGGTGAGCATCACCGTGGACGAGCGCATGACCATCGAGATCGACCCGTCCACCATTTCCAGTTTTGCCGCGCCCTATGAGCTGGTGAAGGTGATGCGTGCCTCCATTCTGGTGCTCGGGCCCCTGCTGGCGCGTTTCGGCGAGGCGGACGTGTCCCTGCCCGGCGGTTGCGCCATCGGTTCCCGTCCCGTGAACCTGCATCTGGAAGGCCTGCGGGCCATGGGGGCGGAGATCTCCGTGGATGGCGGTTACATCAAGGCTCGCGCCAGGCGCTTGCAGGGGGCGCGCTTGGTGATGGACATGATTACCGTAACCGGCACCGAGAACCTGATGATGGCCGCCACCCTGGCGAAGGGCGAGACGGTCATCGAAAACGCCGCCCGGGAGCCCGAGGTGGTGGATCTGGCGAACTGCCTCAACAGCATGGGAGCGAAGATCGAGGGCGCGGGCACGGATACCATTCGCATCCAGGGCGTGGAGAACCTGTCCGGCACCACCCATTCGGTGATGCCGGATCGCATCGAAACCGGCACCTTCCTGGTGGCCGGCGCCCTGAGCCACGGCAAGGTCAAGGTACGGGACACGGATCCCGGTCTGCTGGACGCCGTGCTGGCCAAGCTGCGCGAGGCCGGGGCGAAGCTGGAGCTCGGCGAGGACTGGATCGAGCTGGACATGGAAGGCCGCCGCCCCCGGGCGGTGGATATTCACACGGCGCCCTACCCGGCCTTTCCCACGGACATGCAGGCCCAGTTCACGGCGTTGAACGCCGTGGCCGAGGGGGTAGGCACCATTACCGAAAACGTGTTCGAGAATCGCTTCATGCACGTGCAGGAGATGCAGCGCATGGGCGCCAACATCAAGCTCGAGGGTAATACGGCCATCGTTGCCGGCATCGAGAAACTCACCGGCGCGCCGGTGATGGCCACGGATCTGCGGGCTTCCGCCTCCCTGGTGCTGGCGGGCCTGGTGGCCGAAGGCGAGACCGTGGTGGACCGCATCTACCACATCGACCGGGGTTATCAGAACATCGAAGAAAAGCTGGCGGGGCTGGGCGGCCGCATCCGCCGCCTGCCGGATTGAGGACATCATGGAATTCAAGTCACCGGTAACCATTGCCCTGGCCAAGGGGCGCATCCTGAAAGACACCCTCCCGCTGCTGAAACACGCGGGCATCGAGCTGCGCGACGACCCGGACACCAGCCGCAAGCTGATCCTGGACACCAGCATCGACGCCGTGAAGGTGGTGCTCATACGCGCCACGGACGTGCCCACCTATGTGCAATGGGGCGCGGCGGACGTGGGCGTGGCGGGCAAGGACACCCTGGTGGAACACGGTGGGGAAGGCTTGTACGAGCCCCTGGACCTGCGGATCGCCAAATGCCGGCTCATGGTGGCCGGGCATCCCGATGCCAGCCTGGACGGCCAGCGCCTGCGTATCGCCACCAAGTACGTGAAGGCCGCCAAGCAGCATTTTGCCGCCAAGGGCCAGCAGGTGGAGATCATCAAGCTCTACGGTTCCATGGAACTGGCGCCCCTGGTGGGCCTGTCCGATCTCATCGTGGACCTGGTGGAGAGTGGCAACACCCTCAAGGCCAACGGACTGGTGCCCCTGGAACATGTCATGGACATCAGCTCCCGCCTGGTGGTGAACAAGGCAAGCTGGAAGATGAAACACGAAACCATCATATCCCTGGTCGACATACTCTCGGAGGCCGTCAATGGCTGACATACACAAGCTGGATTCCGGCGCGGCAGACTTCCAGGCAGGACTGGACGAGCTGCTGGCCTGGGACAACGTATCGGACAAGGCCGTGAACGACACGGTGAACGACATCATCGCCCGCATCCGCGCCGAAGGCGACGGCGCCCTGGTGGCCTTCACCAACCGCTTCGATGGCTGGCAGGTGGAAGACGCGGCGGACCTGGAGATTCCCATTGCCCGCCTGGAGCAGGCCTGGAACAGTATTCCCCGGGACCAGCAGCAGGCCCTGGAGCACGCCGCCGAGCGGGTGCGCGCCTATGCCGAGCACCAGAAGATGGCCAGTTGGGAATACGAGGAAGCCGATGGCACCCTGCTGGGGCAGCAGGTCACGCCCCTGGACCGGGTGGGCCTGTACGTGCCCGGCGGCAAGGCCGCCTATCCGTCTTCCGTGCTCATGAACGCCCTGCCGGCCAAGGTGGCCGGGGTGCGGGAACTCATCATGGTGGTGCCCACCCCCGGCGGCGAGCTCAACGAGCTGGTGCTGGCGGCGGCCCATATCTGTGGTGTGGACAAGGTGTTCGCCATCGGCGGCGCCCAGGCCGTGGCGGCCCTGGCCTATGGCACGGACACCATCCCCCCGGTGGACAAGATCGTCGGCCCGGGCAACATCTACGTGGCCACGGCCAAGCGCGCCGTGTTCGGCCAGGTGGGTATAGACATGGTGGCCGGGCCTTCCGAGATCCTCATCATCTGCGACGGGCAGACCAATCCCGCCTGGGTGGCCATGGACCTGTTTTCCCAGGCGGAGCACGGTGAGGATTCCCAGTCCATGCTCCTGTGCCCGGACGGGGATTTCATTGACCGGGTGGAGCAGGCCATCGATGAGTTGCTGCCCACCATGGAGCGCCGTGAAATCATCGCCGCCTCCCTGCGCGACCGCGGCGCCCTCATCAAGGTGGCGGATCTGGACGAGGCGGCGGATATCGCCAACCACATCGCCGCCGAACACCTGGAGCTGTCCGTGGACAATCCCCGGGAGTACGCGAAGAAGATAAAGCATGCCGGCGCCATCTTCATGGGGCGCTATACCTCCGAGCCCCTGGGGGACTACTGCGCCGGCCCCAACCATGTGCTGCCCACCAGCCGCACGGCGCGTTTCAGCTCGCCCCTGGGGGTCTATGACTTCCAGAAGCGCAGCAGCCTGATTCTGGTGTCCGGGGAGGGCGCCGACACCCTGGGCCGCACGGCCTCCACCCTGGCCCGGGGCGAGGGGCTCATCGCTCATGCCCTGTCCGCCGAGTATCGTCTCAAGCCGTGAGCGTGGCTGATCTCGTCCAGCGCTGGGTGCGGCCGGAGATCCAGGCCCTGTCCGCCTACCATGTGCCACCGGCCGAGGGGCTGGTCAAGCTCGACGCCATGGAGAATCCCTGGACCTGGCCGGCGGAGATGAAGACCGCCTGGCTGGAGCGCCTTGGTGGGGTGGATGTGAACCGTTATCCCGATCCCCGGGCCCAGGCACTGGCGGAGGAGCTGCGCCAGGCCATGGATGTGCCCGGGGACATGGAACTGCTGCTGGGCAACGGCTCGGACGAGATCATCCAGATGCTGGCCCTGGCCCTGCGCGGTGAGGGGCGCGGCATCCTGTCCGTGGAGCCCGGCTTCGTCATGTACCGCATGATCGCCCTGTGGTGCGGCATGGACTATGTGGGCGTGCCGCTCAAGGCGGAGGATTTTTCCCTGGACATGCCCACCCTGCGCCAGGCCATGGAAGAACACCGGCCGGCCCTGGTGTTTCTTGCCTGTCCCAACAATCCCACGGGCAACCTGTTCGCCGAGGCGGACATCATCGAAGTGCTGGAAAAGGCGCCGGGCCTGGTAGTGGTGGACGAGGCCTATGCGCCCTTCACCGACCACAGCTTCATGTCCCGTCTGGGGCGGTACGACAACCTGCTGGTGATGCGCACCGTCTCCAAGCTGGGCCTGGCGGGCCTGCGCCTGGGCCTGCTGGCCGGGCCTTCCGCCTGGCTGCGGGAGATCGACAAGGTGCGCATGCCCTACAACATCAACGTGCTCACCCAGGAAAGCGCCCGCTTCGCCCTGGAACATCATCAGGTGCTGGATGAACAGACTGCGCATATCCGCCGGGAAAGGACGCGCATGCTGGCGGCCCTGGCGGCCATGCCCGGGCTGAAGGTCTGGCCTTCCGAAGCCAATTTCCTGCTCGTGCGCGTTCCCGGACGGGCTGCGGCCCTGTTCGATCATCTGCTGAAAAACGGCGTACTGGTGAAGAAGCTCCACGGCAGCCACCCCCTGCTGGAAGACTGCCTGCGTTTTACCATCGGCAAACCGGAAGAAAACAACCGGCTGCTGGAGCTGGTGGAGAGCTTTGTCCATGGCTGAACGGGGCCGTTTCCCCGTTCTCTACTGGGCGAGCATCTTTCTGCTGCTGCTCATGCTGGCCTTCACCGGTTGGTGGTGGTACCGGAGCACCATCGGCTCCTGCGACAACCTGCTGGACGATCCAGTGACCCGAGCCTACGTGCAACGTCAATGGCGGGAAGGGCGCATCACCGTGTTGCTGCGCCATACTGACCGCTGCCGGGACGGGGAAGGGCAGACCTGCATGGAAGGGCTCTCGGACAAGGGGCAGGCTGACGCGAAGAGACTGGGCCAGGGCATGACGGCCATGCTGTCAGGCGAATTCCGGCTGTACAGCGACGCATCCACGGGCACGGCCCGCCTGGCTTTTGGCCGGGAGCCGAAAGTGGTTTCCTGGCTGGGGGAAGACTGCGGGAAAGACCTGCGACAGCAGTTGTGGCAGCCTCACCAGGGCGACGAGGTGATGGTTACCCACAGCGCCTGCCTTGGGGGGTTGAAGGACGCCGGGGGCGAGCCGCTGATTCCCTTCAATCCGGCGGGCGAGGAAGACCATGGCCTGGCGGTCTTCCTGCTTCGCCCGGAACAGGGAGGCCTTCCCAAGGTGCTGGCCTGTGCCTGGCCCGAGGACTGGGTGGAAGCGCGGCGTGACTGACGTTTGCAGCCGGGATTCCGGGGAGCCGGTGGTTGCCTGCATGTGATTTCCCGTGGAATGCCGATCCCGCTGAATGGTGGGTCTGGTTTTCCGGATGGCCTATTCCGCGGCGGGGTCGCCGCCGCGTCTGTTTTGGTTGAACCTGCGTAGCTGCCTGTCATGCCAGGGCGCCAGCAGGGTCACGGCCACCAGCCCCCCGATGAGCGCCATGAGCATGTCGGACTGGGTATCCCATACATAGCCCTGGGTGCCCAGGAAGGCCACGGCGTCGTCACCGCTGGCCACCGCCACCCACCATTCGATGAGCTCGTAGAAGGCGCTGAAGGCCAGCACGAAGCACAGCACGAAGAAACTGGTCCAGGCCTTGCCGCGAATCACGTCCAGGCGGATGAGCAGCTCCCTGGCAATGATCGCGGGCACCAGGCCCTGGGCCAGATGCCCTACCTTGTCGTAGTTGTTGCGCTGGCCGCCCAGAACGTCCCGCAGCCAGTCGAACAACGGCACCTCCGCATAGGTGTAGTGGCCGCCCACCATGAGAATGATGCAGTGGATGAGGATCAGCCAGTAGGTGAGCCGGGTCAGGGGAAAGGATTTCCAGGTGAAGGCCAGCACGGCGACGCCCAGGAGGGCGGGCAGCACTTCCAGGAACCAGGTAAAGCGGTCTTTCGGCTCGATGGCGGACCAGGTCAGCACCAGGCCGTAGATGGCCAGCCATATCAGCATTTCTCCCTTGCCGGGGCGAGTGTTCCGGTTCATTCCACGTCCCGGGGACGTTCGGCGACGACAAGCTGTGCCTGGAAGGACTGGTTGCCGCGTAACAGGGAGAGATCCATGGTGGTGCCGGGAGGCGCCACGGCGATGGAATTCATGACTTCGAGGGCATTGGTCACGGGTTTGCCATTGATGCGTTGAATGATGTCGCCCGGCTGGATGCCCGCCTGATCGGCGGGGCCGCCTTCGAGGATGCCGGACAGCAGCACCCCCCTGGTGTCTTCCGGCAATCCCATGGAAGCCGCCATGGCGGGGGTCAGGTCGCCGCCGCTGGCGCCTATCCAGCCGCGGATTACACGGCCGTGCTTGATGATCTGTTCCATGACCTGGCGCGCCAGGTTGATGGGGATGGCGAAGCCGATGCCGTGGGAACCGCCACTGCTGGAGAGGATGGCGGTGTTGATGCCGATGACATCACCGCGGGCGTTGATCAGGGCGCCGCCGGAATTGCCCAGGTTGATGGCGGCGTCCGTCTGGATGAAATCCTCGAAAGTGGCCAGCCCCAGCCCTTCGCGGCCCGTGGCGCTGATGATGCCCTGGGTGACGGTCTTGCCCACGCCGAAGGGGTTGCCTATGGCCAGGGCGATGTCTCCCACCCGCAGGCTGGCGGAATTGCCCAGGCGGGCCGGGGGCAGATCCTTGCCGGCGGCCTGGATCACGGCCAGATCCGTATCCGGGTCCGTGCCGACAATCCGTGCCGGCACCCGCGGCTGTCCTTCCGCGCCGATGAAGATGTCGTCGGCATCCTTGATGACGTGATTGCTGGTGAGGATGTAACCGTTGGCGTCCACCACCACGCCGGAGCCCAGGTTGTTCTTGCGCTGCAGCTTGGGTTTTCCCCGGGGATCGCCGAAATAGCGCTGTATCAGGGGGTTCTTGAACAGGGGGTCGCCTTCTTCCCGGGTGATCTTGCTGGTGTAGATGTTGACCACTGAAGGTTCCGCCAGGGCCACGGCCTCCGCCCAGCCACTGTTTTCCCATGTCGTCCAGCCGCTTCCCGCCGGCGTTCTTTCCTGTTGCAGTATCCCCGGCCAGAAGGTCAGTACCACCACAGCGGTGATGATACCCGCGGCCGCGGAAGTGAACATGAAAGTGATGAGACGCTGGAAATTCATTACCAAGGCATTCTAACATGAGCCTTTTGTCCCCCGGAGCCATCATGCCCGCCCTTGGTGAAATCATCGACTACTGCGATACCCGGCTGAATATTTCGGCCTTTGACGATTACTGTCCCAACGGCCTGCAGGTCGAGGCGGGCAGCGGCAAGGTGCGACGCCTCGTCACCGCTGTGACCGCCAGCCTGGCGGTGGTGGAAGCCGCCAGGGATGTCGGGGCGGATCTGCTGCTGGTGCATCACGGCTATTTCTGGAAAGGGGAGCCCCAGGCGCTCACCGGGATGAAGGGACGGCGGGTGCGGGAGCTGTTTGCCGCCGGCCTGAGCATGGCTGCCTATCATCTGCCCCTGGATGCCCACCCGGACCTGGGCAACAATGCCCGCCTGGGTGAGCTGCTGGATTTTCCGGGAGCAGCGCCCGTAAATGCCGACGGCCTGCTCTGGGGCTGCGAGCTTCACCAAGCCCTGGATGCCGGTCGCCTGGGGGAACGCCTGGAACGGCTTACCGGCAGGAAACCGCTGTTGCTGTCCGGCGGGAACCACGGTATCCGGCGTGTGGCCTGGTGCACCGGAGGGGCGCAGTCCTGGCTGGACAAGGCGGCGGATCAGGGATTCGATGCCTTCATCACGGGAGAGGTGTCGGAAGCGAGTTACCACATCGCCCGGGAAAGAAACATCCATTTCCTGGCGGCCGGCCATCATGCCACCGAGCGTTACGGCATCCAGGCTCTCGGAGATGAACTGAGCCGGCATTTCGGAGTGGAGCACAGCTTTATCGACCAACCCAATCCTGTCTGAAGGAGGCGCAGGGTATGGCCGTGCACATCAAGCGGTTGAATCAACAAGAAAATCAAAAGCATCATTGATGGTTCTCAATTTGCTTCAGGATTTTTTTCAAACCCCCCATAGAAAAAATAAACGGCTTTCAATCTTGACCAAAGGGGGGGTTATGGGCGAAAATCCGACGTTATCTTCAGAATAGAAAATTAGTATATTCTGAAACACTGTGGAGCGGTTCCACGGGACAGATTCCTGAACTTTTCACTAGCTACTGGGGGATTCCATCCATGAGCTCACAAGGCGTGGACCTCAAAAAACGCCGCATGCTGATCACGGCAACAGCCGGTATCGGTGCGGTAGGCGCGGGCTTTGCCCTCGTTCCTTTTCTCAGCTACTGGCAACCCAGCGCCCGTGCCAAGGCCATGGGCGCGCCGGAAGAGGCTGACATCAGCAAGCTCGAGCCCGGCGCACTCATGCGCGTGAAGTGGCGCGGCAAGGTGTGCTGGGTTGTGCGTCGCACCGAAGAGACTCTGAAGAACCTCAAGGAAAACACGGCTCACCTGGCCGATCCGGATTCCGAGGTTCCCCAGCAGCCCGAGTACTGCAAGAACTATCACCGTTCCATCAAGCCGGAATACCTGATTGCGGTGGGCATTTGCACCCACCTGGGCTGTTCGCCCACCTACCGCCCCGATATTGGCCCAGCCGATCTTGGCGCCGACTGGCAGGGTGGCTTCTTCTGCCCCTGTCACGGTTCCAAGTTTGACATGGCTGCCCGGGTGTACAAAGGCGTGCCGGCACCGACCAACCTGGTGATTCCCCCGCACAAGTATCTCAACGATACCACGGTGCTGATTGGTGCAGATGACGGAGGTGCGGCATGAGCCTGATGACCTGGATAGACGAACGTTTCCCTGCCACCAAGGTATGGAACGAGCATCTGGCGCAGTATTATGCGCCCAAGAACTTCAACTTCTGGTATTTCTTCGGTTCCCTGGCCATGCTGGTCCTGGTGAACCAGATCGTGACCGGCATCTGGCTGGCCATGAGCTACAAGCCGGACGCGAACCTGGCCTTCGCCTCCGTCGAATACATCATGCGTGATGTGAACTGGGGCTGGCTGATCCGCTACCTGCATTCCACGGGCGCCTCGGCCTTCTTCGTGGTCATCTACCTGCACATGTTCCGCGGGTTGATGTACGGCTCCTACCGCAAGCCGCGTGAGCTGCTGTGGATCATCGGCATGGTCATTTACGTGGTAATGATGGCTACCGCCTTCATGGGCTACCTGCTGCCCTGGGGCCAGATGTCCTACTGGGGCGCCCAGGTCATCGTGAACCTGTTCCAGGCCATTCCGGTCATCGGGGATGATCTGTCCATCTGGATTCGTGGTGACTACGTTATTTCCGACGCCACCCTGAACCGCTTCTTCGCCCTGCACTTCCTGCTGCCCTTCATTCTGGCGGCCCTGGTATTCGTGCATATCGTCGCCCTGCACAAGGTGGGTTCCAACAACCCCGACGGCATCGAGATCAAGAAGGGGCCCAAGGGTAACAAGTGGAGCGACACGGCTCCCGCCGACGGTATTCCCTTCCACCCCTATTACAGTGTGAAGGACATTGCCGGCGTGGCAGGCTTCCTGATCATCTTCCTGGGCATCGTGTTCTTCGCGCCGGAGCTGGGTGGATACTTCCTGGAAGCGCCGAACTTCGAGCCGGCCAACCCCCTGAAGACGCCCGAGCATATTGCGCCCGTATGGTATTTCACCCCCTTCTACGCCATCCTGCGCGCCGTGCCCAGTTTTGCCGGCACCCAGGTCTGGGGCGTCATCGCCATGGGCGCGGCCATCGTGGTGCTGTTCTTCCTGCCCTGGCTGGACAAGAGTCCGGTGAAGTCCATCCGTTACAAGGGGCCCATCTTCAAGGGCATGATCGCCATGTTCGTGGTGGTGTTCCTGATCCTGGGTTACCTGGGCATGCAGCCGGCAACACCTGGCCGCACCCTGCTGGCGCAGGTCTGCACGACCCTGTACTTCGTCTTCTTCCTGGCAATGCCCATCTACAGCAAGATGGACAAGACCAAGCCCGTACCAGAGAGGGTGACAAAATGAAAAAACTGATTGCAATCCTTTCCCTGGCCCTGTTGCCCCTGACCGGCTTTGCCAGCGGTGCGGTGCATCTGGAGTCGGCGGATATCGATCTGACTGACGATGCCGCCATGCAGCGTGGCGCCAAGTACTTCGTGAACTACTGCCAGGGCTGTCATTCCCTGAAGTATTTCCGCTACGAGAACATGCAGAAGTTTGGTCTGACCAAGGAGCAGATCCGTAACAACCTGATGTTCGGCGGCGGCAAGGTGGGTGATCTGATGACCACCAGCATGCCCGCTGTGGATGCCGCGGAGTGGTTTGGCACCGCGCCTCCCGATCTGACCCTGACTGCCCGCCTGAAGCACGGTGGCGCAGACTGGATCTACACCTACCTGAAAAGCTTCTACGTGGACGAGGACCGTCCCTTCGGCGTCAACAATGTGGTGTTCCCCAACGTGGGCATGCCTCATGTGCTCATGGATCTGCAGGGGGTTCAGGAGGCTGTCATCGAGGAAGACGAACATGGCAACAAGCATGTGACGGAGCTCAAGTTGGTCAAGCCCGGCCGCCTGTCCGCCGAGGAGTACGATCAGCTGGCCCGCGACCTGGCGACCTTCCTGACTCACGTGGCCGAGCCCGTGAAGCTGGAGCGCCAGCGCATCGGCATCTGGGTGATGCTGTTCCTGCTGGTGTTCTTCGTGGTATCCGTGATGCTCAAGAAGGAGTACTGGAAGGACGTGCACTGATCACCATCAGCTCCTTCTGACACGCGTGCCTGCGTGACAGTGACCCGGAAAGGCGTGCAGTCTGCTATACTGTGCGCCTTTTCCGCATCTGGTGTATCGGGGATGCTTCATCAGAGGTTCCTTGGCAAGACCGGAAGCGGCAATGCACACAGGTAGCTTCCATTGGCAACAAGAAGATCAATCATGACTCTGTTTTCTGATCCGGCGGATCTGCACAGTCACCGCGTACGGCTGGTGCTGGCGGAAAAGCATGTAACCACAGACATCGTGGATGTCGACCCTCTCAACCTGCCCGAAGATGTCATGGATCTGAATCCCTATGGCACCGCGCCCACCCTGGTGGACCGTGATCTGGCATTGTTTGATTCCCGCATCATCCTGGAATATCTGGATGAGCGCTACCCGCATCCACCGCTGCTGCCGGTGGATCCGGTTTCCCGGGCGACTTTCCGCATGTACATCTATCGGGTGGAAAAGGACTGGTACAGCCGCGTTGACACCATTCTTGCCGGTGGCAAGCCCGCCACCAAGGCGCGCAAGGAGCTGAAGGAAAGCCTGATTGCCAGTGCGCCCATTCTGGAAGCCAAGCCCTATTTCATGAGCGACGAGTTTTCCATGGTGGATGCGAGCGTTGCTCCCCTGTTGTGGCGTCTGCCCCACCTCGGGGTAGAGCTGGAAGGCAGGGCCTCCAACGTCTTCAATGCCTACGCGGCGCGGCTGTTCAAGCGGGAAGCCTTTGCCAAGAGCCTAACCGAGGCCGAGCGGGAGATGCGTCTTTAACAGACCTGCGTCATGACTTCCAATCGCCCCTACCTGATACGCGCCATCTGGCAGTGGATCAGCGACAACAACCTGACGCCACACCTGCTTGTCGATGCCGATGCCGAGGGAGTGGAGATTCCCCGGCAGTTCGTCGAAGACGGGCGCATCGTCCTCAATGTCAGCGCCAGCGCGGCCCGTGACCTGGAGTTGGGCAACGACTATATCTCCTTCGGTGCGCGTTTTTCCGGCACGCCCATGGACGTGCTGATTCCCGTGAACGCCGTGCTGGGGATCTACGCAAGGGAAAACGGCCGGGGAATGCTGTTTCCGGAAGAGGAGGATGGAGACGCCTCACCGGAACCCCCGGAGGATCCAACCCCGCCCGCGGGTGGGCGGCCCAGCCTGAAGGTGGTGAAATAAGGGAACACAGCCCCGTGTTCTCCCGGGAAAGCTCAGGATTGGTCTGAGCGCCGCCGTCGGCGTTCTGGAAACGGGATGATGTTGCCGTTTTTCCCGGTAGAGGCGGCGTCCTCGTTGTCTGGTTGTTCTTCTTTCTTCTGTTCAATGGTGTGCCGTCCCCGGATGTGTACGGCCTCCAGTTGGGTGCCGATGAGCAGCACGTAGCCGCTCTCGCGCAATCTTCCGTCCATGCTGTAGTCGAAACGGTACATGCGGCGAAAGCGCAGCCCAGAGGGCGTCCAGCGCGGCCCCACCCGTTGCAGGTAGACGCTGTCGTCCAGCAGTTGGTATCTTTCCCGCTCACAGGCGGCGCGGCTGATGCCGACGGCCAACTCACGGGCGCGGGCGGCGTTCATCCAGAAGATGACGACAAGTCCCAGCAATATAATGGCGAACAGGGTGGAGATCACGGCATGAATATCCCGGGGTCCGACAGGCGGGAAGCCTGTGAAAGATTGCAGGTCTGTAGCGGTGATATTACCAGACTGGCGGTGGATGCCATTGTGAATGCCGCAAATACCTCCCTCCTTGGCGGTGGTGGCGTGGACGGCGCCATTCACCGGGGCGCGGGCCCGCAGTTGCTGGAATATACCCGCGCCCTGGGTGGCTGCCCTGTTGGCGAGGCGCGGCTTTCACCGGGGTTCGATCTGCCCGCAGAATGGATCATCCACACCGTGGGTCCCGTGTGGCGGGGAGGGGGCGAGGGGGAGCCCGGGTTGCTGCGCCAAGCCTATGTCAACAGTCTTGTGCTGGCGAGGGAGAAGGCCTTGCGCCGGATTGCCTTTCCGGCCATCAGCACGGGGGCCTATGGCTATCCCCTTGGGGAAGCCGCGCGTGTCGCCATTGAAGCCGGTCTGGAGTTCGGGCAGGATTTTGATGCCATCATCTACTGCTGCCATACGGAGGCAGATGCCCGGGTATACCGGGCCGTCATCGAGGAATATTGTCAATGAAATGGATAGATGAAATCCCCATGGGTTTCCTGGTTCTTGCTGCCCTGTTTTTCGGCTTGATGCCCTTTACGCCCGAACCCCACGTATGGGAGAAGCTGAAGATGCTGGCTTCGGGTGATCTGGTTCGCCCCCTGGACATCTTCGATCTCCTGCTGCACGGCACTCCCTGGGTGCTGCTGGGAGTCAAGCTGTGGCGGAACGGGCAGTTGCACAAGCAGGCCGGGGGTCAGTGAGTGGACTCCCACCAGGCATAGTCCACCAGCGCGTGCACCGCCGCGCGCCGCGGTCCGTACCAGCAGGGATAGTGACAATGCCTGCGGGGGGTTCTGCGCACCACGACCACCGTTGTTCTCGGGACGGCGGGTTTGACCACCACGACCTTGTGCCCGTGATGGTGGTGACCATGGGCAAGGCCCATTGCCGGAACGAGAACAAGAAGGCTGCCCAGGGCGGCAGCGGTGAGAACCTTCAGTCTGGACTTTTTCATTGCGTGTCTCCTGTGGGTTGCTGTACCAGGATCAACGCCCGAATCCGCGATGGGTTGACTGCCTCTTTCGTCCCTTGTGCCGGAACAGTCTGAATCGTAATCTGCTTCGTCCAGGCTTAATCAGAGGCTCCCTTGCGGTTTGTCAGCCTGTCCAGGCGCAGGCGCTGGCGCTCGTCGAACAGCCGCCGGCTTCCCGCCCAGATGGCTGTCAGGCTGCCCAGGCCCGAGCCCGCGGCAATGAGGAACAGGATCAACAGTTGGTACTTGGCGGCTTCCAGGGGCGGGCTGCCGCCGAGAATCTGGCCTGTCATCATCCCCGGCAGACTGACGATGCCCGCCGTGGTCATGGCATTGATGATGGGGATCAGTCCCGAGCGCAGGGCATCGCGGCGAATGCCGGCTATGGCCTGTTGCCATTCGTGGCCCAGCATCAGGCGGGCTTCGATGGCATGGCGCTGTTCCCAGGTGTTGCGGGTGAGATTGTCCAGGGCAATGGCGATGCCGGACATGGTGTTGCCCAGCAGCATGCCCAGCAGGGGAATCAGGTACTGGGGCTGATACCAGGGGTCCACCTGGATGACTACCGTCAGGGCCAGCAGGGTGATGGTGAAGGACGACAGGAACATGGACAGGGTGCCCAGCCCATAACCCCAACCGCCGCGGAAGCGCCGCTGCTGGCGGGCCATGACCTCGTAGCCGGCCACCGCCAGCATCACTGCCGTCATGGTGGCGATGAGCCAGAGGCTGGTCTGGGCGAACAGGGTCTTGAGGATCATGCCCAGGATCATCAGTTGCACCGTGCTGCGCGCGGCGGCGACGACCAACTGCCGGCCAATCCCCAGACGCAGCATCCAGGACAGGGCGGCCAGCAGGCAGACCAGGGCGGCGGCGATGCCCAGATCCCAGGGAGAAAGCAGGATCAGGTTCATGTCAGCCTTCTTCCATCTCGAACCGCCCGTTCCTCATTCCCGCCTTGCGCCGGGCCACGCGCGCCAGTTGTTCCGGGTCATGGCTCACCCACAGGGCCCCCGCCCGGGCTTCGTGCAGGTAGTCCCCGATGATCCTTTCCACGATTCTTGTGTTGCCGCTGTCCAGGTTGGCGGTGGGCTCGTCCAGCAACAGCACCCTGGGCCGGTTGGCCAGCAGCCGCGCCAGGGCCAGGCGCTGCTTCTCGCCGCTGGACAGGCGCCCCGTCCGCCAGCTCAGCACATCCGCGGAAAAACCCAGCGCGGCCAGTACGTCCATGGGCCAGCCCTCGGCATGGGGGGCAACAGTGTCGCTCCACCAGTGACTTTGGGCGGGCAGCAGCCCAACCCGGCGCCGCCATTCGGGGCCGCTGAATGATTCCCGGGGCCGGCCTTCCAGCAGTACTTCTCCCCGGTTCATGTCCAGGTCCGCCAGGGCGCGCAGCAACAGGGTTTTGCCTGAGCCGGAATCGCCATGCAGGCCCAGGGTTTCTCCCGGAAAAACCTTCAGCGCTACGTCCCTGATGAAGGTCGTGCACAGATTCCTCGCTTCCAGAAGGGGAATATCAACCGAAGACATGGGTGTTTTTTCTATCCTGAATCCACGGGTTGAGGGCTATTCCGGCAGGATTGCCAGAGCCTGCTAAGCTTGGAATGTGACCGGTAATCACACAACTATACCCGCCGGCGCATTCGAGAACATGAACCATCTGGAGGAACTGGCTTTATGACTACCGCAAGCACCCTTTCCCCTGAACGCATGGAAACCCCGGCTGATTTTGATGACTGGACCGAGGCCCAGGCCATGGAGATGGCCCGTGAAGAAGGTATTGAACTCACCGATGCTCACTGGGAAGTGATCTATTTCCTGCGCGATCATTGCAAGGAGCATGGCACTTCCTGCACAGCCCGTCACGTGATCAAGGCGCTTGCCGAGCGTTTCGAGGACCGGGGCGGCAAGCGCTACCTCTATTCCCTGTTTCCTCATGGACCGGTGTACCAGGCCAGCAAGCTGGCCGGGCTGCCGCTGCCGCCCAGCACGCTGGATCTTTCTTTCGGCAGCGTCCATTGATCAACCGGAACGTGCTTTTCGCCTGAACAGCAGGTCCCAGACTCCGTGGCCCAGGCGCTGGCCCCGCTGCTCGAACCTGGTGACGGGGCGGGTGTCCGGGCGCGGGCTGTAGTTGCCGGCGCCGGCGATGTTCTCGAACAGGTCTTCCCTTTCCGAGAACAGGCGCATGATCTGTTCGGCGTAATCTTCCCAGTCCGTGGCGGCGTGGAACAGGCCGCCGGGGGCGATTAGCCGGCCCATGCGTTCCACGAAGGCCGGGCGCACGATGCGCCGCTTGTGGTGCTTCTTCTTGTGCCAGGGATCGGGAAAGAATAATTGCACGCCGTCCAGGGAGGCGTCCGCCAGGGACTGTTCCAGCACTTCCATGGCGTCGTGGTGCATGACCCGCACATTGGAGATCTCTTCTTCGCCCAGCTTGAGCAGCAGGTGGCCCACACCGGGGGTGTGTACCTCGATGCCCAGAAAATTGCGCTCGGGGAAGTCCCGGGCCATCCGCGCCAGGGACTCGCCGTTGCCGAAGCCGATTTCCAGCCACACCGGCCGGTCGTTGCCGAACAGGGCGGGAAGATCCAGCACCTTGTCCGGCTCGAAATCCACGCCGAATTCCGGCCACCAGCGTTCGAAGGCCTTCCGCTGACCGGGGGTGAAGCGCCCCGTGCGCAGCACGTAGCTGCGGATGGGGCGGTGCTTGTTCTCGTCCACCGTCAGAAGAACAGGCCTTCCAGGGGTGAGGAGGCCGAGGCGAAGCGTTTGGCCTGCATGCGGCCCGCCAGGTAGGCTTCGCGGCCTGCCTGTATGGCCTTCTTCATGGCCGAAGCCATGAGCACGGGCTTCTGCGCGGCGGCGATGGCCGTGTTCATGAGCACCCCGTCACAGCCCAGCTCCATGGCCACGGCGGCGTCGGAGGCGGTGCCCACGCCGGCATCCACCAGGATGGGCACCTTCGCGTTCTCCACGATGGTGCGGATGTTCAGGGGGTTGCGTATGCCCAGGCCGGAACCGATGGGGGCGGCCAGGGGCATGACGGCGGCGCAGCCCATGTCTTCCAGCTCCCGGGCGATGATGGGATCGTCGTTGGTGTAGACCATGACGTCGAAACCGTCCTTGATAAGCTCCTCGGCGGCCTTCAGGGTGGCCATGACGTCCGGAAACAGGGTCTTTTCGTCTCCCAGCACTTCCAGTTTCACCAGGTTGTGGCCGTCCAGCAGTTCCCGGGCCAGCTTGCAGGTGCGCACGGCGGTCTTCTGGTCGTAGCAGCCGGCGGTATTGGGCAGGATGGTGTACCTGTCCGGGGGCAGCACGTCCAGGATATTGGGCTCGTCGCTGTTCTGGCCCATGTTGGTGCGGCGCACGGCGATGGTGACGATTTCCGCGCCCGACGCCTCGATGGCGGCCCGGGTCTCGTCCATGTCCCTGTATTTGCCGGTGCCCACCAGCAGGCGCGAGGAAAACTCGCGTCCGGCGACGCTGAAGGTATCTGTGTTCTCTGACATTGGATCTACTGCTCGATTGGGTAGGAAAGATGATGAAATCTTAACATCAGCCACCGCCGATGGCCTGCACGATTTCCACATTGTCGCCTTCCTTCAGGCGATAGCCGTCATGTTCGCTGCGCGGCACCAGTTCCTCGTTCACTTCCACGGCGTAACGGCTGCCTTCCAGGTTCATGCGGCGCACGATATCACCCAGGGTGGCGCCTTCGTCAACCGGGGTGTTTTCACCATTCAGTTGGATATTCATGGGTTTAGGGTTTTTACGGGTTAAAACAAGACCGATTTTACACTAAACTCGATGGTTCATTCGGCAAGGGGGCCATTGATGAAGCAATTCCACGAAAACATCATTTCCACCGAGGAGGCAGTCACCCTGGACGGCCTGTTCGCCCGTCGCCTGCATCGCTCGCCCGAAGGCCTGGCCTACCAGTACCACGACAGGGCCAGCAAGGAGTGGAAGAGTTACAACTGGACGGAGATGGCGGCCCAGATCGCCCGCTGGCAGCAGGCCCTGGCCGGCGAAGGCCTGCGCGCCGAGGACCGGGTGGCCGTGCTGCTGCGCAACTGTCCCGAGTGGGTGATGTGGGATCAGGCGGCTCTCAGCCTGGGGCTGGTCACGGTTCCCCTGTACACGGATGACCGGCCCGACAATATCGCCTATATCCTGGAAGAAGCCGGCGTGAAGGCTCTGCTGGTGCAGGATGCCGGACGCTGGAAACGGCTGGCGCCGGTGCTGCCCGAGGACGGGGATGGCCCCCTGAAACGCGTGGTGCTTCTGGACAGCAGCAAGGAGGCGGAAAAATTCGCCCGCAACGACGAGCGCATCCGCCTGGCCCGGGACTGGCTGCCGCTGGAAGGAGGGGAACTGCGGGTGCGAAAGGGGGCCGATCCCCATGCGCTGGCCTCCATTGTCTACACCTCCGGCACCACCGGGCGTTCCAAGGGCGTCATGCTCAGTCACCACAACATGCTCTCCGTGGCCCACGGCAGTCTGACCCTGCTGGATTGCTATGAAGAAGACGTATTCCTTTCCTTCCTGCCCCTGTCACATACGCTGGAGAGGACGGCAGGCTATTATCTGCCCATCATGGCCGGCGCCAGCGTGGCCTATGCCCGTTCCGTGGCCCAGCTGGGAGATGACCTGTTGAAGATTCGTCCCACGGTGCTCATTGCCGTGCCACGCATCTTCGAACGGGTGTACGGCAAGATCAAGGATCAGTTGAAGAAGAAGCCCGCCATCGCCCGCAAGCTGTTCAACATGGCTGTGGATGTAGGCTGGGCGCGCTTTCTGCATCAGCAGGGCAGGAGAGGCTGGTCGCCCGGCTTCCTGCTCTGGCCTCTGCTGAACAGGCTGGTGGCCAGCAACGTGGTGGCCAAGATGGGAGGGCGCCTGCGCGCCGCGGTGAGTGGAGGCGCGCCCCTTTCCCCGGATATCGCAAAGGTGTTCATCGGCCTGGGCATTCCCATCGTGCAGGGCTATGGCCTCACGGAGACCAGCCCGGTGATCAGCGTGAATCCCCTGGAAGACAACGTTCCCGCCAGTGTGGGAATTCCCATTCGCGGCACCGAGGTGAAGATCGGCGAGAGTGATGAACTGCTGGTGCGCGGTCCCGGCGTCATGCTGGGTTACTGGAACAATCACAAGGCCACTACCGAGACCATCGATCCCGATGGCTGGCTGCATACGGGGGATCAGGCCAAGATCGAGGACAACCACATTTTCATCACCGGTCGCCTCAAGGACATCCTGGTGCTGTCCAACGGCGAGAAGATTCCGCCGGCGGACATGGAAATGGCCATTGCCCTGGATCCGGTTATCGAGCAGGTCATGGTGGTGGGCGAGGGCCGTCCCTATCTCACGGCCCTGGTGGTGCTCAACGAGGACAACTGGCCGGCCCTGGCGAAGGAACATGGCCTGGATCCCGCTGATCCCGCCAGCCTGGAGGACAAGAAGCTGCATGGCGACATCCTGCGGCGCATCAAGGCCTCCCTGAAGGATTTTCCCGGTTACGCCAAGATTCGTCAGGTGCGCCTGTTGCTGGAGCCCTGGACCATAGAGGACGGTCTGATCACCCCCACCCTCAAGGTAAAACGGCCCAAGGTTCTGGAGCGATTCGCGGATTTGGTGGAGTCCATGTACTCCGGCGGTCCAACCAACTGAGAAATCCGGTTATAATCAACCGCGACGCGGGTATCGTATATCGGTATTACCCCAGCTTCCCAAGCTGGTGAGGCGGGTTCGACTCCCGCTACCCGCTCCATTTCCCGTTTGACATTTGGATGCGCCGGCTGTATCTTTGCCGCCCTGTTTTGGCTAGGTAGCTCAGTTGGTTAGAGCACAGCACTCATAATGCTGGGGTCGGCAGTTCGAATCTGCCCCTAGCTACCATCCTTGCAAAGGGCTCGCGATGCAGTGACATGCGCATCGCGGGCCTTTTCTCTTTCCGGGGCTTTTGGTGAGGAATCCGGTTGTCGATGCGCCCGGGGGCTGGAAATGTTTTCTGCAACTTTTTCCATGATCCACAGTCATACCGGATGTAGGAAGTGAAACTCCTGCAGGTTTTCGAACCATTACATTTACTCCCTTTGGTAATTATTCGACCGGCGTACGTGAGTGCGCCGGTCTTTTTTTGATATCATTTCCCGTTTATCCATGTCTTTCTGGGGGGTTGTATGAAAATCTGGCAGTTTTCTCTGGCCGGCCTGCTGATGTTCCTGGCCGGTGGCGCAATGGCGGAAGAAGCCGTTCTGGACACGGGCAACACGGCCTGGATCCTCACTTCCACTGCCCTGGTGCTGTTCATGACCCTGCCGGGGCTGGCCCTGTTCTACGGCGGCCTGGTGCGCAGCAAGAACGTGCTGTCGGTGCTCATGCAGTGTTTCGCCATCGCCGGTGTCGCTTCCATCCTCTGGCTGATCCTGGGTTACAGCCTGGCCTTCGGCGAGGGTAACGCCTGGATTGGTGATTTCAGCAAGGTGTTCATGGCTGGCGTGGGGCGGGATACGCTATCCGGCGATATTCCCGAATCCCTGTTCATGCTGTTCCAGATGACCTTTGCCATCATCACGCCGGCCCTGGTGGTGGGCGGCTTCGCCGAACGCATGAAGTTTTCTTCCATGCTGCTGTTCAGCGCCCTGTGGCTGATGCTGGTCTATGTGCCCGTGACCCACTGGGTCTGGGGCGGCGGCTGGCTGGGTGAGATGGGGCTGTACGATTTTGCCGGTGGCACCGTGGTGCACGTCACCGCGGGCTCGGCGGCCCTGGTGACTGCCCTGGTGATGGGGCCGCGGCGGGGGTTTCCCTCCACTCCCTTCATGCCCCATAACATGACCATGACGGTGACCGGCGCCGGCATGCTCTGGGTGGGCTGGTTCGGATTCAACGGCGGCAGCGCCCTGGCGGCCAATGGCGATGCGGCCATGGCCATGCTGGTGACACATATTTCCGCCGCCACCGGCGCCATGACCTGGATGGCCATCGAATGGAAGAAATTCGGCAAGCCCAGCGCTCTGGGCGTGGTTACCGGCATGGTGGCGGGACTGGGCACCATCACCCCGGCTTCCGGCTTTGTGGGTCCCGGCGGCGCCCTGATCATCGGCCTGCTGGCGGGCGGCGTCTGCTTCACCGCCACCATGACCATCAAGCGGGTGCTGAAAATCGACGATTCCCTGGACGTGTTCCCCGTGCATGGCGTGGGGGGCATACTGGGCACCTTGCTGGCTGGCGTGTTTTCCGCCACCAGCCTGGGCGTGTTCAGCGGCTATGGTTTTGCCGACGGCATAAGCAGCATGGGCGGCCAGGTCTGGGTGCAGTTCATCGGCGTGGCAGCCACCCTGGTGTTCACCGTGGTGCTTACCTGGGTGATCCTCAAGGTGGTGGCTGTGGTGACTGGCGGCCTGCGTGTGGATGCGGATCAGGAGCAGGAAGGCCTGGATATCGTGCTGCACGAGGAGCGCGGCTACGATATACACTGACGGTCGGCCTGCCCAGGCAGAAGAGCCGCCCTCGTTGGCGGCTTTTTTGCTGGTAAGATACCGATTTTCCGGGAGGGAATATTGTCGGGAGTGAGTCCAGTGTTGATTCTCTTGCTGGCCTTTGCCGGCGCGGCGCTGCTGTGCTGGCGTTTCATCGCGCCGGATTCCCTGTTTCATGTGCTGGATCATCCCGGGGATCGTTCCCTGCACCACAGGGCCACGCCCCGAAGCGGGGGTGTGGCCATTGTCATCGCCATTCTGTCGGGCTGGGCCGGGGCGCTGGCGACCGGCGGCATGGCCTTGAATGACATGCTGGCCTGGGGCAGCGGCGGCGTGATCCTGCTGGCCGTTGTCGGTGCCGTCGATGATCGGTTTGACCTGTCTCCCCTGAAGCGGTTGCTGGCCCAGGTGCTGGCGGCATTCCTGCTGCTGGCGGCGGGGCTGGTGCCGGATAGGCTGCAACTGCCCGGCATGGCCCTGTCCATGCCCTGTTACCTGGCCTTCGGTTTTACCCTGTTGTTCGTGCTGTGGATGACCAACCTGTACAATTTCATGGATGGCATGGATGGGTTCGCGGGCGGCATGGCTGTCGCGGGGTTCACGGTCATGGCCTGGCTGGGTTGGCGTGGCGGGGACGGGACCTTTGCCCTGGCGAGCCTGATCGTGGCTTCGGCCTGTGCCGGTTTTCTGCTGTTCAATTTTCCACCGGCACGTATCTTCATGGGTGATGCGGGTTCCCCGGTGCTGGGCTATCTTGCCGCGGCGTTCATGCTCCAGGCGGAGCATGAGAATCTGTTTCCCCTGTGGATCGGAGTGCTGATATTCTCTCCCTTCATCGTGGACGCCACCTATACCCTGCTGCGGCGCCTGCTCGCGGGGAAGAGGATCTGGCAGGCTCACCGGGAACATATCTATCAGCGGCTGGTTCAGTCCGGCTGGAGTCACCGGCGCACGGTATCCTGGAGTTATCTGCTGATGCTGGCGGCCGGGGTTTCCGCCGCCATGGCACTGAATCTGAAACCGGCTGTCCAATGGGGCATCCTGCTGTGCTGGATGCTCGGATATCTGGCAATCATCCTGCTCACTGGCCGAAGGGAACAACGAAACCGATGAAAAAGCTGACGGACAGGCTCCTCAACCGGGGCATGGCGTTCCTGCATGACCTGCTGATGATTCCCCTGGCCTGGCTGGGTGCCTACGTGCTGCGTTTCAACCTGGAAGCCGTCCCCGACTGGTTCTGGCAGCAGGCCCTGAACAGCCTGCTGCTGGTGATTCCGGTACAGGCGGCGGTGTTCTGGCTGTTCGGCCTGTATCGAGGGGTATGGCGCTTTGCCTCCCTTCCGGACATGATTCGCATCGGCAAGGCGGTGGTCAGCGGCTTGCTGATCATCACCCTGCTGTTGTGGCTGACCCGGGATTTCAACGGCGTGCCGCGCTCGGTTCCCGTGCTCTACGGCATCCTGCTGATGATCTTTCTCAGCCTGCCGCGCATGGTGTACCGTTTCATCAAGGATCAGGGCAGTCGCAGCGCCAGCGCCCAGCGGGTGCTCATCGTGGGGGCGGGAAGCGCCGGGGAAATGCTGGTCAGGGATCTGTTGCGCGATCCCCAGCGAGCCTACCTGCCCCTGGCCTTCGTGGATGACGATCCCGCCAAGCGGGGCCGGGAGATTCATGGCGTGCGCGTCATGGGAGAATGCGGCAAGCTGCCACGCATCGCACGCAAGCTGGCGGCGGACCTGGTGATGCTGGCCGTGCCCTCGGCGGACAAGGAACAGATGCAGCGCATCATCACCCACGTGGAGGAAACCGGCCTGCCGTTCCGCACCGTGCCTCCGCTGAAGGAGCTCATGTCCGGCAACGTGCGCGTGGATCAGTTGCGCGAGGTGATGATCGAGGACCTGCTGGGGCGTGATCCCGTGGCCCTGGATTGGCAGGCCATACGTGAGGGACTGGCGGGCAAGTCCGCCCTGGTGACGGGGGCCGGCGGCTCCATCGGCTCGGAACTCTGCCGCCAGCTGGCGGGTCTGAAGGTAAGCAGCCTGGTGCTGGTGGAGAACAGCGAGTTCAACCTGTTCAACATGGAAAGGGAGTTGCGTGAGCAGTATCCGGAGCTGCGGATATATCCTCATCTGGCGGATGTGACCGACAACCGGGTGGTGGATCTGGTGTTTCGCAAGTACCGGCCCCAGGTGGTGTTCCATGCGGCGGCCTACAAGCATGTTCCCCTGCTGGAGCAGCAGTTGCGCGAGGCCATGCGCAACAATGTGCTGGGCACCCGTAACGTCGCCCTGGCCGCGGATCGCTGGCAGGCGGAGGAGTTTGTGCTCATTTCCACGGACAAGGCAGTGAACCCGGCCAATGTCATGGGCGCGAGCAAGCGCGCGGCCGAGATCTATTGCCAGAACCTGAATGACCGTTCCGCCACCAGTTTCATCACCGTGCGTTTCGGCAATGTGCTGGGTTCCACCGGCAGCGTGGTGCCCCTGTTCAAGGAACAGATAAAGAAGGGCGGGCCGGTGCGCGTGACGCATCCGGATATCGAGCGTTATTTCATGACCACCCGGGAAGCCTGCCAGCTCATCATGCAGGCCAGCGTGTTAGGGCAGGGCGGAGAGATCTTCGTGCTGGACATGGGGCAGCCCGTGCGCATCCAGTACCTGGCGGAACAGCTCATCCGCCTGTCGGGAAAGAAACCCGGAGAGGATATTGCGATAGAATACACGGGATTGCGGCCGGGAGAAAAACTCTACGAGGAGCTGTTCCACGAACAGGAATCCCTGCAGCCCACGGCTCATGAGAAGATTCTCCAGGCCCGTTACCGTCCCGTGGCATGGGAAGAACTGAACGCCATCATGGAAGAGACAGAGACGGCCTGCGCCGCCCATGATTGTGACAGCCTGAGTGAATTGCTTACCCGGCTGGTGCCGGAACGAACCGACCCTGACGGGGGGCGGGAGTGCGTCTTGCAGGACAGAGAATGAATACAGAGCAGACAGAAATCCTCGAGGACTCCCTGGCGGCCATGGGCGTCGATGAACGCATGGCGGCCGCCCTGGAAGCCGCAGGCAAGCTGAGCGCCCAGGACTATTCCCGCGCCGCCCACCTGGCGGCTGAAGGCGGCGTGTCCGTGTGGAACATGGTGCACAAGCTGGGCCTGGTGTCCGAACGGGACCTGGCGGATGCCTTCAGCCGGGAGATGGGTCTGGAATTCATCGTCGCGGACGATTTTCCCGACGTGGCCCTGTTCGAGGACGCCGTATCCCAGCGCTTCCTCAAGGAGTCCCGGGTGCTGCCCCTGTACCTGGAGGACGACCGCCTCTACCTGGCCATGGCGGATCCCGGCGACGACTTCGCCATCAGCGCCATGGAAGCGGCCAGCGGCCACGAGGTGCAGCCCGTGGTGGCCCTGCCGGCGGACATCGACAACGCCATCGAGAAGCTCTACGGGGCGGGGCGGTCCGCCATGGGGGAGATCGTCGAGGGTCTTGGAGACAGCGACGATGCCGAGGCCGACGTGGAGACCCTCAAGGACCTGGCTTCCGAGGCGCCGGTGATCCGCCTCGTGAACCTCATCGTGCAGCGGGCGGTGGAGTCCCGGGCCTCGGACATTCACGTGGAGCCCTTTGAAGGTCAGCTCAAGGTGCGCTACCGCATCGACGGCGTGCTCACGGAAACCGAGGCCCCTCCGGCCCATTCCACGGCGGCCATCATCTCGCGTATCAAGCTCATGGCCAAACTGAATATCGCCGAGCGCCGCCTGCCCCAGGACGGGCGCATAAGCCTGCGCGTGCAGGGCAAGGAGCTGGATCTGCGGGTATCCACCGTGCCCACCATGTTTGGCGAGAGCGTGGTCATCCGCCTGCTGGACAAGGAAAGCGTGAAATTCGATTTCGGCGCCCTGGGATTCGATGGCGAGCCGCTGAAGCGTTTCAAGCACATCCTGGACATGCCTCATGGCATCGTGCTGGTCACCGGCCCC
>CAZWRE010000025.1:0-10582 GCA_964636335.1 uncultured Sedimenticola sp. | reverse complement strand
TGATTCCCAGGGGATTGTTGGCCCGGATCAGTTCCGGCAGGATTTTTCGGTAGATCTCGAGCTGGGAGAACATCAGCCAGGCCAGCAGTGACTGGGCCACGGCCAGGGAGACCCAGCCAGTGAGCGTGGCATAGATACCGCGCACTTCCCTCGCGGCCAGGCTGCCGATCATGCCAGGGCCTCCACAAGAGAAGCGGACAGGCCGAAACGGCCGGGTATCAGAGCCTGGAGTTCCCAGACCGCCAGTTGCGGCGCCAGGGCTTCCGGAGAGGTGTCGATGTACAGACGATACCAGCCGTCTCCCTGATCTTCCGCGGCTCTGATGCCTGGCAGAGCGGTGAGAAAATCAGTGCCGGTTTCCGGCGGGTTTCCCAGGCGGACGCGCAGGTTGTTGTTATCGTCCAGCGTCTGTTCCGTCCGGATGCGTCCCTCGCTGAGTATCAGCACGCGGTGGCACAGTTGTTCCATGTCTTCCAGGATGTGACTGGCCAGCAGGGTGGCGCGGCCGTCGGTGGTCTGCCGGAGATGGTCGCGCAGGGCCTGGGCCTGGGCCGGGTCCAGACCGGCCGTGGGCTCATCCAGGATGAGAATGTCCGGCGCATGGATGAGCGCCTGGGCAATGGCAACCCGCTGAGCCATGCCGCGGGAAAGACGGCCGCCCAGGCGGTGACGGAACTCGCCCAGCGCCAGTTGCTCCACGACCCGTTCCCGGCTCCGGTTCAGGTCTTTTCCCTTCAGTCCGCGCAGGCGCCCGGCAAAGTCCAGGTTTTCCATCACGGTGAGCTGGGGATAGAGGGGAGCCCGTTCCGGCAGCAGGCCGACATGACGGCGGGCGGATGGCCGGGTGTGCAGGTTCAGGCCCAGTACCTCCACCCGGCCCCGGCTGGGCGCCAGGGCGCCACTGAGCAGGGACAGGGCGGTGGATTTTCCGGCGCCATTGAGGCCCAGCAGGCCGACCACCTCGCCGCGCCGCAGGCGCAGATGAAAGTCTGCCAGGCGGACCCTGCCCTGGTCGGTTCTTCCCAGTTCGGTGGCGTCGAGCAGGATTTCGTTCATGGTAATGAATGATACTGTCTGCGGCGCTAACATGCAGGCTTATTCGGGCTTGCCGTCCGGTACGTGGGGGAATTCATGCCGTGGGGAATGATGAAGCACCAGGGCGCGTGCCCGGCCGGGTTCACATTGGGGGGGGCGGTATGCCAGGGCGCCGGAATGGCGTATCATGGCGATAGGGTTGACCCCAAAAGCAGTGCCTGAGAAATCCAGAGCCTGAACCAGGCGCTGGAACTGTTGCGTTTCGGCTTTCGCGCCATCTCTTCACGCCCTGATGAAAGCTCGCTGGCCCGAATATTTCACAAGAACGCTGGAAGCTGATCATAACATCATGATTTGTATGATAAATGCCAATGTATCAGCAATATATGAAATGTCACCACCCGCATCGCCCAATCAAGGAGGTGATGGAAGACGGCCATGTTCCCATGGAGGCTGATTCTCATGACCGGCGCGGCAAGCGGCTCCGGTTGACGACAAGAGGAGCCAGGCTGGGGGGCTTGCTGCCCGGCTGGCGAAAAGTCATGGCCCTGCTCGCGGAGGATATGTCATGACAGCTTTTCTGGGCGTGGATACCGGGGGCACTTTCACGGATTTCGTGCTCTGGCAGGAAGGGCGGGTCAGGGTGCACAAGCTGTTGTCCACCCCTCATGCGCCGGAGGAGGCCATCCTCCAGGGTATCCGGGAACTGGGGCTGACTCCCGGCGACCTGCGCGTGGTGCATGGATCCACGGTGGCCACCAATGCGGTGCTGGAGGGCAAGGGAGCCAAGACCCTGTTTGTCACCAACCGTGGATTCGCTGATTTGCTGCATATCGGCCGCCAGAATCGCCGTCACCTTTATGACCTGCAACCCTCATCGGCGCCCCTGCCTGTATCGCCGGAGCATTGTATCGAAACCGGGGGACGCCTGTCTTCCCGGGGAGAGCGGTTGGAGCCGGTCACGCAGGCGGATCGGCAGACCCTGATCACGGCCATTGAAAAACACCGTCCTGACGCCGTTGCCGTGTGTCTCCTGTTTTCCTGGCTGGATGACGCCACGGAGCGGGAACTGGCCGACGCGGTGCCGGAGTCTGTGTTCGTTTCCCTGTCGTCCCGGGTATTGCCGGAAATCCGGGAGTATGAAAGGGGCATGGCCACCTGGCTGAATGCCCGCGTGGGGCCACTGGTTCAGGGCTATGTGCGTCGCCTTCAGCAGGGTTTGTCGGGGAGTCGATTATCGGTGATGCAGAGTTCCGGTGATACGGTCGCGGCCGATCAGGCGGGTGAACAGGCGGTGCGCATGCTGCTGTCCGGCCCGGCGGGGGGGCTGGTGGCGGCGGCTCATCTGGGAAAGCTGGCGGGCAGGGAAAAACTGCTGAGTTTCGACATGGGGGGTACGTCCACGGATGTGGCCCTGATAGATGGAGAAACCCGGCTTACCACGGAAGGGCGTATCGGCGGCTGGCCGGTGGCTGTGCCCATGGTGGACATGCACACCATCGGCGCGGGAGGCGGCTCCATTGCCTGGCTGGATGAAGGCGGTATGTTGCAGGTAGGGCCGGAGTCGGCCGGTGCCGATCCGGGGCCCGCCTGTTATGGCCGTGGCGGAGAACGGCCCACGGTGACCGATGCCAATCTGTTGCTGGGACGCCTGCTGCCCGATGCCTTCCTTGGTGGACAGATGTCCCTGGATGTGGAGGCGGCCAGGGCCGCCATGCGGGGGCTGGCGGAAGCCATGGGCGGTTCCATTGAAGAAGCGGCGGAAGCGGTAATCCGGGTTGCCAATGAACACATGGCCAGAGCCTTGCGCACCATCTCCGTGCAGCGCGGGGTGAATCCCGCCGGTTTTACGCTGCTTTCCTTTGGTGGCGCGGGTGGCCTGCATGTCTGCGCCCTGGCGGAGGCCTTGGGCATGGATCAGGCCATGGTTCCCGTTCATGGAGGGGTGCTGTCGGCCCTGGGCATGTTGGTGGCGCCTCCCGGGCGCCAGTTGTCCCGTACCTGGCTGATGGATCTGGCTTCCCTGCGTGATGCCGATGTGCGCACGGCCCTGGAACGCCTGACCTCGGAGGCGCTGGCTTCCCTGGAAGGAGAGGGGATTCCGCGTGGCGCGTGCAAGGTTCAGGGGTCCGTGGACATGCGTTATGCGGGACAGTCCTATACCCTGAACGTGCCCTGGACGGATGTCGAAGAAGTGGCGGAGCGCTTTCACACGCTCCATGCCCGGCGCTATGGCCATCGCATGGATCTTCCCCTGGAACTGGTGAATCTGCGGGTTTCCGTGCGGGGCGGAGGGCTTTCCGTACAGCCTGCTTCTCCGGAAACCGGGGGATCAGCCAAACCCTTTACCCATGTGCGTGCCCATGGGGTGGGGGATGTGCTGCCCTGTTATTCCCGGTCCGGGCTGGGGATTGGCCAGGAAATTGAGGGTCCGGCGCTGATTGTGGAACAGGTGGCGACTATCTGGCTGGCGGCCGGCTGGTATGGGCGGATGGACTCCGCGGGCAATCTGGTGCTGGAGCGCCGGGTTTCAGCCCCGGCGGAATAATCTGCCCACCAGGCGAGGCAGACGTCTTTGTTTCTGCTGGCGGGCAATGAGCAGGCTGATGTTGTCGGCGTTGCTGCCGCCCCGTTCCGCCGCCGTGCGAATGAGCATGTCTGCATGGTACTGCAGGGTGCCGGGCAACTTGAGCTGTTGCAGCATCTCGTCAGGGCCTATCTCGTTCCAGAAACCGTCGCTGCACAGCAGGAATATGTCGTCGTTTCCCAGCCCTGAAGCATTGATTTCCGGTTCCACGGCGTTGCTTCCTCCCAGGCACATGTAGAGCTGGTTGGTTTCCGCGGTATTGCCGAAAGTGTTTTCCTGCTGTTGTAGCTCCACCAGTGAATGGTCGGTGGTATGGTAGAGCAAGCGGTCATTCTGGAAATGATAGAGCCGTGAATCACCCACATGGGCCCAGTAGGCTTCCTTGTCCTGAAGGTAGAGAAATACCACCGTGCTGCCCGACAGCTTGTCGTGGTTCCGTCCAAGCTTGCGTATGCGGCGGTGGGCCTCCATGCACAGGCGTTTGAGGAATTGTTCCGGGTGTACCCGGTGGGGAGAATAGAAGCGGGTATGGGCTGTTTCCAATACGGCATCCGAGGCTGCCGCGCCCTGCTCGCGACCACCCATGCCGTCCGCCAGTACCAGCAGGTAGTTGCCCATATGATCCAGGATGGAATAGCTGTCCTGCTGCTCGGGCCGTCCACCGATGTCCGAGCCATGCGCAAACTCCCAGGCCATGTTTTCATATGCCTCCTGATACCATGAGCCAACTTTACTCCAGCGATTCCAGCAACTGCAAACTGGAGTTCACCGGCTCGGGTTTTGGCGGGGGAGGAGGCTTTACCGGCTCGGGTGGAGGAGGAGGCGGGGGCGGTGCCAGGCGGGCTGCCTCCAGTTCATCGAGATGCTGTTGCATGGCCAGCAGGTTCTTGTTACGCGGGTTCAGGCTGAGACCCCGTTTGACGTAGGCTCGGGATTTGTCTTCATCACCTTTCTTCAGGGCCTTGTCCGCCAGGGTGGCGTAGCGGTCGGCGATTCTACGGATTCCCCTGGAGGCCGCTTTGTTGTGGGGATCCAGTTTCAGCACTTCCCTGTAGTAATGGTAGGCGCTGCGGTTTCTTGGGCTGGTGAGACGATACTTTTTCAGGGCCGCGTCCGCCTGTGACAGCAGCTTCTCCACCTTCGCGGCGGTGTCCATCTCATCTGACGCGGAGGCTGTTCCATCGCCCGTGGTGGATGCCTCCGGCGTGGGTGTTTCAGCGGGAGTGTCGTCTGCCTGCGGGGCTTCGGCTGTCTCGGCGATTGTTTCCGATGGAGAAGATTGTCCATCCCGGAGGGGGGCTGGTTCCGCTACCGTTTCCTCCGCGGTGAATGTGGTCGGTTCGCTGGCGGCGCTCTGTTCCGGCGGAAGCGGTGGTGGTGAAGAAATGACCGGGGCAGACAAGGTGTCGGCGGTTGACTGGCTCGGGGAAAGAGGGGGTGCGGTGATGGCCGTGTCCGGTTCGTTTTCGCTTGCCAATTTCTTACCGTCGCCCTGGAGCGCGGGATTGCCGACGGAAGCGGGAGAGGGGGGAGACGAGGGCAGCAGGAAGGCCGCCAGAACCCCCGCCAGGGTCAGGGCCGCCAGTGAAGACAACCAGGGATGAGCGCCCAGAAAGGTTCTTCTGCCCCCTGCCGGTGTGGACAAGGCATTTTGTGAATGCCGAACCGGGCTGGCGGTCTTTTTCTGGAAGCTTCCGTCGCCGAGGCTGCGCAGGGCGGTTATGTAGTCCAGCATTTCCCGGGCCGAAGAGAAACGCTCGTCCGCGCTCTTGGCCATCATTTTTTCCACCAGGGCCTGGTATTGTCGGAGTTCTTCCGGCAGGGAAGGGACGGGTTGATTCAGGTGGCCAAAGATGACTTCGATCTGGGATTCTCCCAGAAACGGTTTGTGCCCGGCCAGCATCTCGAACAGGATGACCCCCAGGGAGTAGATATCGGATCTGCCGTCCAGGTCCTTGCCTTCGGCCTGTTCCGGGCTCAGGTAGTAGGGACTGCCCAGGGCCGTTCCGTCCATGGTGAGGTTCATGTCCCTGTCCAGCGCCTTGGCCACCCCGAAATCGGTGATTTTTGGCATGCCCCGCTTGTGGAACAAGATGTTCTCGGGCTTGATGTCACGATGGACGATGCCCATCTGGTGAACGAATTCCAGGGCGCTGCCGATGGATTGCACGATGTCCAGGGCATCCGTGGGTGAAGGATGCTCCTTGATCCGATCCTTGAGGGAACCGCCGTCAAGGTATTCCATGGCAATGTACTGCTGGCTGCCCACGGACCCGATATCATAGATGGTGATGATATTGGGGTGATTCATGGAGGCGACGATCTGCCCCTCGTTGAAGAAGCGCACGGCTTGCGCCGGGCGGTCGAACTTCTGCAGGATCTTCAGCGCCACGTGGCGGTTGAGTGATTCCTGCAGCGCCAGATACACTGTTGCGTTGGCGCCCCGCCCAATGAGATTGAGGATTTTGTATCCGGGGATGTGGGGAGCCGAATCGTCAGTTGCCATGGCCGGATGTGTACTGGAAGAGGTAGTCCTTACCCCTGACGGAGATGTGATCCCCTGGCTTGAGCACGCTTTCAGCGGTGACCGGCAGTCCATTGATCTTTACCTTGCCCCTTTTTTGTGGAATCAGATGGTAAGCGTTGTGTTGTCTGACGATTACGGCGGCGGTTTTCGGCGCGAACCAGCCACCGATCCGGATGTCCGCATCCCGGGCGCGCCCCAGTGAACAATGTATGTCCCTGAGGATGTGCCGATCGGTCTGCCGGCCCTGATCCAGGTGGATGAGCTGCCCCAGTTTCTTGCGCCTGCGCAGTTTCTTCAGGGCGTTCACGTCGGAAATGGCGATTTCCACCGTGGCGGCGTGTTCCGTGGGTGTGCTGCTTTTTCCCTGTTCCTCCGTGGCGGCCAGACGTGCCCTGGGCATGTATTTGAGCACGAAGTTGTAGATCTGGATTTCATCACGGAAAGCCAGCTCCTGTTCCTTGATGCGCTTGTTGTTGATGAAGGTGCCGTTGGTGCTGTCCCGGTCGATCAGGACATGGCCCACGCCTTTCGCCTTGACCATGGCATGACGGGAAGACACGCCGGGGTTATCCAGAACGATATCGTTGTCACGTGCCCGTCCAATGGTGAGGGTGTCGTCCGTGAGCTCGAATTGATCCAGCAATGCATTGTTCAGGTATACGCGCAAGTAAGCCATGAGTCCGTTGTCGGTATGACCCTCTCCTCGTTCATGGTGACATCGGCTGTGGCGGGCACCTGTCTGAAAATGCCCGGCGAATTGCCGCTTATTGTCACCGGAAGTTTAATCGTATTGTCCGGGTATTGCCATGTTCGGGAATCCGCCGGCGTTCCCGTGAGCAGTATTTTCCCTGGCCGGGAAGCGTATCCTGAATCTCCGCAACGGAAAGTGATGTCTTTCAACTTATGGAAATTCCTGGTGGCTGAATACCGGCACTGGGGAGGATCCCTGTTTTCCTGAAGATTTGTTTCCGATTATTGGGTAATGTACATACCCGGTTGCAATCAGGCTGTCTTATACTTCAACCCACATGGAACCAAGGTTTTGCAGATTTCTTCACCGGCAAATCCCCGTCATGGTGATGCTGTCGCTGTTTCCCGGGCTGGGGTACATATTCCTCGGGTGGATGGCGGGTGTGGTCTGGCCGGCGGCCATCTGGTACGGGCTGAATATCCTGGTTTCCCTGCGTGGCATGTGGCTGTACAACCGTTTCGAGCCCAAACTCATGGGAGAAAGGGAACTGCGCCGCTGGTGCCGCAAGGTGACGTTTTTCGTGTATGTGTTCTTCCTGCTCTGGGCACTGATATTTGTCATCTACGTCAGGGAGAGCAACTTCAATCTGCATTACATCGCCATATTCACTCAGATCGGCGCGACGACGGTTGCCGCTTCCTTCCTGTATCCCGTGCCAAGCCTGTATCGGCCCATTATTCCACTGATGATGCTGTTGCTGGTGATCTATTTTGCCGGCATTGGCGAATGGTATGGCTATGTGTTGAGTATTTTTGCCAGCATACTCGGGGGCGTGCTCTACTACGCCGCGTCCAGTACCTACAGTTTGCTGGAAACCACGCACCAGCAGGCGGCCCATGACCTGCTGACCGGGTTGAACAATCGGCAGCATTTCATGGAGCGGCTGCGGCAGATGATGATGGACCTGAAGGAAACCCGGGGTTGGTCATTCCTGCTGCTCGTGGACCTGGATCATTTCAAGACTGTCAACGACTCCTTGGGACATGCTGTTGGTGACCGGCTGCTGGAAGAAGTGGCCAGGCGCATGCGCTGGGCGGTTCCCCGGGAATGCTGTCTCGCACGCCTGGGGGGGGATGAATTCATTGTCATCGGCGGGGAGTATCGCCATGCCGAATTGTGTGAACGTCATGCCCTGGAATTGGCCGAAGCCCTGTTGTCCCGTCTCAAGGAAACCTATGTTGTTTCCGGGCACCGGATCTACATCAGCGCGAGTATTGGCGTGCGCGTGTTTTCTCATGAAGAACAGGATTCCGGCAGCCTTGTCCGTGAAGCGGATATTGCCATGTACGAAGCCAAGGGTGCGGGCAGGGATGGCGTGGTGCTGTTCAACGAGGAGGTATCCCGGCGGGTGGAGCTGCATCTGCAGATCGAACGCCTGTTGCATTTTGCCCTGGAAAACGACGAGATCCGCCTCTGCTATCAGCCCATCGTGGATGATGAAAAGCGCATCGTGGGTGCCGAGTGCCTGGCGCGCTGGACCAGTGGCAGACTGGGAGAGGTGCCTCCCGACCGTTTTATTCCCATTGCCGAGCAGACCGGGCTGATCATCCGCCTGGGGGAACACATCCTGGCCACGGCATTTTCCACGTTGAGTAAATGGCATGAACAGGGGCTGAACCTGCAGCAGTTTTCCGTCAACATCAGTGTGCGGCAACTGCTGCATCATGATTTCGTGGATCATGTGCGGACGCTGGCGGAACGTTTTCTCGTGCCGGAACTGATGAATGTGGTGGTATTCGAGATCACCGAAACCGTGATTGCCGCCGAGGTGCGCAGCGTTGTTGCCGCCATGGACGAATTGCAGCGCCTGGGAATCCGCTTTTCCATGGATGATTTTGGCACGGGCTACTCCTCCCTGAGCTACCTGAAGCAGCTACCGGTGAAGGAGCTGAAAATCGATCGTGAGTTCGTGCGCAACGTGTGTGATGACGGGGAAAGCCAGGCGCTGATCAGCGCCATTCTCAATATCGCCGATACCCTGGGGTTGGCGGTGGTTGCGGAAGGTATCGAGAGGGAGGCGGAATTCGTGTTCCTGCGCAACCTGGGGTGTCGCTATTTTCAGGGGTATCATTTCTCCCGTCCTCTGGACCCGGGTGATTTCCAGTGCCTGGTGAACCCGGCCAAAGATAAAGGCCAGCGGGAACGGGACGGAACATGAAGACGTTCGGGGGAGGGACAGAGACCGGAGAACAACAGGGTGAGCCAGTGCTCATGGCGGGCCAGGGGGGAAAGCGACTGACCCCGCGGCACCGGGTTGGCGGCGCCAGGGCGAACAGCCCCGGCTTTTCCCGGTTATCGGTTTCAGGCCAGTGGAAAACCTGACCGGGCCCTACTCCTTCTCCTGGAGCTGTCTGCTGGACGAGATGCCGGCATCCAGGTCCTTGATGATGCCGTTCTCGATGTTGTAGATCCAGCCATGCACGCACAGGTCGTTGCCGCGCTTCCAGGCGTTGCGCACCACCGTGGTGCCGCAGACGTTGCGCACCTGTTCGATGACATTGAGCTCACACAACAGGTCGAAATGCTGGGCTTCCGTGAGGCCCTGCAGCTTGTCCTGGTGCAGCCTGGACACGTCCTTGATATGTCGCAGCCAGTTGTCGATGAGGCCGTGATCGCGGGTTTCCATGGCGGCCTTGATGCCCCCGCAGCCATAGTGGCCGCAGACGATGATGTGCTTCACCTTCAGCACTTCCACGGCGAACTGGATTACTGACAGGCAGTTGAGGTCGGTATGCACCACCACGTTGGCGATATTACGGTGCACGAAGACCTCTCCGGGCCTGAGATCGATGATCTGGTTGGCGGGCACGCGGCTGTCGGAGCAGCCTATCCACAGATATTCCGGCGCTTGCTGGCGGGAAAGCTGGAGAAAAAAGTCGGGATCTTCCCGGGTGATGGCTTCCGCCCATTCCAGGTTTCTGTCCAGAAGATGTTGTAGTGTTTTCAATTCCTGTTCTTCCAGGGCAGCGCTTGCTGCCGGTTGTTTGCGGTCACTGGCAGTGGCCATGATAGGACATTCTTCGTCCTGTTCAAGAGCGGGGAGTGGCTGCTTTCATGGCTTTTGCGAATCTCCGGTTCTCCTGCCGCCGGATTTTCGCAATATGGCAATGGAGTATATGGGCAAACGTCTGCTCGTTTTTTGTACAGGGTTTCGGGTATCATGCGGCAACAGATGTTTCCAGGCAGTGGATTCATGCCATGTCCCGAACCCGCCGCAAGCCTTCTCCTCCCGAAGCCATGCGCGATCTCATCGCCCAGGTGCGCGCAGCCATTCCCTTCGACATGCCGGAAGCACAGGTTTGCGCGGATGAGTGCAGGAGTTGTTCCATGAAACTGCTGGAGTTCATGGCCGCGGAACTGGATGACTGGGAGGCGCGCCTGGACGCCGGGGAAAAACCCGGCCTGGCGGAACTGAGCCGCCTTGCGCGTACGGCCCGCAAGGTGCACCGGGCGCTGGAGAAGAACGGCCTGCCAGTGCTTATTCCGGAGCAAAACGCTTCTTCAGATGTTCGATGAAATAATCGGGGTTCAGGCTTTCCCCGGTGGCCTGGCGCATGAGTTCGTCGATGCTGTGGTAGCTGCCCCATGACCAGATGGCTTTCGACTGCCACTGGTTCAATGCCTCGAAGTCTCCCCTGGAAATCCGTTCCTCCAGATCGGGGATGGCGTTGCGCGCTGCCCG
>CAZWRE010000024.1:0-7126 GCA_964636335.1 uncultured Sedimenticola sp. | reverse complement strand
TTGAACACCAGGCCCGCCAGGTACCAGCCATAGGTGGGTGGGGTGTTGTACATGGAACCGGCATCCGCGTGAATCTGATAATTCATCATGGCCGGGCAGCTCTCGGGCGCATGGCCGATGAGGTCTTCACGAATAATGACCAGAGTCAGGCCGGCCGGACCGATGTTCTTCTGCGCGCCGGCGTAGATGATGCCGAATTTTGATACATCAATGGGCCGGGACAGGATGGTGGAAGACATGTCCGCCACCAGGGGGATGTCGCCGGTGTCCGGAATATAGGGAAATTCCACGCCCTGGATGGTTTCGTTTGGGGTGTAGTGCACGTAGGCGGCATCGGCGGAAAAGCTCAGATCGGCTTCCGCCGGGGCCTTGAAATCGGCGGCGGTATCGGCAATGACGTTCACCTCGCCATAGCGCTTCGCCTCGGCAATGGCCTTCTTGGACCAGGAGCCGGTGTTGATGTAATCCGCCTTGCCCGTGCGGCCCATGAGATTCAGGGGCACCATGGCGAACTGGCTGGAGGCACCACCCTGCAGAAACAGCACTTTGTAATTGTCGGGAATGGCCATCACTTCGCGCAGATCGGCTTCCGCCTGGGCGGCAATGCTCATGAACTCCTTGCCACGATGGCTCATCTCCATCACCGACATGCCGGCGCCATGCCAGTCCAGCAGTTCATTCTGTGCCTGTTTCAATACCTCTTCGGGCAGCGTGGCGGGGCCAGCGCTGAAATTGTAGATTCGTGACATTTCGGGTTCCTGTTTGGGTTACTGCGATAGATTTGTAATTTCCGCGGCCAGAAGCCGGGCGGGGTTTCACCACAGGCCTGGCTTACGGCGCCGGTGTGTCTTCTTTCCCGTCATCGTCGAGCATTTCGATGCGCGCGATGCCAATAAGCTTTTCCTGCTTGTTCAGGGCAATCATCTTCACCCCCTGGGCGTCGCGGCCCATGCGCGAAACATCGGAGACCCGGGTACGCACCAGGGTGCCGCCGTCGGTGATGAGCATGATCTCATCATCCTCGTCCACCAGAATGGCGCCGATCTGGTCACCGTTGCGCTCGGAGGTGCGGATGGAGATCAGTCCCTTGGTGCCCCGCCCCTTGGTGGGGAACTGGTCGATGGCGGTACGCTTGCCGTAGCCATTCTCGCAAACGCTGAGGATGTCGCCCTCGTCCACCACCACCAGGGAGATGACCCGCTGACCCTCGTCCAGACGAATGCCGCGTACCCCGGCGGCGGTGCGTCCCATGGGGCGCACGGCGCTTTCACTGAAACGCACGGCCTTGCCGGCGCTGCTGAATAGCATGATGTCGCGCTCGCCGTCGGTGATGTCCACGCCGATGAGCTGGTCGCCCTCGCGCAGGTCCACGGCAATGATGCCGCTGGCCCTGGGACGGGAGAAATCCGTCAGCGGCGTCTTCTTCACCGTGCCCTGCTCAGTGGCCATGAACACGTACCTGTCCTCCCCGTATTCACGGATGGGCAGCACGGCGTTTATGCGCTCGCCATCTTCCAGGGGCAGCAGGTTTACCATGGGCTTGCCCCGGGCGTTGCGTCCCGCCTGGGGCAGTTCATAGACCTTGAGCCAGTACACCTTGCCCGCGCTGGAGAAGCACAGAATGGTGTCATGGGTGCTGGCCACGAACAGCTTGTCCACGAAATCCTCGTCCTTGGTGGTGGTTGCCGTCTTCCCCCGGCCGCCACGGCGCTGGGCCTGGTAGGTGTCCAGGGACTGGGCCTTGGCATAACCCTGATGGGACAGGGTGACCACCACGTCTTCCTCGGTGATCAGGTCTTCCAGGGTGAGATCCAGGCGGTCGGCGATGATCTCCGTGCGGCGCTCGTCACCGAACTGGTCGCGGATTTCCAGCAACTCGTCCTTGATGACGCTCATCAGGCGTTCCGAGCTGGAAAGGATATCCAGCAGATCGGCAATCTTGTCCAGCAGTTCCTGGAACTCGCTGATGATCTTGTCCTGCTCCAGGCCTGTGAGTTTCTGCAAACGCAGATCCAGAATGGCCTGGGCCTGGGTTTCCGTGAGGCGGTAACCATCCGGGGTGATGCCATAGCCCTCGGGCAGGTCATCGGGCCGGGACGCGTCGGCCCCGGCGCGGGAAAGCATGTCTTCCAGGGTGCCGGACTTCCACAGGCGGGCGCACAGTTCCTTCTTCGCCGTGGCCGGATTGGGCGCGGCCTTGATGAGGGCGATGACCTCGTCGATATTGGCCAGGGCCACGGCCAGGCCTTCCAGGATATGGGCCCGGGCGCGGGCCTTGCGCAGATCGAAAATGGTGCGCCGGGTGACCACTTCGCGGCGGTGGCGCACGAAGTATTCCAGCAGTTGCTTCAGGTTCAGGGTGCGGGGCTGGCTGTCCACCAGGGCCACTACATTGATGCCGAACACACTCTGCATCTGGGTGTGCTGGAACAGGTTGTTGAGCACCACTTCTCCCACCTCACCCTTGCGCAGCTCGATGACCATGCGCATGCCGTCCTTGTCGGACTCGTCGCGCATCTCGGTGATGCCTTCGATCTTCTTGTCCTTCACCAGCTCGGCGATCTTCTCCATGAGCCGCGCCTTGTTCACCTGGTAGGGCAGCTCGGTGACCACGATGCGCTGCTTGCCGTTGTCCATCTCCTCGAAATGGGTGCGCGCCCGCACATAGATCTTGCCCCGGCCCGTGCGGTAGGCCTCGCGGATGCCTTTCGCGCCATTGATGATGCCGGCGGTGGGAAAATCCGGGCCCGGCACATGCTGCATCAGCGCCTCGATGGAAATGGCCGGATCATCGATGAGGGCCACGCAGGCATTGACCACTTCCGTGAGGTTGTGCGGCGGAATGTTGGTGGCCATGCCCACGGCAATGCCGGAAGAACCATTGATGAGCAGGTTGGGAATCTTCGCCGGCAACACCGCCGGCTCGGTCTCGGACTCATCGTAGTTGGGAATGAACTCGACAGTCTCCTTGTCGATGTCCGCCAGCAACTCATGGGCAATCTTCGACATGCGCACTTCGGTATAACGCATGGCGGCGGGCGAGTCGCCATCCACGGAACCGAAGTTGCCCTGGCCGTCGATAAGCATGTAGCGCAGGGAAAAGGGCTGGGCCATACGCACGATGGTATCGTACACCGCCGTATCGCCATGGGGATGATACTTACCGATGACATCACCCACCACCCGCGCCGATTTCTTGTAGGGCTTGTTCCAGTCGTTACCCAGCACGCTCATGGCGTAGAGCACCCGGCGGTGCACGGGCTTGAGACCATCCCTGACATCCGGCAAGGCGCGTCCCACGATGACGCTCATGGCGTAATCGAGGTAGGAGTGCTGCATCTCGTCTTCGAGATTGACCGGAAGGACTTCCTTGGCGAATTCTGTCATCTGAACTGGCGATTTCCGCGTAAAACAATCAGGAGCGGAATTTTACCACAAATCCTCCCCCGGGATGCAGGTCGGACAGGAAAAGCCGCAAATCGCCAATGAGGGCCTCAGAGCACTTCACGCCTCGCACAAAAACCGGAATTTGTCTTTTGGCGAATGGCAGCTCAAGGGCTTTCCATCATTTCCTGATCATGTCTTGTCCCGCAATCATGGAAATACACGCCATGACGGAAATTGGCGAAAAACCGCCCTCCACGACGACCTGCCAGCCATGCGCCCTCGGGAAACGTTGGACAGCCACGCTTTGCCCAGGCCACCGGGGGAGCCGACGATTCACAACTTGAACAAAGCCAGCCGGGCCACATCCGGCACCGGCAACAGTATCAGATTATTCCTACAGGCCAGTCGGAACAACGCCATATCACCCGCCTCCGGCAGCCCGTTACACTCCTCCCGTCGTTACCCATAGGCGCTCAGGACGAGCAGGCAGACAGGGAAGACTGCGGGAAACGGCCTCCCCCCATGGGTAACGAAAGAAAGGCTTCGGGCACAGGACGCGCCCGAAGCCTTTCTTCCGTTCCCTTTCCCCGCGGGAGCGACACGCAGCGCCGCTCCCGCGGATAAACCCGCCTTTGTCAACACCACCACGGGTGATTCCTTACGGGTAGGGTGAAACGAGCGCAGCGAATTACACCATGAATGGTAATGCGCCTTCGATCAATGGTGCGTTTCGCAATGCTCAACACAGCCTGCGACGGCTCTGCTTCACCGTCATGCATTTTTCGAGGATCAATATGCAAGGAGTGGCGTTACGCGCCGCCTCTACGCCATGTGCGCCGCCAGCTTGTCGGCATTCGGCGAGAGGATAATTCCCCGTTCGGTGACAATGGCGTCCACCAGCTCCGCCGGGGTCACATCGAACACGGGATTCCAGGCTCCCGCCCCGATGCTGGCCACCCGCTTGCCGCCGCAGGACAGCAATTCTTCCGGATCACGGGTTTCGATGGGGATGTCCGCCCCCGTGGGGCAGTCCATGTCGATGGTGGAAGTGGGTGCCGCCACCATGACCTTCACGCCATGGGCCCTGGCCACCAGGGCCAGGGAATAGGTGCCGATCTTGTTGGCCACGTCACCATTGGCGGCGATACGATCCGAGCCCACAATGACCCAGTCCACGCCTCCCGCCGCCAGCCGCGCCGCCGCCGCACCGTCCGCCAGCAGGGACACGGGAATACCGTCCCGTTCCAGCTCCCAGGCGGTGAGACGGCTGCCCTGCAGCCAGGGACGGGTCTCGTCGGCATACACATGCTCCAGCTTGCCCGCCTTCCAGGCGCTGCGAATCACGCCCAGGGCCGTGCCGTATCCCCCGGTGGCCAGGGCTCCGGCATTGCAATGAGTAATGACAGAGGTCTTCTGTTCGATGAGGGAGGCCCCCAGATCACCCAGGGCGTGATTGGCGGCAATGTCTTCATCGTGAATGCTTCGGGCCTCGGCCAGCAGGGCCGGTTCCGGATCCTCCTCATCCGCCAGGATTTCCGCCACCGCTTTCATGCGGGAGATAGCCCAGCCCAGGTTCACCGCGGTGGGACGCGCCGTCGCCAACTGGGCCAGGTCATCCTCCATGACAGCCTTCCATCCACTCCGCGCCTGCCGCCAGGCATCTCTGGCGGCCAACACCACCCCGTAGGCTGCTGTCACGCCTATGGCCGGCGCACCGCGCACCACCATGTCGGTGATGGCCTGGGCGGCATTACTGGCATGCTCGCAATGGATGAAATACTCGATATGCGGCAGAAGGCGCTGATCCAGCAGGTAAAGCTCGTCTGCCTGCCAGAGCACTGCATCATCAGGGCCGATCTCTCGTTTCAGTACAGGAGTTTTCATTCAGTCTGTATCATTAGGCCCTGATATTCCACCAGGCCGCTCAAAGTTCCGTAATTCTTGCATATTTGAACAATGTTACAAGATCCAAATTCAACAATTGAGTCAGTTGCCCGTAGTGCCCCATGCGCATGCCTGTCCGGTTTTGGAGTTGGAGGCGCCAACTGACTCCCTATCCAGATCCAGGCGTTGCGGTTATTCTGTGAATTCAGGCAAAAAACCCGTATCAGAGGCCAACAGGTGAACGAAAACACGGCATACGACAAGCTGGAAGCCCTGTTCAGCAAGATCAACAACCTTTCTCATCTGGCTTCCATGGCGCACTGGGATGCCGCCACCATGATGCCGACCGGCGGCAGTGAGGCCAGAGGTCAGGCACTGGCCGAAGTAACGGGCCTGATCAACGACCTCGTCAGCGCCAGCGGCACCGGTGAGCTCATCGAGAAGGCGGAAGAGGACAGGGATCTGCTATCGGACTGGCAACAGGCCAACCTGCGTGAAATGCGCCGCCAGTGGTTCAACGCGAGTTGCGTCACCTCCGAACTGGTCAAGGCCCAGGCCATTGCCAGCTCCCGTTGCGAGAACGCCTGGCGGAAGCTGCGCGCGGAAAACAACTGGCAGGACTTCCACCCCCTGCTCTCGGAAGTCATGGATCTCACGCGGGAGCAGGCCGCCATGCGCAGCGAAGCCTCCGGGCTCTCTCCCTACGACACCCTGCTGGATCTTTACGAACCGGGCCAGACGAGCAGCAACATCGACAGGATATTTTCACGGCTCAAGGCATTTCTCCCGTCTTTCGTGGAAGAAACCGTGCAGCGGCAGAAAAGCGAATCCGTAATCCGCCCCGCCGGAAGGTTTCCAGAAAAAAGCCAGAAGGCCCTGGTCCTGGAACTCATGGAAGCCATCGGCTTCGATTTCGAACACGGCCGGTTGGATACCAGCCATCACCCGTTCTGTGGCGGCGTTCCCGATGACGTGCGCATCACCACACGCTACAGCGAGGACGATTTCAGCGAGAGCCTGATGGGCGTACTGCACGAGACCGGTCATGCCAAGTACGAACAGGGGCTCCCCCGGGAGTGGCGTGCCCAGCCCGTGGGCAAGGCAAGGGGAATGGGCATACACGAAAGCCAGAGCCTGTTCCAGGAAATGCAGATTTGCCGCGGTCTGCCCTTCCTGCGCTTCGCCGCTCCAATCATGCGCAGGCATCTCGGAAACAACGAAACACCAGCCGCCTGCTGGCAGGCTGAAAACCTGTTCCGTCTCAACAACAGGGTGGAACCCGGCTATATCCGCGTCAACGCCGACGAGGCCACCTATCCTCTGCACGTGATCCTGCGCTACGAGATGGAAAAGGACCTGATCGAGGGAAGACTGAGGGTCACGGACATTCCGGAAGCCTGGGACCAGAAGATGCAGGGCTACCTGGGGCTGTCAACCGGTAACAACCATCGTGACGGCTGCATGCAGGACATCCACTGGACCCACGGCCTGCTGGGCTATTTCCCGACCTACACCCTGGGCGCCATGAACGCTGCCCAGCTTTACCGGGCAGCGCGCAACGCCATCCCCGATCTGGAGGAACGGATTTCCAGGGGAGATTTCGAGGCATTGAACCAGTGGCAGTCGAAAGCCATCTGGTCATGGGGCAGCTACCACAGCATCGACGAACTCATGCACCAGGCCACCGGGGAAGCCCTGAACCCCGATTATTTCATCGAACATCTGAAGAAGCGCTTTTCTCCGGAATAAGCACTGGCAGGCCGTTCTTCTCCAGTGCCCGGTGCACCTTGCGGGCCGTGCGCGCAAGGCGGCTCAGTTCCGCCAGGCCGGGTTTTTCCCCGGCGTCCAGGCGCGC
>CAZWRE010000023.1:0-3498 GCA_964636335.1 uncultured Sedimenticola sp. | reverse complement strand
CACGTGAGCGACATGCCCAAGGTTTACAATGGACTGGACGTGGTGGTCTCCGCCTCCACCAGCCCCGAGCCCCTGGGCACCGTGGTGATCGAAACCATGACCATGGCGCGTCCGCTGATCGGGCCCAACCATGGGGGAGCGGCGGAGATGGTGGATCACGAAAAGACCGGTTTGTTGTTCCAACCCAAGGACGCCAAGGCCCTGGCCGAAGCCGTTTTGCGCTTTCAAAAGGACGAAACCTTACGCCGGGGGTTAGGACGGGCGGCAAGAGAAAAAGCACTGTCGACCTTCGCCGTGGCCACCCATGCCCATAAAGTCCAAGAAGTGTATGACCGCATGTTCAACAAAGGAGCTGAACATGAACATTGACAAGAACGATATCCGCCCTTTGTTGCGCCTCCTGCCCCCTCTGGCGTTCATTCTCGCATTGATCCCTTTGCCGGCGTCGGCTTTGTGGCCCAAGACGGACAATGATTTCGCGCTTCTTCCCCCATACTGCAAGCCCAGGCTTCAAGAAGATCGCTATCCTAAACAAGCACGCAAATGGCGCAACTTGCTGGGTGGATCCACTTATCTTCATATTCATCATTATTGCAATGCCCTGTTCAATTTGATGAAAGCAAAAATAAGCTTTCCACCCAATAAAGCACTGCTTCGCACCGCATTAAACGAAATCAAGTATGTAGAGGAAAAATGGCCCTCCAACAGCAAGTTGAAACCTGAAATGTTCGTAAAAAAAGGAGATATTTTAATCCTGCTTGGGCAAGCCACGGAGGGGATCAAGAACTATCTTACAGCCGCCAGACTCAAACCCGACTATTCCCTTCCTTATATAAGATTGGCCGAATATTATGCCAAACACGATAAAATAGATGTCGCCATAGATTGGCTAAAAGAAGGACAAAACAAATCACCGAAATCAAAAAAAATAAAACGCCTATTAAAAGAACTATTAGAAAAACAAAAAAGCACCCCGCCAAATGACTAACCTTGGCAATTCATTGCGCCATGGCGCACTGTGGAATTACTTCCAAGGGGGCGTCAACTCCATAATCCAGTTCAGCGCCGGCATTGTACTCGCTCGGCTACTCGATCCCGCCGACTTTGGCGTCTTCTTTGCCGTTACGGCTTATACCGCACTGCTCACCGCCCAGGTCCGTTTCGGTATACCCATGGCGCTCCTCCAAGCGGAAGATCCCACCGAAGAACAGTGGAACTCGGCGTTCTGGTTCATGGAAGGCATCGCCGTGCTGGCATTGCTCCTCGTGGCCGCCCTGGCTGGAACTTTGGCCGCTTTCTATGAAGATTCTCGATATACCTACATCATGTTGCTCATGGCGCTGGCCTTTCCAGTGCAGCCGTTCATGGCCATCAACGGCACGCTGCTACGGCGGCGCATGGATTTCAAGACAGTGAGCATCATCCAGATCCAGTCTTCCTTGGCCAGCACCGCCGTGAGCCTGATCACCGCATTTGCCGGGCTTGGACCTTACTGTTTCGTTGCGGGCGGACTGACCAGTGTTTTTCTATCCGCTGCTCTAATGGCGCGCAAAGCACCCTGGAAACCTCGGCTGTTGTTCTCTTATCGAGGATTTAGAAGCCTTTTCGACTACGCATGGAAAATTCACCTCAACGGGACTCTAGATAGTTTGACCCACAGGGTGGACAACATGATCCTCGGCAAATTGCTGGGACTGGGTGCCTTGGGAATCTACATGCGCGCTTTCTCTCTGTCGCGGCTGCCATTGGATAACTTATGCAGTCCTATCTATCAGCTCGCCTTCTCTGCTTTCAGCCGGATTCAGCGGAACCTGGACCACTCGGTACGCATGTACCGAAAGATCTTGTGCGCCACCACCACCGTGGTGTTTCCCGTGCTCCTGGCCTTCATCTTCCTTGCCGATGGATTGATTCAGTTCATCTATGGTGAGAAATGGCTGCCGGCTGCGCTACCCCTGCAAATCATGGCCGTGGGTTCGTTCTTCACCGTGATCTCCATGATGACCGCGACCCTTACCGAAGCCCAAAACCTGGTGGGCCGCCAAACTCCCATTGAAGTCGGCAACCTGCTGATGACCATCGCCGCTGTCACCCTGGGCGCCCAGTGGGGGCTCGCCGGCGTGGCAGCCGGCATCGCAATCAAAGCGGTGCTCGTCCAATTCCTCATCCTCCGGCTAGCGAAACATTCCCACATCGAGATCCCCTTGCGCGCCGTATTTACCGCGGTCCTGCCTGCCATTACTGCGTCCCTAGCCGCTGCGATCACCGTGCAGCTCACCTCTCCATGGCTGCAACGCCTATTGGACAGTGACCCGCGTCGGCTCGACTACATCTTCACAGCCGGATCGTTGCTTTTACTCGTCTATGGTGTCACATGGTTTGCGTTCTATCGCCTGCGCCCGGACGAAGCTCAAGAAGCCTCTGTCCAACTTATGAAGGACATTGCGACCCGGATCACCAGCAAACGCCGTAAAGCCTGATATGCTCCGTCCAATCCCGCGGGAAAGAATCCTCTGAACAACCATGGTCGAACACGATTCGAAAACCCTCGAACGCGCACCGTTGCTGCCCGCATCGCAAGACCACCCGGTATTCATCGTGGGCGCGGCCCGTTCAGGCACCACGTTGTTGCAGTACATGCTTCGTTCTCATCCCGAACTCTCCCTTCCCACAGGGGAGTCCCACTTTCTCATTCCTTTTCGACAACGCAGCGCCGAATACGGCGACTTGACCGAAAAGAGCAACCTCCGGCGCCTTCTGTTCGACATCTACGAATTCAAGCGCCCCTTTTTCGACGAAGAGTTCCACGGCTTACGCTTCGACGCGGACTGGTTGACCGATCGTCTCCACGCAGCCGGCTGCGCAAGTTTTGCCGACGTGGTCTCCGCCCTGTTTCAGCTCAATGCCATGGGAGAGGGAAAACACCGGTGGGGAGACAAGACACCTTACTACATCCTCCATCTCGACACGCTCCTGGACATGTTCCCCAACGCCAAAGTGGTGCACATCATCCGAGATGGACGCGACTGTGCTCTCTCCATGCTGCAACGCAAGTGGGACCTCAAAATTTTCAACACCTATCACGCCGCCTATCTATGGAACCGGTACGTGACCGCAGGACGCCGTTTCGGTGAAAAACATCCGGAGCGGTATTTCGAATTTCGGTACGAAGACATGCTGTCTGCCCCCGAATCCGTGATGGAACGGCTATGTGGTTTTCTTGGCATCGAGTTTTCCGATGCCGTCATCAACTACAGGAAAACCACCGTACCCGGCAAGACCCCGCTGCTCACCCAGCCACTCAAGAAGGACAATACCGCCAAATGGAAGAAGGCCATGCCGGAACACCAGGTTCAAGTGTTCGAGGCCATGGCAGGAGACACTCTCGGCGCATGCGGATATGAACGGGCTTTCCCGGGTGCCCGTCTCAGCCGCATCGACTGGCTGCTGGGTGAAAGCCAGATTCGGCTCGGTTATTTTTGGGACCGAAATTTTCGC
>CAZWRE010000022.1:0-31798 GCA_964636335.1 uncultured Sedimenticola sp. | reverse complement strand
TGGGCGGGATTTGGTGACATGCTGAAGGACGCGGCGGGAGACTATCTCAAGGGCAACGAGGCCAGCGGCGCTGCCGTCAACCTCAGCCAGAGCCAGATCGACGCGGGCCTGAAAGAAGCCCTGAGCATCGGCGCGGAACGGGCCATCGAATATCTGGGAAAACCAGGCGGTTTCCTGAATGATGCCAATGTGCGCATTCCCCTGCCCTCTGCCGTGGAAAAAATCGCTTCCGGTCTGCGCATGGCCGGTCAGGGCGCCCTGGTGGACGAGTTCGAAACCACCATGAACCAGGCAGCCGAAGCCGCCATCCCCAAGACCCTGGATATCGTCAAGGAAACGGTTTCCGGGATGACCCTGGACGATGCCCGCCGGATTCTACAGGGTGGCGACGATGCCGCCACCCGCTATCTGCGGGAAAAAGCCGGTTCTTCCCTGAAACAAGCCATCAAACCCATCGTCTCCAAAGCCACCGATCAGGTAGGGGCCACAGCCAGCTACAAGCAATTGACCGCTGGCGCCAGCAGCGGACTGCTCGGCGGCCTGCTCGGTGGCGGCACTTCCCTGGATCTGGACAACTATGTGACGGAAAAAGCCCTGGACGGCCTGTTCTACAAACTGGCCCAGGAAGAAAAGGCCATTCGGGAAAACCCTCTGGCTCGCAGCACGGATCTGCTGAAACAGGTTTTCGGCAAATAGCCACCTTTGATGCGCCATGACAATTTCTTTTATTTCCGCTAGTTAAGAAACATAGTTAATGGAAGTTGGCTATCTTGGCGCATTTCTCATGGGGCTGTTTGGCGCCCTGCATTGCGTGGGCATGTGCGGCAGCATCATGGGGGTGCTGACTTTCAGCCTGCCCATGGAGATACGCGGGAACCCCGTGCAGCTCATGGGCTATCTCAGCTACTACAGCCTGGGACGCATCATCAGCTACGCCCTGGCCGGCGGCCTGGCCGGCGGATTCGGGGCCGGCCTGCTGCTGACCATCAGCCCCCAGTATGGCCATACCATTCTCCTGCTCGTGGCTACCCTGCTGATGATTGCCGTGGGCCTCTATCTGGCCGGCTGGTTTCCCGGACTGGCCCATATCGAACGGGCTGGCGCACCCGTCTGGCGCAAGCTGGAACCCCTGGGCAGAAAACTGCTGCCGGTTGCATCGCCCTTGCAGGCCTTGCTCTATGGTCTTGTCTGGGGATGGCTGCCCTGTGGCCTGGTGTATTCCGCCCTGTTTATTGCCTTGGGTCAAGGCGGCGCCCTGGAAGGTGCGGTATTCATGCTCTTGTTTGGCTTGGGAACCTTGCCGGCAATCATCACCACCGGCGTGTTCGCGGATCAGATCATGCGCTTTGCACGCAATCCCCGCATGCGTATAATAGCGGGCATCGCCCTGATCGTGTTCGCTCTCGCGGGATTGATCATCAACTGGTAGCGGATATTGACATGAACAAACCAGGCAACCACAAGATATTGGGAAACTCCCCTGAATTTACCGCGCTGTTGCGTTCCCTGGACATTGCCGCCGCCACCGATGTGGCCGTTATTCTGCTGGGAGAAAGCGGCACGGGCAAGGAACTGCTGGCAAGACAGATCCACCGCAACAGCCCCAGGGCCGACGCGCCGTTTGTGGCCATCAACTGCGCCGCCCTGCCGGAAGGCCTGGCGGAATCCGAGTTTTTCGGCCATGTGAAGGGGGCCTTTACCGGCGCCGTTTCCGATAATCCGGGGCGCATCAGCCAGGCTGAAGGCGGCACCCTGTTCCTCGATGAAGTGGGTGAAATGTCCCTGGACATCCAGGCCAAGTTGCTGCGCTTCCTCGAATCCGGCGAATTCCAGCCCGTTGGCAGTCTCCGGCAGCGGCATGCCAACGTGCGTCTCATCGCCGCCACCAACGCGGATTTGCGCGACAAGGTGGAACAAGGCGATTTCCGTGAAGACCTGTACTATCGCCTGAACATTGTTCCCTTCCATGTACCCCCCTTGCGTGAACGCACGGGTGATGTGGATTTGCTGCTCAAGGAAATCACCCGCAATCTGGCCGAACAGTACAAACTGGAAGCACCCGGTTACACCAAGGCCGCCATGAACTGCCTGCGCAGCTACCACTGGCCTGGCAACGTCCGGGAATTGCGGAATCTTTGCGAGCGCATGCTCATCCTGTTCAGCGGCAGAGAAGTTGACGAGGGCAACCTGCCTCGGGAAATTCGCCACCAACATCGCTCACGCTGGACCTTTTCCCTGCCGGACGGCGGCATCAAACTGGAAGACCTGGAAAAGGAGCTGTTGCAGCAAGCCCTGGAAAAGACCAATGGCAACCAGAGCCGGGCCGCGCGCATCCTTGGGCTTACCCGCTATGCCTTCATGTACCGGCTGAAGAAATACCAGTTGCAATAGTCCACAGGCGTACCGCCTTTTCAGGTGAAGTTCAGGTACATGGAAAGCGCCTCGCTTCCAACCTGAACTTGTTCCTTGGATTCTCTTCTGATCAAGCCGTCTCCTTCCAGTTTCCACAATTCACGGCTCAGGGTGGAGGGATTCATTCCCAGAAAGTTGGAAATATCACGCTTTTCCATCCGCAGTAAAACAACGCCGGCAGAAACCGAACCTCCCTGCTGCCGTATCAGCAGGTCACAGAGAAAAAACAGCACGCGAAAATAGGCGGTCTCGCTCTCCACCAGTTTCCATTTGCAGCCGGCGAAGCGGATTCTCCGCCCCATGCCGAACAGGGTTTCCTGAAGAAATTCCTGACTGGCACCACATCTGTGCAATATATCCTCCAGGGGAAAGGCACATATCCGGGAATCCACACAAGCCATGGCGCTCCCCGGATATTCCTCTGATCCCATGCCTTCCAGACCAAAGATTTCACCCGGCATGAGGAACCCGGTCACCTGCAATTTGCCTTCCCGGCTCTCCGTCTCTGTCTTGACCATGCCGTCACAAACGACATACAGGGAGCGCACCGGATCACCATGGAGATAGACGCTTTCATCGGCGGCATAGAGATCTCCCCTGACGCTCCCGCTCCTGCCCGCGGAACGACCATCCTGAAAATGGGAACAGAATTTCCACGCCGAACAACGACGGCAAGCCAGACCGGGAAGAATGTCTTCAACTACACCAGACATGTTTTCTCGTTATTGGCATCCATATCCTGTTCGCCAGGAAAAAAGCGGGAAACAAGAAGCAAGAGACCGACGGCCTTCAACCAATCGGTCCCTTGCCCGGAAGGCTAGACATGTACACCTGTACGGCTTCTTCCCACCCGCCGGCTCGCTGCAGCACAAATCCCGACAGGCAAAGGAAGGGGATTAGAACCTGTATGCCGCATTCAGATAGAAGTAGCGGCCAGGTTCATTCATCAGCATGACATCACCACCACCGGCTTCCAGCAGGGTGAGATCCTTGTAGGTATTGCTGACGGCATAGGTTTCATCGAACACATTGTCCACACCCAGCACAATATTGATGTGCTGGGTCAATGCGTGATCGATCTTCAGATTGAGGATGGCCCAGCTGTCCAGTTCCTGTTCACCATTATCCGCGTCATAGCGGGTCCAGCTGTCGGAAGCAACCACCTCGGCACGGGCCAGGCTGTCATCCATGTAGGCCCAGTTCAGGGAAATGACGCCCTTCAGTGGCGGAATTTCCGGCAGATCCGTGTCGGTCTGCCCGGGCTGGGCTTCATCCTTCTCGCCACGCTGATAGGCAAGGCCGAAATCCATGTAAACCTGATCAGTAAAGTTGTAGGAACCGTCAATGGAGAATCCGTAAATGGTGGAATCCACATTGTCGAAACGGCGCATCATCTTGCTGTCATTGTAGATGATGAAATCACCCAGCCAACTGTAGAAAACCTTGGGCTTGAGGTAGAGATTGCCGGCATGCAGTTCCAGGCCCAGATCGATTTCCGTGTTGGTTACCTGATCCAGATCCGGGTTGCCAATCATCATCGGCTTACCCATCATGGGCATGATCATGTACAACTCACGGGCATCAGGTACCCGCGCCGAGCGGCCAATACCACCGAACAGTTTCATCCCCTCCTGCAAACCATAGGTACCAAAGGCATAGGCGCTGAAGAAGGAATAGTCATTGGAGGGCTGCATGCCTGCCGGCTCGATGCTGGTATCGTCGTAGCGGGCGCCGAGCTTGAGATTGAAATTGTTGAAGTTCTTCTCCGCCTCCACAAAAATGGCGGCATTGTCAGTATCCACGTCGTCTATGCTGACAAAACCATCGACCATGGCCATCATGCCCTCACCCTGGAATACGCCATCCCAGTTGCGGCGGCTGAAATCCACACCCACGGTCATGGCCGTGCCATCGCTCAGATCCCAGCTATTCTTGACTTTGGCGCCCTGCATCTCCGTTTCCAGATAATGCGTCATCTCATTCATGGAGTTGGGGCCGGAAGCCATGCGATAGCGGGTGGACATGGGATGCTCCACCTGGGAATTGTAGTAATGAATGCTCAATTCACGGGACCAGTCGCTCAGGTCATGAATGATGTACTCCGCATCGAAGATATCGGAGTCGTCATACAAGGCATCCATCTTGGAGGAAGGATAGAGCACGTCATCACTGCGGTTGGCCGTATAGCTCAACTTGAGCTCCTGGTTTTCCGTCACATCGACATACAGCTTGCCCATGAAAGTCGCCTTTTCATAAGCGTCCAGGTCACGGTATTTGTCCTGATACCGGGCCTTTGAGGCAGGATCATAGTTCTCGATCTGCTCGGCGAAATCATTGCCATCACCATCTTCATATTGATCACTGCTCTCGTGGGAGATGCTGGCCATGGCGCGAACGCGATCCGTGCCGCCGGTCAAGGTGGCGGCCCCTTTCAAATAGTTCCAGCTACCCACATTGAGGCTGATCTCGCCATGCATGCCCTCTTCCGGCTCCTTGGTGGTAATCTTTACCGCGCCGCTGAGGGTGCCGAAGTTCTCCACGTCATAGGGGCCTTCCGTGATTTCCACGGATTCGATATTGTTGGTCAGAATGTGAGAAGTGGGCGGATCCATGCGGTTGGGACAGGCGCCGTAGATCTTTCCACCATCGATGAGGATGTTGATATTGTCCTTTTTCTGGCCACGCAGGATGATGTCATTGGCAATGCCGCTGCGGCGCACCAACGAAACTGATGGCACCTTCTTGGACAGGGCTTCCGCCAGGTCGGCGGATTTCACTTCCTTGCCGGCAATGTCGTCGAGGCGCGTGCCTTCGACCACCATTTCCGGCATTTCTTCACTCTCGTCCTTTTGATCTTCCGGTTCCGCCGCCACGCCGTTGGCGCACAGGCTGCTGCATACAATCAAGGGTAGGATCTGTGTTTTTTTCATTGGCTCCCGTTCTCATGGTAAGAAATGGTTAGAACTTCGGCATATATTGCAATTCTTATGCCATTGATCCTTCCCATTCAATATCAGCGACTTGACGAATAAACGGTCTCCAATGACCATGACCCTGGTGCGATATGACACAGACCCGGGTGCCATATCACACAATGAATCATGCGGATTCCAGCCGCGAAATCAGCCGGATGTTGACAATTTTCAATGCTTCTCCCCGGGCAATTCCCTAGTATTTTCCTCAGTTATTATTCTTCCCCCGAGAGGAAAATCATCATGAGCACGTCCCGACTCGAAAACTTTCCCGTTTCCTTCTTTTCAATGATCATGGGAATGGCCGGGCTGACCATCGCCTGGGAAAAGGCCCACCGGACGCTGGGAATTGGCCCGGAACTGGCGCACAGCCTGATACTGCTCACCTGCGGTGTCTTTGTGGTACTCCTGCTCATATACACCACCAAGATCCTGCGCCACCGGCAGGCAGTCAGCGCCGAGCTGCACAACCCCGTCAAGCTCAACTTCTTTCCCTCGGTATCCATCAGCCTGCTGTTGATTTCCATTGCCCTGTTGCCCATCGCCCGTGGCGCAGCGGAAATCCTGTGGACAGGCGGGGTCGGCCTGCATTTCATCATCACCCTCTACGTCATGCGCGTGTGGATTCATCACGAGCATTTCGAGATCCACCACATCAATCCGGCCTGGTTCATCCCGGTGGTGGGCAACGTGCTGGTGCCCATTGCCGGTACCCACCTGGGTTATATGGAGATCTCCTGGTTCTTCTTCAGCATCGGCATGGTGTTCTGGATCGTGCTGTTCACCATCATCTTCTACCGGGTGCTGTTCCATCAGCCCATGCCCGCCAAGTTGCTGCCCACTTTGTTCATTCTCATCGCGCCTCCGGCCGTGGGCTTCCTTTCCTACACGGCATTGACGGGGGAACTGGATGCCTTTGGCCGGGTACTGTATTTCGTCGCCCTGTTTCTTACCATTCTGCTGCTCACCCAGATCAACTATTTCGCCAAACTGAAATTTTTTCTGTCCTGGTGGGCTTATTCCTTTCCCCTGGCGGCCATGACCATCGCCACTCTGAAAATGTTCGAGATCACCGGCAAACAGGGCTTTCACTATATGGGCTGGGCCTTCCTGGCGCTGATCAGCACCGTGGTCGTCTTCTTGCTCATCAAGACCATCGGCGCGATCAGCCGTCACAATATCTGTGTCCCCGAGGGATGACATGAAAATCGCCGTTACCAGCCAGAACTTTCGCACCATCACCGGTCACGCGGGCAAAACCCGCCGGTTTCTCATCTATGCCGACAATGGCCAGGGAAAAGCGGTGGAAGTGGATCGCCTGGATCTGCCCCGGGAAATGGCCATGCACGAATTCCGCGGAAACGAGCATCCCCTGCAGGTAGCCGACGTGCTGATCACCGCTGGTTGCGGGGAAGGATTCGTGCGACGCATGGCGGCCTGGGGCATACAGGTGCTGGCCACCCGCGAAACCGATCCCCAGGCAGCGGCCCAGGCCGTGCTGGAAGGCAGGCCCCTGCCGCCGCCTGAACCTCACACCCATTGAAAAATCGTGGGGGTGGAAGTCATGGTGCGTTTCGCTAGGCTCAACACACCCTACACCCGCAGGGTGCAACAAGCGCAGCGGATCACGCCGGGACGCAGGCGCCGCCTCAGAACACCCGCTCCGCCGTCACCACATACCGCAGGGGGCCACCAGGCACCAGGGCATCGAAGGGATAGCAGGTAACCAGACGCAGGATATTCCTTCCATCCTGCCGCAGGATGCGGGTGTCGGTTTCCTTCACCACTTCCGTGTCCCGCACCCGGTACAGCCACCAGCGGCCATCCGGTCGCTGTACCCTCAGCTCATCATCCCGCTTCAGCCGCCTCAGCCAGCGAAAATGGGTATCCCGGTGCCCGCTGATGACGCTGTTGCCCTCTTCCCCCGGCACGGCACTGCCCGGTACCTGTCCGGGACCAAAGGCCAGGGTGCGGCCGCTGGCTCCCGCCAGCACAAACTGGTCCACCCCCAGATCTGGCGCCCGCAGACGGGCCACGGGCCAGGTGTCCGCCCAGGACCAGGGCCTGGGCTTGTCCACCCCCTTGAGGCGCCTGTTCCAGGCGTCACTGATGAGATACTGGGCCAGCACCGCCTTGGCATGAATCCAGGCACCCTGGCCGAAGGCCAGAGCCGAGACCAGCAGCAGCCCCACAAGCAATCCCTTTCTCATGCCCGCCTCCGCTGCAAGAGCAGAAAAGACAGCAGGCCAAGCAAACCCAGCAACAGATAGAGATTGGCCGGCGTGGCCGTCTGTGGCAGCCGTCCGAACAGGGCCTTGGCGGACCAGCCCTGAGGCAGCGCCGTGGGCAGGGCCTGGCTGTCCAGATCTTCTTCCACCGGGCGCACCGGCGTCCTGTCCACCGCCACCAGGCTGGTGAAACGGCTCACCAGGTGGTGTTCCAGGGCCACGCTCTCGATGGCCTTGCGCCATTCATCCGGATCCATGTGATACCGCTGCCCCATGAGATGGCGGATATGGCGCCGCGCCCAGAGCACGTGCAGGCCGGGGCGGTCTTCTGTCGATACGGTATTCAGACGCTGTGACCAGACGCTGCCGGAGGCATTGCCGGACACCCGGACGCCGGACAGGGGCTGCTCGCCGCGCACGGCCACCACCACGGGCTCCCCGGCATAGAGATCCGGCACCCGGGCAGGCCATTGCCGGACTTCCTGCCCCCAGTCCACCTCGATATCCGTGAGGGCCGGAGACTCCAGTTGCAGGAACAGACGCTGCATCTTCTCCCCCACCTCGCTCACGTCGCCGATATAGGTGTAGCTGCCCCGGCCATGTTCGGCGGCACGGGTCATGAAATAGCCATTGGGGGCGGAGCCGATACCCACGGTGAACAGGCGGCTGTCCCCCAGGCGCTGACGGATCATGTCAAACAGGGCCTCCTCATTGCCCACGTCCCCGTCCGTGAGAAACACGATCTGCCGCAAGCTGTCCTCGTGCTCCCGACCATCCAGGGCCAGATCCATGGCCCGGATCATTTCCGTGCCGCCGTCCGCGCTCAGGCCGCGCACCCAGGCCAGGGCCCGGGCGCGGTTGTCATCGGTGACGGGCGCCGGGCGGGAAAAGAGGCTGGAGGCTTGGTGATTGAAGCGGATGATGTTGAAACGGTCCCGCTCCGACAGGCGCTCGATGGCCAGCTCCACGGCCTGCCGGGCCTGAACGATGGACTGCCCTTCCATGGAGCCGGAGACATCCACCACCAGGATCACTTCCCGTGGCGGCGGCTCGGGCAGCTTCGCCACCGGCGGCGGCACCAGCATGAGCAGGCCATACCAGGCACCGCCATGTTCCTCGCTGAACCAGGCTGCCGAGGTATTGGTCCCCGGGGCGAACTGCCACTGGAGCACGAAATCCCGGTTTGCGGCCACAGTGCCCTGTTCCAGTTCCACCCGGTACTCTCCTTCCGCCGTCTCCGTCACCGACACGGGGTGATAGGGACTGTCCACAAAGGACAGGGGCAGCCCCGCGTGCAGGCGGATATCCATGCTCACCGGGTTGTCGGCGCGGCTGTCATCCAGATTCACCGGCGGCGTGATGCGGTCCGCATCGGGAACCTGGTCCGTGGCCGGCGCCCATCCCACGGCATTGCCCACGGTTCGCTCCGCAGCCTCCACGGGCACACCGGGAATATAGCGCGGCCCCACCACCATGGGAAAGCGCAGGGAAAACAGGCCGGCATCATACTGCACGCTCTGCTGGTACTCGATCTCGACACGGATACTTTCCCCCGGCGGAATATTGGCCACTGAAGTGGTGAACATGTTAGGCCGCTCTTGCTCCAGCAGGCTGGCCTGGCGGCCTTCGTCCCGGGCCTGTTCATATTCCTGCCGGGCCTGCTCCCGGGTGCGTATCTCACCCTCGATGAAACGCTCCCCAACCCACAGGCGCATGTGATCCACGGCAGCATCCTCCGGCAGGGGAAAGACATAGATGCCTTCCTGCCACCGGTCCGTGGTATTGCGGAATTCCTGGTTCACCGTCACCCGGGCCAGGATGCCGGTGATTTCCATGTTCACCCGGGTATCGAGAAGGGGCGCGGAACTTGCCTGGCCATCTTCGGCATCCCGCATGAACAGACTCCCCTGCCTCACCGATGCCGGCGACACCACTTCTGCCGCTGCCGTCCCGGGCCAGAGCATGATGACCAGCATCATCCACAGACTGAAACCCAGACCACTTGCCCAGGCAAGAATGAAGGTACGCAACAACCAGCTGTTCATGATTTGTCCTCCCTTGCACCGGGCTTCACGGGAGCTCTTGCAGGACGAGCAGGTTTCAGGGGTGGCACGGCACGCAAGGGACGCTGTCTGTCCACTTCCATGATCTGGGCGAAGGTCTGCAGCCAGCGGGCGCTGCGGTACAGGTTGACACTCATGATGAATCCTCCACGGTTGGACCAGCGCGCCCTCCCTGGCGGGGATGCGGGCCTCCTGCCCTGCGCCGGTATGCAGGATTCATTCAACAACAGTGAAATGCACGGGCGGAGATGAAAAATGGCCGGATGGAGAGGAAAAATGACAAACTGATGACAGGGGTCGAGAAAGTGCCTGATGGCATGAAATGACCCCGGGCGCCTGCATCATGTCCTGACAGGAAGTTCCCGCGCAGGAGCGCGGGAACAGGGGTAAGGCCTATCGGTGCCTGTGGCGAGTTATCTTGAAATTCTGATCCGGGGTACTCCACTTCAGGATCACGTACTCTCCTTCATGGGGAAAATCCGGCACCCTGACATTTCTTTGCAGATCCTTGTAATAGGGCTTATCCAGGGTGACCACCTGGAACTCGATGTTCTTCACCAGAGCGTCATACGGATTCCCCCATACATCCGCATAGTATACGCTCATCGTATGCCATCCTTCGCCGAACAGGCTCCAGTTCACCAGCATGGAATAACCATTATCAATATCCCCACACTTCTCAAGAGTATCTCCCCTCGAAACCCCATATCCAGCTATGTATGGTTTGCCATCGATGGTAATCAGGATATTGCTTGCATTACACGCCCAACCGCGAACTACACCAATGCCACTCTGCGTGGAACCATCCTCAGGCCATTCATGGTGCGCGGGCCCCAGCTGACGTCGCGGAGATTCCTCTACCACCAGTTCTGTCACGAGCCTGAGGTTTTCCGGTGCAAAAGGCTCTCCTTCCCATTCATTCCTGTAAACCTCGACTTGATAAGTGCCCGCAGGAAGATATCCCAGGTTACCTGTCGGCTGACCTCCTGGACATACCCCGGCAATAATCCCTTCCACTGAAATCTTGATGATACGTCTATCATAATCAATCAGATGCACCACCCCTTTATCTCCACAACCACTACCCAATTTCACGGAATACAGTATCACAGCATTGCTTTCGGGATTTTCCGGCGAAAATTCGATTCTGGGTGTATCCGCCGCTGCCGCAACACAGCTCCATGACATGACAAATATCCAGATCGCACAGATTCCATATTTCATTGCAAAGACTCCCGGAAATGATATTTCCCTTGTTGTTTCCCGGTATCCAACAATAATTCCCCTTGGGCATTCTGTCCACAACCTGAACCATTCCATATCCTGATTTCCACCATGGCAAAGGTGTCGGTTACCTTTCCGGCAACCACCGGTGAAACCATTGAAGCAGCCGGCGCTTGCGCCTCCCGATGAAATCCACCACGGACAGATATACATCGGATTGCTTGAAGCGCAGCAGCTGGTCATAGACCCACCGAATGACACCAAAGGAGAGCAGTTTCTGCCTGTTGGCGACAAAGATATCGATGGCCGGCATCGCCACCAGGCCCTTGGAGACATAGACCAGTAGCGCGCTCTTCCAGTGCCCCTCCGCCGCCAGGGCGGCGGAAGCCAGACCCAGCAGCTCCATGGGGATGAACAGGGACAGATAGATGAGCAGTACCACATGACGGTTCTGCCTGCCGGCAAAGCCGTTGACCGCCGCCATGAGGCGCGGATAGTAGCGCCGGAAGGCCAGCAGGTCGCGCAGCACCTCCCAGATCTCCTCGAAGACCAGGAAGCCCAGCACCAGAACATGCAACAGCAGGTTGCGCAGCAGCAACAACAGGTACATGAGACCATCGCTGCCGCGGACGCGCCGGCGGGTGCGCGCCAGGGCCCTGCGTAGCACCTGCCCCGTGCGTTTCAGCATGCCTGGTCCCGACTTCGGCCATGCTGCCAGAAACCACCATTACCCCTGAGCAGGATCTCCCCTCCATGGTTTCCAGGCAAAGCACCGGTTCCCCTCGCCAGCGGCATAGGAATGGCAGCCTCCACGCCCGGCATCCGCTTGATGTCTTCCGCCCCCCGCGAGAGATGATTTCCCGGGGAGGCAATGCGTCCTATACTGACCTTGAAAATGACACTCCGCCGTCCCGCCAAGGGCCCCTTTCGGGGTGGAAACGGGTTTCCGGTTCTGGACCAATGGATTCTCATTCGTGGCGCATCGGGTTGGCTGACGGTCGATCTTATGCATACTCAGGCGACATGGTAGCCCACCAGGCGCAAGGGAACCATCCGGACAACTGAAATGGCGAGGAGCGGCGGCATGCAGGGGATCCCCATAACAGGGAAATCGTTCCAGGAAGCGGCAGCATGAAAACCATCGATATCCACACTCATCTTCTCAACCCGGCGGTGCGCTTCGACCGCCTGTTCGACCGGCTGGTGATTCCCTTCTTCGCCAGCAGCCTGGGAGTGAACGCAAGGGAACTGAAACGCGATCCCTGGGAGACCTGCGTGCAGGCCATGGCCAGGGCAATATCCGGCTCGAAGATCGTCGAACAGGCCTGCCTGTTCGCCGTGGACGCAAGAGTGGATCGCAAGGGCCGGGAGCTGCACCGGGACGGCACGGTGTGCGCCGACACCACCGACGTGCTGGGCGTGGCCCGGCGTTTTCCCGGCCTGTTCATTCCCTTTCTCAGCGTCAATCCCCTGCGGCCCGATGCCATCGAGCGCCTGGAGGAACACGCCGCAGCCGGCTGCCGTGGCGCCAAGTTCCTGCAGAACTACTGGGAGGTGGACCTGAACGACAAGTCTCTCATTCCCTACTACGAGAAGCTGGCAGCCCTGGATCTGCCCCTGGTGGTGCACGTGGGCAGTGAGCTGACCATCGCCTCCAAACGGGCCTACGAGGGCGCGGACATGCTGGGCCTTCCCCTGGACTGCGGGGTTACCGTCATCGCCGCCCACATGGGCCTGGGTCAGATCAACCACTTCGCCTTCCCCTGGCGCAACCTGTCGAGGAACCCGCGCTGGTTCGACGCCGACTACCACCGCATCCTGGAAATGCTGGAAGCCCGGGAAAACCTGTACGCTGATCTTTCCGCCCTGCTCATTCCCCTGCGCGCCCGGGCCCTGGCGCACCTGTCCAGCCAGACGCATATCCACCACAAGCTGCTGTTCGGCACCGACTATCCCGTTCCCTTCACCCTGCGTTTCAACACCCATGGCCTGCCCCGGCGGAAGATGACAGGTATCAATCGCGTGAAAAATCCCTTCGACCGTTATGCCACGGCCCTGAAGGAGTTCTTTCCCGAACACAGCCCCGTATGGAGCAATCACAAAAAGGTACTGTCGTGACGATACGCGGATTCATCACGGTGACCCCAACCACCCGTAATGCCCCCTGCCCCTGAACAACGCCCCGGTATGCTTCCAGATTCCCGCTGCCAGGGTAATGCCCGTCACCAACATTATTTCAAAATCCGTTTCGCGGCCTGTTTTTCCTCTTATAATTGCCTACCAGTCCATGGCATGGAGCATACCCTTGTCTCAGGTAGACCAGTTTGAAAGTGTCTTTCGTTCCGCCCTGAAGGATGTGTACAGCTATACACCCTTGGGAATCCATTCCGTTCTGCTGGTCACCGACCTGGAAGGTGAACATGCCCGAAGCTATCAGCAAAGGGTGCAAGGCTTTCTGGAAAAGTCCCGGGGAATGAATCACACGGAATACACGCTGGTGCAGGGAAATGAATTCGGCACCACGGCCGAGTTGCTGGAACTGGTGGAACAATACAGCCCGGACCTCATCTTCACCTATCGCAACCTGCACAGCCGCGCCTGGCGCTTTCCCCATTCCCTGGGTGAGCACCTGGACGTGTTGCTGCAGAAGACCGGGATTCCCGTTATGGTTCTGCCCCATCCCGAAGCGGGCTACGAGGCAGAGCACGCTTTCCAGGACACATCCGAGATCATGGTGGTCACCGACCTGCTGGCGGTGAATGACAGACTCATCGACCATGCCGTGGCCTTTTCCCAGGCGGAAGGCAGTCTCTATCTTTCCCATGTGGAAGACCGACGCATCTTCGAACGCTACATGGATGCCATTTCCAAGATCGATGTCATCGACACGGATCTGGCCCGCCAGCGCCTGAAGGAACAACTGCTGAAGGAACCGGAGGACTATTTCCACTCCTGCGCCGAGGTGCTGAAAAAGGAATTCCCCCGCCTCAAGGTGCGTTCCCTGGTGATGTTCGGCGAACTGGTGGAGGAATACCGCCACCAGATCGAATCCCGCCAGCTGGATCTGCTGGTGCTCAGCGCCAAGGACGAACGCCAGCACGCCATGCACTCCGTGGCCTATCCCCTGGCCGTGGAGCTGCGCCAGATTCCTCTACTGATGCTTTAGGGAACCACTGAACAAGTCATGGAAACCACCCATCACGCCGTGTCCGCCGGCACCACCTATCTGTTCGCCGCCATTCTTGCCGCCATGATCCTGGCACTGGCCATGGAAGAGAAGCTGCACGCCAAGAAATCCCTCATCGTGGGCTTCTTCGCCATCGGCAGCCTGCTGCTGGCCTCCATATTCAACCTCATGCCCTTTGGCGACATCATCATTCCCGGCGGCCAGCGCCTGCACATGCCCGTGTACATCGAGGCGGTGGACTGGGAGGTCATCGCCATCATCATCGGCTCCAGCCTGTTCGTGGACGTCACCTCTCGCTCGGGCCTGTTCAGCTGGATCGCCATCAGGCTCACCAAGGCATCGGCAGGCGACCCCCTGAAACTGCTCTGGTACTACGGCGGCATGACGGTACTGTTCTCGGCGGTATTGAACAACGTCACGGCCATGATCATCGTGGGTTCTCTCACCGGTGTGTCCCTGAACAAGCTCGGACGGGAAAAGCAGCTCCTGGGCTTCCTGCTCATCGAGGGTCTGCTCACCAACGTGGGCGGTCTGCTCACCCTCATCAGTTCCGTGCCCAACATCATCGTGGGCAACGCAGCGGGCATCAGCTTTGTGAGCTTCTTCCTCAAGGCCAGCCCCTACGTGCTGGTAGCCACCATCACCACTCTGCTGCTGGGGGCCAGGCTGTTCGACATCCGCTCCCTGAAATCGGACTCTGAGCAACAGCAGGCGGCGGAGCTGATCCAGGGTTTCGACGAGCGCGACGGCATCCGCAGCCAGGGATTCTTCTGGTTCGCCACCGCCGCCCTGGTGGCCTTCATCCTGGCCATCGCCACCACTTCCATCACTCCGGTGATCAAGGATCTGGGCATGGGCTTCGTAGCCATGGCCTTCGCCGTCATGGTGCTTGCACGCTTCAAGCACGAGGTGAACGAGTTCTACCGGGCCATAGACTGGGATCTGATCCTGTTCTTCATGTCCCTGTTCGTGGTCATCAATGTCATGGAGCACGCCCGGGTGCTGGATCTCATCGGCCAGGGGGTGGCCTGGATGATCGGCGACGGCCAGGGCAGCCTGGGCACAGCGGCCCTGCTGGTGTCTTCTTCCGTGTTCAGTTCGGTGACGGACAACATCCCCCTTGCAGCCATGCTGGCCAGGATACTGGACGGTCTGGGTGTTCCCGGAGACTCCTCCCTCTGGTGGTCCGTGGTGTTCGGCGCCAACCTGGGCGGCAACATCACCCCCATTGGCAGCGCCTCCACCCTGGTGGCGGTGACCATCATTCACAAGTACCGGATCAGGCTCGGCTTCGGCAGCTTCATCAGGCTGGCCCTGCCCTTTGCGGCCATGCAGATCGCATTGGCCACTGTTTACGTACTGTTGGCGTTATAACAACCTGATGGGTTCTTCTTCCGTCAACTGGAGCAGGCGGGATGCCAACTGTATGCCATACTCGGTGAACTGCTCCAGGTCGCCGGGAAACTCGTCCGAACCCATGTTCCGCTCGTCATCGCCGTAGATCACCCGCACCCGGTAACGGCCATGCTCCCGCTTGTCGGGCGGGTTCTCCTCCGAAGTGATATACATGAGGGGCTCGCTCTCGGATACGTCCACGAAGGCCATGATATATTTGTAATTTACCGGGTCGTTGCTCTGGACATCTCCCAGCACCACGACGGAAAAGTTGTCGATCTCGTAGCGGCGCCTGGGAACCGCCGTCCTTATATGGGGTGCCTTCACCTCTTCCTCCGCACAATAGCATTACAAAAACAGGGATTGAATTTCCCTTTCAAAGCGCCCACCATAATAACATAGTAATTTACTCAACTATTGTCCCGATAGTGGAAAACAATATGAATGCAAAACAGGAAAGCGTGGATGACCTGGTAAAAGCCGGTTACGAGCATGGTTTCGTCTCCGACGTGGCGTCGGACACCCTGCCACCGGGTCTCGACGAGGATACCATCCGCTTCATTTCCGCGAGGAAGAACGAACCGGAGTGGATGCTGGAGTACCGCCTCAAGGCCTACCACCACTGGCTGGAGATGGAAGAACCCGATTGGGCTCATTTGCGCTACGATCCCATCGATTTCCAGGCCATTTCCTACTTTTCCGCCCCGAAAAAGGTCGGTGACGGCCCGCGGAGCCTGGATGAGGTGGATCCGGCGCTCATCGAGACCTACAACAAGCTGGGCATTCCCCTGGAGGAGCAGAAGGCGCTGGCCGGCGTGGCGGTGGACGCCGTATTCGACAGCGTATCCGTGGCCACCACCTTCCGCAAGCAGCTTGCGGACGTGGGCGTCATCTTCTGCTCCATCTCCGAGGCGTTGCACGAGTACCCGGAACTGGTAAGGGAATACCTGGGTTCCGTGGTACCCCACACGGACAACTACTTCGCCGCCCTCAATGCCGCCGTATTCAGCGACGGCACCTTCGTGTACATTCCCGAGGGCGTGCGCTGTCCCATGGAGCTGTCCACCTATTTCCGCATCAACGAGGCAAAGACCGGCCAGTTCGAACGCACCCTCATCATCGCGGACAAGGGCAGTTTCGTCAGCTACCTGGAAGGCTGCACCGCACCCATGCGCGACGAGAACCAGCTCCACGCAGCCGTGGTGGAGCTCATCGCCATGGAAGATGCAAAGATCAAGTATTCCACTGTGCAGAACTGGTATCCCGGCGACGAAAACGGCGTGGGCGGCATCTACAACTTCGTCACCAAGCGCGGTGACTGCCGCGGCGACCGCTCGCACATTTCCTGGACCCAGGTGGAAACCGGCTCGGCCATCACCTGGAAATACCCCAGCTGCATCCTGCGCGGCGACGACTCCGTGGGCGAATTCTATTCCGTGGCCGTGACCCGCGGCCACCAACAGGCGGACACCGGCACCAAGATGTACCACATGGGAAAGAACACCCGCAGCACCATCGTTTCCAAGGGCATCTCCGCCGCCCACGGCCAGAACGCCTACCGCGGCCTGGTGCGCATGGGCGTGAAGGCGGAGAACGCGCGCAACCATACCCAGTGCGATTCCCTGCTCATCGGCGACCAATGCGGCGCCCACACCTTTCCCTACATCGAGGTGCGCAACCCCACGGCCAAGGTGGAGCACGAGGCCACCACCTCCAAGATCAGCGAGGACCAGCTCTTCTACTGCCGCCAGCGTGGCCTGAAGGAAGAAGACGCCGTTTCCATGATTGTCAACGGCTTCTGCAAGGAAGTCTTCAACGAACTGCCCATGGAGTTTGCCGTGGAAGCGCGCAAGCTGCTGAACGTCACCCTGGAAGGCGCGGTGGGATGACCGACAAACCGCATCACCCGCAACCAATGGCTGAACCAGACAAGAATTTGGAGTAACAGAACATGCTTAGCATCAACAACCTGCACGTCAACGTGGATGGCAAGGAAATCCTCAAGGGCCTGAACCTGGAAGTGGGCACCGGCGAGGTGCATGCCATCATGGGCCCCAACGGCTCCGGCAAGAGCACGCTTTCCTACGTCCTGGCCGGCAGGGACGGCTATGAAGTCACCGAAGGCGAAATCCTTTTCGACGGCAGAAACCTGCTGGACATGGAACCCGAAGAGCGGGCCTGGGCAGGTATTTTCCTGGCCATGCAATATCCCGTGGAACTGCCGGGGGTGAACAACATGAACTTCCTGCGCGAATCCCTCAACGCCGTACGCCGGGGACGCGGCGAGGAAGAACTGGACGCCGTGGCCTTCATGAAGCTGGTGCGGGAAAAGGCCGCCACCGTGAAGCTGGACGACAAGCTGCTCAAGCGCAGCGTGAACGCGGGCTTCTCCGGCGGCGAGAAGAAGCGCAACGAGATCCTGCAGATGGCCTTGCTCGAACCCCGCCTGGCCATCCTGGACGAGACGGACTCCGGCCTGGACATCGACGCTCTGCGCATCGTGGCCGAGGGCGTGAACCTGCTGCGCAGCCCGGAACGCTCCATCATCATGATTACCCACTACCAACGCCTGCTGGACTACATCGAGCCGGACTTCGTGCACGTGCTGGCCGACGGCCGCATCATCCGTTCCGGCGGCAAGGAACTGGCCCTGGCGCTGGAAGACAAGGGCTACGGCTGGGTACTGGAGGAGAACGCGGCATGAGCAGCAACTGGATTCTGGACATCCTGGCACAGGACAGCTCCCCGCCCCCCGCCGGCTGGCTGAAAGCCATGCGCCAGCGGGCCAGTGAACAGGCCGCGGGGCTGCCCCTGCCCCGACGCAAGCTGGAAGCCTGGCGCTACAGCCGGGTGGAAACCCTGCTCAAGCAGCAAGCCTTCAACCCCGTGGTGCGGATTCCGGACGACAGCGGCCTGGAAACCCCGGCGGCCCTCGGCCCCCATGTGCTGGTGTTCGTGGACGGCTGGTTCAGCCCCGGCCTGTCCCGCGTGAGCGAGCTGCCCGAGGGCATCCGCCTGGGGAGCCTGCGGGCGCACCTGAATGACGACGTGGTGAAGGCCCACCTGGGCCGCCTGGCCAATGGCGGGGAGGATCTGTTCACCGCCCTGAACACGGCCCTCATCAACGACGGCCTGTTCCTCATGGCCGAGGCCGGCACGGTGCTGGATGCGCCCATCGAGGTCTTCCACCTGAACAGCAACGCCAGCCAGCCCCCGCTGGCCCAGCCGCGCAACCTGGTGCTGGTGGAAGACCATGCCGAGCTGACCCTGGTGGAGCATTTCCTGCCCGGCATGGGACAGAACTACTTCCACAACGGCATCACCGAAATCCATCTGCAGCCCAGGGCCCGCTTCTCCCACTACCGCATCCAGGACGAAGCCCCCGATGCCTGGCACCTGAGCAGGCTCTACCTGCGACAGGCGGCGCACAGCCATTACCACGGCATCACCCTGTCCTTCGGCGGTCAGTGGGCACGCACGGAATACAAGGCCGGCTTTGGCGGCGAACAGGCGGCCTGCGACCTGCGCGGCCTGTACCTCGTGGGCGACAACCAGCTCAGCGATTTTCACCTGGACATCCATCATGACCAGCCGGCCTGCCGCAGCCGCGAACAGTTCAAGGGCCTGCTGCATGGCAAGGGCCGCGCCGTGTTCGACGGCCGCATCCTGGTGGAGCGCATCGCCCAGCTCACGGACGCCCGGCTCACCAACGACAACCTCATGCTCACCCGGGAGTCCGAAGTGGACACCAAGCCCCAGCTGGAGATCCATGCCGACGACGTGAAATGCAGCCATGGCACCACCGTGGGCCAGCTGGACCCCCAGCAGCTGTTCTACCTGCGCACCCGGGGTATTGAAGAACAACAGGCCGTCCACATGTTGTGTGAAGGATTCGCCGGGGAGATCATCGACCACATACACCTGCCCGACCTGCGGGAACAAGCCGGAAAGCGCCTTTTGAAGGCACTGAACACCCTGTGATGGACAGAAACGAACTGAAGGCCGACATCGTGAAAGCCCTGAAACAGGTTCACGACCCGGAAATCCCGGTCAATATCCACGACCTTGGGCTGATCTATGACATCGACGTGGACGACGACGGCAAGGTCGCCATCCGCATGACGCTCACGGCCCCCGCCTGCCCCGTGGCGGGCACCCTGCCAGGCCAGGTGGAACAGGCCGCGAAAGCCGTGGAAGGCGTCAGCGACGCCACCGTGGAACTGGTCTGGGATCCTCCCTGGAGCCAGGAGCGTATGAGCGAGGAAGCCCGGTTGCAGCTGGGGTTGATGTGATTGATGGTGGTTTTGCGTGGGGTGCAATGAGCACAGCGAATTGCACCACCCGATGCCGGCACCAACTTTCTGGAGAACATCATGAGCATACAACTGACCGAAAATGCCGCGACGCATGTGAAGAAAATGCTCGCGGAACAGAAAGACGCCATGGGCCTGCGCCTGGGCACCAAGCAGGCAGGCTGCACCGGATTCGCCTACGTGGTGGACTATGCCGACGCCATCGGCGACGATGACCAGGTCTTCGAAAGTCACGGAGTGAAAATCGTGGTGGACAACGAAAGTCTGCCCCGCATCGACGGCCTGGTAGTGGACTTCGTAAAGAACAACCTCCTCAACGAAGGTTTCGAATTCCACAACCCCAACGTGAAGAACACCTGTGGCTGTGGAGAGTCCTTTGCCGTATGAGCATGAACCTGGATGAAATCGTCGATATCTTCGACATCCTCGGCGACTGGGAACAGCGCTACCAGTACCTGGTGGAGCTGGGCGAGAAACTGCCTCCCATGCCCGAAGAGCTGAAGACCGAGGACAACAAGGTCAAGGGCTGCATGAGCCAGGTCTGGGTTCACGCCTACCGTGACAGCGAAAACCCGGAACGCATCCACTTCCATGGCGACTGCGACACCAGCATCATCAAGGGCGTGCTGGCCCTGCTCATCCAGCTACTGGACGGCAGAACCGCGGAAGAAATCCAGAACCTGGACGTGGACGAATTCTTTACCCGCCTCAAGCTGGACGAGCACCTCTCGCCTAACCGCCATTTCGGCATCTATGCCCTGGTGGAGCTGATGAAGCAGCAGGCGGCGGGACTGGCTCAGTAGATCCCCACGTACAACGCCGTGATGTAATCCATCTGTCCCAGTATCTTGTCCAGGGATCGGGTCACCAGGGAAGGAATGAAACGGCCGCCATTGAGCCTGAAACTGATCTTGAAGGTGTTCCAGTCCTTTTCCACCTTTGCGAGGGCGGCGTTGATATCGGAACTGTTCTCCGGCGCTTTCTTCAGTGTATCCAGGGCATCGCTGAATTCCTGCACCGCCTTGTCGTATTCCTTGCTGTATTCCTCGTTGTCCAGCCCCCAGGCCTTGAAGACGTAAAACTTGGCAATGCGCTGTGACAACATGCGCTGGCGATCCGAGATGTTGATGAGCCTGCCCTTGCTGGTGCCGGCGCGTTTTTCCAGCAGGCGGGTGAGCTGGTCGGAAAACTTGAGCATCTTGTCCGCAATGGCGTTTACCTGGGGCGCCTGGCGGGTATTGGGCCGGGTCTTCACCAGCAGGTTGTAGGCAAACCACAGGCGGTTGATCTTGCCTATGACTTTTTCCTCTTGCGCGGTTTCCACGAAATTGTTCAGCTCTTCCAGGTTCCTGCCGAACAGCTTGATGGTCTCATCCATCTCTTTCACCGCGCTGAGCATCTTGCCCTGGCCCACCAGGGCATAGTCCTTGACCATGCGCTGGCTGAGCATGCGCTGCTGCCCCGCCTTGCTGATGGCATCACTCATGGTCAGTGCGGAAGCACCAAGGGGAAACATCAACAGTAGAACCAACAGAAACAGGGAATGATATTTCTTGTCTTGTTTGTTCAATGAACCAGTACCAGGTATCGGGAAAGGCGCGATTCTAACAACAGAAATCGCCATATACCATCCTGCAAAAATGGATTTTACGGGAGACGCGCAAATTATCTTCCCGCTATCTGATCTTCGTCAAACCTGCGTTGAATGATCGCTCTGGCTCCTCTTCGCCAGCGCCGCTGTCAACCATCAGGGTGTGTCGCGCGTTATCGGCACTACACAGCCAACAGGAGAACCGGAATGTTGAACACCAGACGAAACAGATATGCCCTGGCCTTTCTGTCCGCCATGCTACTCATGGGCTGCAGCAGCGTTACCACCGCGGAATACCAGCCCGCCATGGAAAAGGCCCTGGAGGCGCTGCTGGTAGCCGAGCGGGCTCTGGAGAATGCAAGCCGCGACAAGGGCGGTCACCGGGCCGAGGCGTTACGGCATGTACGGGCGGCTATCAGGGAGACCCGCAAGGGCATACGCTACGACAACCGTCACTGACCGTTACCTGGGTAAATGGTCAGGAAGCGGGGCTTTCGGGAAACCGCAGCTCCAGTCTCAACCCACCGGCTTCGGATTGCCCGGCTTCCAGGCTGCCGCCGTACAGACCGATGATCTCCCGGGCCACGGCCAGGCCGATGCCCTGGCCCGGATTGTTCTCATCGGCCCGCTGTCCCCGTCTCAGCACTCGTGGCCATTCCCCGGAAGAAATCCCGGGGCCGTCATCCTCGATGACCAGCCGCAGGCCTTCCTGGTTCCAGGCGCTTACGCCAACCCACGAATGACCATACTTGAAGGCATTCTCCAGGAGGTTGCCCAGCAGCTCCATGAGATCGGCCTCGTCGCCACGAAACAGGGCATCGCTTTCCACGCGGTTCTCCACGCGGATGCCCTTTTCGGCGTAGATTTTCTCCAGGGTGACCAGCAGCCTTTGGATCATGGGCGCAACCACTACCGGTGCAACCAGGGTGGAGCGCGCGGAGACCGCCGCCCGCCGCAACTGGTGCTGCACGATGTAATCCAGGCGTTGCAACTGCTCATCGGCGATCCGGCGCACACGCTCGCAGGACAGGCTCTCGTCCTGCACGACAGTCTTGAGGTAGGCCATGGGCGTCTTCAGACTGTGAGCCAGGTCGTCCAGGCTGGTGCGATAACGTTCCTGCACGGCGCGGGAATGCGCCATCAGGCTGTTGAGACTGGAAACCAGACCCTGCAGCTCCGCAGGATACACGCCCTCCAGGCGGGAGCGCAGGCCTTCGCGGATATCTTCCAGGTCCTTCTCCACCTGGCGCAATGGCCGCAGTCCCCAGCGCAATATCATGCCCTGCACCAGCAGCAGGACCACTGCCATACCCCCCAGCCAACTCCACAGACTCAGGCGAAAGGCCTGTATCTGCGTCTCGAAGGCGGCCGCGTCTTCAGCCACCAGGTAGGTATAACGCCGGGTGTTTCCCCGATCGTCTTCCCAGCCAATACCCTGGGCATGGACGAACAGCCGCCCCTCGCGGGCAAAGGAGGTCTTCCCTGGGGACAGCATCCCAACCTTCGGCAGCTCCAGGCCGAGCATCGAAGGCGAACGCCAGAAAACCTCGCCCCGGCCGGCCAGTACCAGCGCGTAGAGCCCGGAATCCGGACTGGAAAAACGTGGTTCCGGAAGGCTGTCCGGAAGCATCATGCCTCCCTGTTCATCAACTTTTGCCGCCGCCAGCAAGCCATAAACCACGGATTGCAACTTATCCCGCTCCGCATCTTCAGCGGCACTCCGGAACCCCTGTTCCAGAGCCACGCCCCCGGCCAGAAGGAACCCCGCAAGCACCAGGCTTGCCGCCAGGAGCAGGCGAAAATGGATGGAATTCATGAAGAATCAGCTTTTTCCAGACAAAAACGGTAGCCCCGTCCCCGCAGGGTTTCAATGGGCTTGATATCGCCATCGGGATCCAGCTTTCGCCGCAAACGGCTGAGCAGCACTTCCAGCACATTGCTGTCCCTGTCATAGTCCTGATCGTAGATATGCTCGGTCAGTTCCGTTTTGGAAATCACCTCGCCGGCGTGAAGCACCAGGTATTCCAGCATTCGATACTCATAGGCCGTCAGCTCCACGGCATGTCCACGCATGCTGACCCGCTGGGCCGCCATGTCCAGTTCCAAGGGAGGGAAAGAAAGCACCGGACTGGCCCAGCCGCCGGCGCGCCGTAACAGGGCGTTAAGGCGCGCAAGCAGCTCCTCGAACTGGAATGGCTTGACCAGATAATCGTCGGCACCAGCCTCCAGCCCTTCTACCTTTTCTTCCCAACGCCCCCGGGCAGTGAGAATGAGAATGGGAAAATTCCTCCCTTCCTGCCGCAGGCGGCGAATGATCTCCATGCCTGAAATATCGGGAAGTCCCAGATCCACAATGGCGATGTCCAGGGGAAGCTCCCGGCCGTGATACAGGCCATCGGTGCCATTCGCCGCCCGGGTTACCGCATACCCCCGCCCTTGCAACTGGGTAGCCAGTTGCTCAAGCAATAACGGATCATCCTCGATTAGCAGCAGATGCATGGAATCTCACCGCAGTATGCGACCGGTATCCGGATCAATGCGAAGCCGCCTGACCACGCCATCGGGAGTCAGCAGGCGCACCCGGTATTCCGAATTGCGTTCTTCCGCGGAGAGGATGCGCCCCCGGGTGCTTTCCCGAACCCTGTTCACCGCCTCCTCCAGGCTGATGCCCCCCCGGAATTCACGCGTTTTCCTCGCCGGGGCTACCTCACCGGCAAACTGTTTTTCCGGCACCCGCGCCCAGCGGGGTTCTTCATCCGCCGCTGTGACAAGCGGGAAGAACGATGTTCCCAGCAACATGACCAGACACCCTGTGACGCGAACATTCATCGACTTGCCTGCCTCCGTGATTACAGTCCCGCCCTGCTCCGGATTATGCCAAGACGGGAAGAGCCTGTCCCGGATAGTGAACCACAGCGGCTTAACCCAGGCTTAACGGAAGAGATCTCCGCTTCCCTCCCACTGAAGCGGACAACGCGCGGATAAAGCGGCTTCGGCGCGGGAAGGATTACAGGGACTGAATGGCCGCCTGGCACAAGGTCAGCAAGGAAGCGGGGAAAATACCGTAGTAGAGCATGGCCAGACCGTTCAGCGAAATGGCGATACGTGCATCCGTGCCGGCAAGGATCTCCGCCTGGGAGACGGGTTTGTCAAAATACATGGCCTTCACCACCCGCAGGTAATAGTAGGCGCCAATGACCGAGAAGGCCACGGCTACCAGGGCCAGCCAGAGCAATCCCGCGTTCACCAGGGCGTCCAACACGAACAGCTTGGCGAAGAACCCCACGGTGGGAGGCACACCGGCCATGGAGAACAGGATGAGCATCATCATCAGTGCCAGCCAGGGGCTGCGCCTGTTCAGGCCCTTGAGGTCATGGATGTGCTCCGCTTCCACGCCCTTGCGGCTGAGTATGGCCAGCAACCCGAAACCACCCACGGCGGTAAGGGCGTAGATGATGGTGTAGAACATGGCGGAGGTATAACCCTTGCCCGCCCCGGCCAGCAGGCCAAGGAAGATGAAGCCCACGTGGGAGATGGTGGAATAGGCCAGCATACGCTTGATGTTGTCCTGCACCAGGGCCACGATATTACCCAGGGCCAGGGACAGCACGGCAAGAATCATCAGCATGCCCTGCCAGCCTTCCCAGCCTGTATCCGGCCCCAGGCCGCCCAGGCCCTGGGCGAGGATGCGCATGGCCATGGCGAAGGCGGCGATTTTGGGCACGCTGCCCAGGAAAGCCGTGACCACCACGGGCGCACCCTGATAGACATCCGGCGCCCACATGTGGAAAGGCACGGCGCCGAACTTGAAGGCAATACCGATGAGCACGAACACCAGACCGAAGGTGAGCACGGTCTTGTCCGTCTCACCGCTGGCGATGGCCTTGGCCACGCCGGCGAAATCCAGCATGCCCGTGCCGCCATAGATCATGGAGATGCCGTACAGCAGCATGCCGGAGGCCAGGGCGCCAAGCACGAAATACTTCATTGCCGCCTCGGAACCGCTCTTCGACTTGTTATCGAAGGCCACCAGGGCATAGAGGCTCAGGGCCAGCAGTTCCAGTCCCAGATAGAGGCTGAGGAAGCCGGCGGCGGACACCATGATCATCATGCCCAGGATGGCCATCATGCCCAGGATGTAGAACTCACCCTTGAACAAGCCCCGCTCCACCAGGTAAGAGCGTGCATAGACGAAGGCGAAGATGCCCACGCTGAGCAGGGAAATTTTCAGTACGTCACTCATGGCGTCACGCACATAGGCGTCGTACATGAGAGTCTGGCTGTGGTCGCTGCCGCTGACCATGACTGCGGCGATGGTGGCCACCAGAGCCGCCAGGGACAGGCCATAGGTGAAGAAGCGCTTGGCCTGGTCCAGGAACAGGTCAACGATCAGGATCACGGCAATGGCCGACAGCAGCACGATTTCCGGCAGCAGGGGGAGCAATGTCGATGCGTTGTATTCCATCAGATCGAGACCTTAGAGTTTGGATACGGCAATGTGATTGACCAGGTTGGTGATGGAGGCATCCATGACCTTCACCAGGGGCTCGGGCCAAAGACCCAGGGCCAGCACGGCCAGGGTCAGGGAGCCCAGCACCAGCATTTCGCGCTTGTTCACGTCCTGCAGGGCGGCGACACGCTCGTTGCCTACGTCGCCGAAGACCACGCGCTTGACCATCCACAAGGTGTAGGCGGCCCCCACGATGAGGGTGGTGGCGGCCAGGAAGGCGAACCAGAAGTCGGCGCGGAAGCTGGCCAGGATGACCATGAATTCACCCACGAAACCGGAGGTGCCCGGCAGGCCGGCATTGGCCATGGCGAAGAACACCATGAAGGCCGCGAACCAGGGCATGGTGTTCACCACGCCGCCATAGTCGGCGATCTCGCGGCTGTGCATGCGGTCATAGAGCACGCCCACGCACAGGAACATGGCGGCGGAGATGAAGCCGTGGGAAACCATCTGCACCATGCCGCCCTGCACACCCAGGATAGCGCCTGTCTGCACGTCGGGGTTGGCGGCAATCATGAACACGACGAAGAAGCCCAGGGTAACGAAGCCCATGTGAGCGATGGATGAATAGGCAATGAGCTTTTTCATGTCCTTCTGCACCAGGGCCACGAAGCCGATGTACACCACGGCGATGAGGGACATGGCGATGATCAGCCAGTCCAGCTGGTTGCTGGCGTCCGGCGTGATGGGCAGGCTGAAACGCAGGAAACCATAGCCGCCGATCTTCAGCATGATGGCCGCCAGAATCACCGAACCGCCGGTGGGCGCCTCCACGTGGGCGTCGGGCAGCCAGGTGTGCACCGGCCACATGGGCACCTTTACCGCGAAAGCCGCCAGGAAGGCCAGGAAAATGAGAATCTGTTCCGTCAGGCCCAGCTTCAGGGTATGGAAACCGAGAATCTCCATGCTGCCGGACTGGAAGTACATGTACACCAAGGCCACCAGCATGAACACCGAACCCAGAAAGGTATAGAGGAAGAACTTGATGGTGGCATACACCCGGTTCGGCCCGCCCCAGATACCGATGATGAGGAACATGGGGATAAGCATGGCCTCCCAGAACACGTAGAACAGCATCGCGTCCAGGGCGGCAAACACGCCCACCATGACCCCTTCCATGATGAGAAAGGCCGCCATGTACTGGGAGGGCTTGTACTGGATCACCTGCCAGCCGGCGATCACCACCAGGATGGTGATGAAGGTGGTTAGCAGGATCAGCGGCATGGAGATGCCGTCCACGCCCAGATGATAGTTCACCTTGAAGCTCTCGATCCAGGGAAGGTTCTCCTCGAACTGCATGGCCGCCGTGGAAGCGTCAAAACCGGTCCACAAGGGAATGCTGAGCAGGAAGGTCAGCACCGCCACCGCCAGAGCCAGCCAGCGGCTCACATTGGGCGCCTTGTCACCGCTGAACAGGACCAGCAGGCCGCCCAGCACGGGCAACCAGATAATCGCACTCAATATTGGCCAATCTGCACTCATTATCTTCTATCCAAATCCTAGTCAGCGAATGACGAACCAGTACACCAGCCCCAGCAGGCCCAGGATCATGGCAATGGCATAGTGATACAAATAACCGCTCTGCAGCCAGCGTATGGTCTGGGCCAGCACCCCCACGCTGCGCGCCGAGCCGTTTACCGCGATACCGTCGATGACCGTGCGGTCACCCACGATCCACAGCCCCTTGCCCAGCAGCAGGCTGCCCTTGGCGAACACCGCCTGGTTGAACTCGTCGAAACCATACTTGCGATTGAGCAGGCCGTACAGCCAGTCGAAACGTATGGCCAGATTGCGGGCAATCTCCGGCTTGAGCATGTACACGTAGAACGCCGTGGCCAGGCCGCCCATGGCCAGCCAGAACGGCAGAGCCATGACGCCGTGGCTGATGAAGCCGATCTGGTTATGGTAGTGCTTGCCGATCTCACCCAGGGTGTCATGGGCGGACGCCACGTGCAGCACCCCCTTGAAATAGTCGCCGAACAGCATGGGCTCGATGGCCATCCAGCCGATGACCACAGAGGGAATGGCCAGCAGCATCAGGGGCACGGTGACCACGGCGGGCGATTCCTTGATGTGCTCCTTCGCATGCTCGTCCCTTGGGCCTTCACCATGGAAGACGATGAAATAAAGGCGGAAGGAATACAGGGCGGTGACGAACACCCCGGCCACCAGCAGCCAGTGGGCGTAGCCCGCCCCGGCAATCTGCGCATGGCCCACGGCCTCGATGATGGCATCCTTGGAAAAGAAGCCCGAGAAACCGGGAAAGCCGATGAGAGCCAGGTTGCCCAGCAGGAAAGTGAACCAGGTGATCTTCATGTACTTGCGCACCCCACCCATGTTGCGGATGTCCTGATCGTGGTGCATGCCGATGATCACAGAGCCCGCGGCCAGGAACAGCAGCGCCTTGAAGAAGGCATGGGTCATGAGATGGAACAGCCCGGCCGCATAGGCCGAGGCCCCCAGGGCGGCAATCATGTAACCAAGCTGGGACAGGGTGGAATAGGCGATGACCCGCTTGATGTCGTTCTGCACGATGCCGATCAACCCCATGAAGAAGGCCGTGGTGGCGCCGATGACCAGCACGAAGCTCAATGCCGTTTCGGACAATTCGTACAGGGGCGACATGCGCGCCACCATGAAGATACCGGCGGTAACCATGGTGGCGGCGTGGATCAGGGCGGAAATGGGCGTGGGGCCTTCCATGGAATCCGGCAGCCACACGTGCAGGGGAACCTGGGCCGACTTGCCCATGGCGCCGATGAACAGCAGGATGCAGATCACCGTCATCAGGGACCACTGGCTGCCGCCCCAGATGCCGATGGTCTCCCCGGCCTTGCCCGGCGCGGCATCGAACACCTGGGCGTAATCCAGGCTGCCGAAATACATGGCCACGGCGGCGATACCCAGAATGAAACCGAAGTCCCCCACCCGGTTCACCAGGAACGCCTTCATGTTGGCGAAGATGGCCGACTCCTTCTTGAAATAGAAGCCGATGAGCAAATAGGACACCAGGCCCACGGCCTCCCAGCCGAAGAACAGCTGCAGGAAGTTGTTGGACATGACCAGCATGAGCATGGAGAAGGTGAACAGGGCGATGTAGCTGAAGAAGCGCTGGTAGCCTTCCTCGTGGGCCATATAGCCGATGGTGTAGATATGCACCATAAGGGAGACGAAGGTCACCACGGTGATCATCATGGCGGTGAGATTGTCCACCAGGAAGCCCACGTGCAGTTGCAGGCCGTCCACCACCATCCAGGTGTAGATGTTCTCGTTGAACACAGGGGCGCCCTGGAACACGTGCAGCCAGAACACCCAGGCCGACAGGGCGAAAGACACGCCCACGCCGAGTATGGTGGCCCAGTGAGCACCCGCCTTGCCGATCTGGTTGCGCAGCAGGCCGGCAATCACGGAACCGGCCAAAGGCGCCAGCACCAGGGCAAGATACAGGGTCTTCATGTCGATATCAGGCATGGCGTCACCCCTTCATGGTGTCGAGGTCATCGACATCAATGGTGCGGCGGTTGCGGAACAGCACGATGAGTATGGCCAGGCCGATGGCCGCCTCCGCCGCCGCTACCGTGAGAATGAAAAACACGAACACCTGTCCCGTCACGTCTCCCAGGAAATGGGAAAAGGCCACGAAGTTGATGTTCACCGCCAGCAGCATCAGTTCGATGCACATGAGCAGCACGATAAGATTCTTGCGATTGATGAAGATGCCCGCCACGCTGATGACGAACAGCAGGGCGCCCAGAATCAGATATTCAGACAGGGAAATCATCAGCCCTTCTCCTCCGCCGCCATCTTGACGATCTTCAGGCGGTCCTTCTTCTTCACCATATGCTGCTCGGTGACGTTCTGGCGCTTGGTCTGGGGCCGCTTGCGCAGGGTCAGGCTGATGGCGGCGATCATGGCCACCAGCAGGATCACCGCAGCGATCTCCAGGGCATACAGGTGCTGGGTGAACAATGACAGCCCCAGCTCACCCGTGTTGTTGTAGTCAGCGGGAGCCGGCGCCGGCGCGGCATACCTGTCCAGGCCGAAGTGCCCGGGCCCCAGCACCAGGGCCATTTCCATGAACATCACCGCGCCAACCACCACGCCCAGGGGCAGATGCCGTACGAAACCGGCGCGCACCGTGGCCAGGTCAATGTCCAGCATCATGATAACGAACAGGAACAGCACCATTACCGCTCCCACGTACACCAGCACCAGGGCGATGGCCAGGAACTCCGCCTCGGCGAGGATCCAGATGCCCGCCATGTTGAAGAACACCAGCACCAGGAACAGGGCCGAATGCACCGGGTTGCGCCGGGTCACTACCATCACCGCCGCACCCAGCAGAATGATGGCAAACATGTAGAACAGGAATTTCTCGAAGCTCATGTCTTGGTCACCGGTATTTCGCCTGGGCCGCGCGGTCTTCAGCCAACTGCGCCTCGTACTTGTCGCCCATGGCCAGGAGTTTCTCCTTGGTCATGATGTAATTGCCCGCCGCCTTGTCCGTATCTTCAAAGTGGTACTCGTACAGGCGCGTCTCCACAATAGCGTCCACGGGGCAGGATTCCTCGCAGAAGCCGCAGAAGATGCACTTGAACAGGTCAATCTCGTAGCGCGTGGTGCGCCGCGAGCCATCCTCCCGGGGCGCCGCCTCGATGGTGATGGCATTGGCCGGACACACCGCTTCGCACAGTTTGCAGGCAATGCAGCGTTCCTCGCCGTTGGGATAGCGGCGCTGGGCGTGCAGGCCACGGAAACGCGGGGACACGGGAGCCTTTTCTTCCGGATAGTTCAGGGTGAACTTCTTGCGGAACAGGTAACGTCCGGTCACGCTCATGCCCTTGAACAGTTCCAGCAGGAACAGGGAGCGGATGTAGTGAATCACGGTCTTCATGCTTCAGCTCCTCCTACTGGTACCAGGGACCAATGTCATAGACCTGCATGGCGCCGGCCACGAAGATCCAGACGATGGTGATGGGAATGAAGATCTTCCAGCCCAGGCGCATGATCTGATCGTAGCGGTAGCGCGGGAAAGTGGCCCGGAACCACAGGAACAGGAACATGAACACGAAGGTCTTGGCCACCAGCCAGACGATGCCCGGCACCCAGGCGAACCAGGACTCCATGAACGTACCCTGAAAGGGCGACAGCCAGCCACCCAGGAACATCAACGCCGTAAGGGCGGAGATGAGGATCATGTTGGCGTATTCCGCCAGGAAGAACACGGCGAAGGCCATGCCGGAATAGTCCACGTGGAAACCGGCAACGATCTCGGACTCCCCTTCCGCCACATCAAAGGGCGCGCGGTTGGTCTCCGCCACCCCGGAAATGAAATAGATCACGAACAGAGGCAACAGGGGCAGCCAGTACCAGTGCAGAATGCCGCCCGACTGGCCTTCCACAATCTGCCCGAGATTCAGGCTGCCCGCGGCCACCAGCACGCCCACCAGGGCAAAGCCCATGGCGATCTCGTAGGAGACGATCTGCGCCGCGGAGCGGATGGCGCCCAGGAAGGCGTACTTGGAGTTGGAGGCCCAGCCGGCGATGATCACGCCATACACGCCGATGGAGGTCATGGCCAGCAGGTAGAGCAACCCCGCGTTGATGTCCGACAGCACCAGCCCCGTATCGAAGGGAAACACCGCCCAGGCCGCCAGGGCCGGGCCAATGGACAGCAGGGGCGCGATGAGAAACAGGGTCTTGTCCGCGTGGGTGGGCAGGACGATCTCCTTGAACATGAGCTTGAAGGCGTCGGCAATGGGCTGCAGCCAGCCCTTTGGCCCCACCCGGTTGGGCCCCAGGCGGATCTGCATGTAGCCAATGATCTTGCGCTCGGCGTAGGTGTAATAGGCCACCAGCACCATCAGGGGCGCCATGATCACCACGATCTTCAGGATGATCTG
>CAZWRE010000021.1:0-7039 GCA_964636335.1 uncultured Sedimenticola sp. | reverse complement strand
TTGCGGGTGACGAAACGCAGGCGGGTGAAGCAGTTGGTGATGAAGCGCAGACGATCCATGCCCTGCAGCTCCGGATCCCAGCGAGTGGGCTTGTTGCCGTACATCCGGTCGAAAAACTTCACGTGATCCGGGCCGCGCAGGACGGCCTCCACTTCGGCGGCGCAGGATCTGGCCATGTCCAGATCCCACTGGGGAGGAAGGCCGGCGTGAATCATGGTGAAGTCCAGTGCTTCGTCGTGATGCAGCAGGGGGCGGTGGCGCAGCCAGTGGATGAGCTCGTCCCGATCCGGGGCTTCCAGCACCTGGTTCAGGTCGTCGCTGTCGCGGAAGCGCTCGTTGCCCGCCGCCAGGGCCAGCAGGTGAAGGTCGTGATTGCCCAGCACGCAGGTGGCGCGATCCCCCAGGGAAGAGATAAAGCGCAGGGTGTCCAGGGAGCGGGGGCCGCGGTTGACCAGGTCGCCCACGAACCACAGGTGGTCCTTCGCCGGATCGAACCGCAGTTGATCGAGGAGCGCGCGCAGCTCGTCATAACAGCCTTGTATGTCGCCAATGGCCCAGGTGGACATCTCGTCTGCTGTTCTCAGTTTACGGTGTTGGGCGTCCGCAGGGAAAAGACGGGGATGGGGGCGAAAAAGCGCTCGCCCTGGTCGTCCAGCATTTCATAGCTCCCCTCCATGGCGCCCACGGGGGTTTCCAGGACGGCGCCGCTGCTGTAGCGATAATTCTGTCCCGGCTTCAGGTAGGGCTTTTCACCCACCACGCCCTCGCCGTGAACTTCCTCCACCTTGCCGTTGGCGTCGGTGATGATCCAGTGGCGGTTCAGCAGGCGGGCGGGAAGGCTGCCCTGGTTGCTAATGGTGATGGTGTAGCCGAACACGTAGTGGCCGGCTTCCGGGCGCGACTGTCCCGGGATGAAGGTGGTTTCCACGTCCACCTTGATGTCATGTTTGTCCGCCTTGTTCATGGGGCGGAGTATACACCAGCCAGGGTGTTGTTCGTGATAATCAACAGACTGGACAGGTTCTCCGGCCTTCCCGTGAAAAATTCGCTCGGGGTAAGGCTGGCGACATCAGTTCGGGCGGGAAAAGCCCGGGCGTTTGCCCGGGTTGGAGGCCCGCCCGCGGATGGCGGCCGCCTCACAGGTGTTTCTTGAGGAAGCTGTCCATCATCCGGTAAAGCTCCAACCGGTTTTCCTCGCGGCGGAAGCCATGGCCTTCCTTTTTCTTGATGAGCTTGATATAGGGTTTGCCCAGATCGTCCAGCTTGTCCATGAGTACCTCGGCTTGCTTGATTTCCACGCGGGGATCGCGCCGGCCATGGACCACGAACAGGGGGTCGTCCAGCCTGTCGAGCAGGTTGATGGGTGACGTCTTTTCCATGCGGGCCCTGTCCGCGGGATCGTCGGGGTTGCCCACGGCCTTGTGGAACCAGGCGCTTACCGCGCCGGATTCGTCGTGCCGCTTGTTGGTGTCCCATTCCTCCAGCATCATCAGATCCACCACGCCCACGTAGTTGATGCCGCATTTGTACAGATCCGGGGTCATGGTCAGGCCGGCCATGGTGGCGTAGCCGCCGTAGCTGGCGCCGTAGATGCACACCCGTTCGGGGTCGGCGATGCCTTGCTCGATGGCCCATTTCACGCCGTCGGTGATGTCGTCCTGCATCTGCAGGCCCCACTGTTTCCATGCGCCGACCTGGAACTTGTTGCCGTAGCCGCCGGAACCGCGGAAGTTCATCTGCAGTACCGCGTAGCCCCGGTTGGCCAGGAATTGCACCTCGGGGTTCCAGCCCCAGATGTCCCGGGGACCATAGGGGCCGCCGTGGGGATGCACAATCAGGGGCAGCTTTTTCCCCTCGCTCCCCCTGGGCCGGGTGAGATAGCCGTGGATCAGCAGGCCGTCGCGGGCCTTGTAGCTGATGGGCGTCATGTCGGTCATCTGTTCCGGCTTGATGCGGTCGGCGATCTGGGCCAGGAAGGTCAGCTTGAGCTTGGGCTCGGTTTCCAGCAGGTAATAGGTGCCGGGCGTCTTGTCGCTGCTGGCCAGCACCACGGCCGTCTTTTCGTCATCCGTCATGCTGGTGATGCGGTTGATGGTATCCGGCAGCACCTTGTCCAGGGCTTTCTGGATGTCGCCGAATTTCTTGTCCAGGTAATGCAGCCGGGGCTTGTCGGTGACGTAGGGAATGGCCAGGGCCCGATGATCCTTGGGTGAAAAGCCCGGCCCGCCCACATCGACCTGGTCATGACCGAAAACCAGTTCCTTGTTGCCGGTGGCCGGGTCCAGGCGGTACACCGCCATGCGGTCACGGCCCACATTGGAGACGATGTACAAGGCCTTGTTGTCCGCGGTGAAGCCGGCATAGCCCGTGCCTTCCTCGCCCAGCCTGGATGTGGCCAGAACCTTCCATGGCGCGTCCCCGGTTTCCCGATAGATCAATTCCATGGTGACATCGGAACGGTCCTTGGCCACCTTTTGCCGCGTGGCCACGCGCACCTGGTGATTCCAGTCCATGCCCCAGGCGGTGATGTCGCCCGGATTGGAGGTGAGGCGCTTCTTCCGCCCGTTGTAGATGTCCATACGGTACAGGTCGGGAAACTGGGCGCGGCGGTCGTTGCTCAGCACCAGCACATGGCGGTCGTCTTCCTTCAGGCGATCCACCATGCGGGTGTAGCGGGGAATGAGCTGGATGCCCCTGGACGCCTTGGTCAGCACGCGAGGCTTGCTGCCGTCGATGTTCACGGCGTTCAGGGCCAGGGATTCGTTGCCGTCTTCCTCGACGTAGAACAGCAGGCGTTCATTACTGGCCCACTGATAGGAGGATACATCCCTTTTGGTGAGGGAGGTCACCGCCAGAGGTTTCATGGTGGCGCGGTTCACCACCACCAGGTTGCGGCTGTCTCCCACGGGCGCGATGGCGGCCAGGTGCTTGCCATCGGGGGACAGGGTGACCTGGGAAAATTCATAGTTCTTGAAGAAATACTCGACGGGCAGTTCTTCGGCGGAGATTGCCAGAGTGGCCCCCATCAGCAACAGGGAAATAACGAGCTTCTGTATCATTTTTGTAACACCATTGATTTTTGCGTGCATTTTCAGTGGCTTGCGTGCCGTATTCTTGTTGTTCTGCTGCGGGTTGTCGGCCTGAACAGGTAATATTCCGCCCAAGTGTTGCAAATTTGTTGCAAGGGTGGAAAAAACCACTATAAAATGCAACGTATGCGAGTGTTTTACTGCCCGCTAAGGCCAGTGGAGGTCACAATAACAAACTCCACTGCTTTACACCAAATTCTCTAGGAGAAATGTAATGTTCAACAAGCGAAAGACTTTGAGCACAGCCATTCGACTGGCATGCAGCGGTGCTGTTGTCACGGGATTGGCTCTGAGCGGCATGGCCAGCGCCGAGGAAGAAGCTGTCAAGCTTGAGAAAGAAGAAGTTACTGGCTCCCATATCAAGCAGATCGATATCGAAGGCGCCAGCCCCGTCTCCGTGATCACCCGGGAAGACATCGAGTTGAGTGGCCTGCAGTCCGTCGCCGACGTTCTGCGTCAAACTCCTTACAACAGTTTTGGTTCCTTCCGTGAACTGTCCGGCACCACCTTCCAGTCCCAGTCCCTGGTGGACCTGAGGGGTCTGGGTTCCGAGCGTACCCTGGTGCTGATCAACGGCCGCCGCGCGCCGGCTTCGCCCGTTACCGGTGGCTCCGCTGTTGACCTGAACATCCTGCCCCTGGCGGCAGTAGAGCGCATCGAGATCCTCAAGGACAGCGCTTCCGCTGTGTATGGTTCCGAGGCCATCGGTGGTGTAATCAACATCATCCTGCGCAAGGACTACGAAGGCGTGGAGCTGACCGCCACCGTGGAGCGTCCCAGTGAGCCGGGTGCCGATGCTGAAGGCGGCACCTTCGCGGCCGGTGGTTCCTATGGCAAGGGCAACTACATCTTCACCCTGGAACATCGCAGCAAGGACATCATCTGGTCCCGCGACCGTGACTGGTCCAAGGTCGATCCCGGTGACGGCCAGAGCTATTTCACCACTTCCGGCATCAGTCTCTGGGGTAACACCATCTATCACGCGGCCACCGACGGCAGCATCGAGGCGGCGGCCAACTGCGATCCCAGTATCTATGCCGGTGTGTATGAGTTCCCCGGCTGGGGTACCGCCTGTACTTACGGTTATGCGGACATTTCCGCGGAGACCAACGACCTGGATCGCAGCAACGCCTTCCTGTACCTGGATTACGAGGTCAACAACGACACCACCATCTACGCGCAGAACCTGATTTCCCGGGTGCAGTCCTTTGGCCGGTACGCGCCGGCGGTGGGTTTCCTCACCATCCTGCCGGATGCGCCCACCAACCCCTATCCCGGCGAGTTCCTGCTGTTGGGTCACCGTTTCGCGGCCTTTGGCCCGCGTGACGACACCGCCACCAACTGGCAATGGGATACCACCCTGGGTGTGAAGGGCACGGCCTGGGACATCGATTACGACCTCTATGCCCGTTACAACCTGTATGAGTCCGATATCGTCGGCCGCAACTACATCCTGGACAGCCAGGCGACCCAGGAAGTGCTGGAGGGCAACTACGATCCCTTCAATCCGTTCTCCCAGGATCCCGCGCATCTGGCGGCCATGGAGCGCATGCGCCATGACACCGCCCGGGACATCGAAAACAAGTATTTCAACGCCGGTATCAACCTGACCGGGGAAATGCCTTTCGAACTCCAGGGTGGCGGCATTGGCTGGGCGGCCGGTTATGAATACCGTGACGAGGACTACGCCGACATCTACGATGCCGAGCGTCGCGCCTACAACGTCATCGGTTCTTCCGGTGGTTCCAGCGCCGGCGACCGTCAGCAATGGGCCATGTACGGCGAGCTTCTGTTCCCCGTGCTGGATACCCTGGAGTTGACCGCGGCCCTGCGTTACGACGACTACAGCGATTTCGGCAGCGAAACCTCTCCGCAGCTGAAACTGCGCTGGCAACCCATGGACAACCTGATGCTGCGTGCCAGCTGGGGTGAAGGTTTCCGTGCTCCGGCCATGATCGACCTTTATGCCGCCGGCTCCGAGGATCACCCCTTCGTCAAGGATTTCGTCCAGTGCGACCTGGCGGGCATTCCTGCTGACCAGTGCCCCACCATTCAGGTGCCGGCCCTTTCCGGTGGTAACCCGGATCTGGAAGCGGAGACCTCCGATTCCTGGAACCTGGGCGCTGTCTGGGAACCCGTGGAAGACCTGGTACTGGAAGGCAACTACTACAATGTGGACCTGGAAAACGCCATTTCCACCATTGGCCCCCAGACCCTCATCAACATGCAGCGTGACGGCATTGGCCTGCCCAGTGGTACCGAGATCGTGCGTGATGCCTCCGGCAACATCCTTCTGCTGAAGTACGTGACTGCCAACGTGGCCACCCGTGAAGTCAGCGGCTTCGACATCAACCTCGACTACACCTGGGATACCGGGGAGTGGGGCGTGGTCAAGCCACATCTGACCTGGGCGCACATCAACGAGTACATCTATCAAGGTACGCCTATTACCGACGCGGTGGATATCATCGGTGACTGGGCGCAGCCTCAGGATCGTGTACAAGGCAGCGTGCGCTGGGATGTAAAGGACTTCACCGTGGGTTGGATCATCAACTGGACGGCCGGAATGGATGCGGAGCCCAACAACATCGACAGCTATACCCAGCATGACTTCACCTTTACCTACCATGCCGGTTGGGACGGTGACATCACCCTGGGCATTCAGAACGCCTTCGACGAGGATCCCCCCATCGACACGTCCGTGGACGATGCACGTAATTTCTATTACCTGTATCCCATTGATGGTCGTGTGTGGAGCCTGACCTACAAGCAGCGTTTCTGAATGTCTTGATTCAGGCCTGAAAACAACAGACCCCGAACCCCGCTGTTCGGGGTCTGTTTTTTCCAAGGATTACTACTTGTCATGCATACCGGGTAAACGCATAATCGCCTTTTCTCCGGATGCGTGCTGCCGTGCTGTCCTGGCGGCAAATCACTCAATATCAAGGTGCTGTTATGGTACGAAACGTGAAAACCCTGCTGCTGGCGACCGCGCTGGGTATGGTGCTGGGCGCTGGCGCCCAGGCGGCGGGAAATCAACAGAAACTCAAGTCGGCTGTCGGCGTGCAGGAGTCTGCTGAAAAGGCGGCCGCCGCCTCGCAGAAGAAGATTGACAGCATCGCCGATCAGACCGAGCGTATGCTCACCGAATACAAGCTCGTCATGCGCCAGTACGACGCACTGAAAGGCTACAACGATCAGGTGGCCCGTATCGTCGAGGCGCAGAACGAGGAACTGGCCACCATCGACCAGCAATTGCTGGAAATCGACACCACCAATCAGGGGGTGATTCCCCTGATGGGCCGCATGGTGGATACCCTGGAGAAATTCGTGGCCCTGGACGTGCCCTTTCTCCCCGATGAACGCAGCAAGCGCATCGGGGAGCTCAAGGCGCTTCTGGACCGCGCGGATGTGACCGTGTCGGAAAAATACCGCCGTATCATGGAGGCCTACCAGATTGAAATGGAATACGGGCGCACCATCGAGGCCTACACGGCGGATCTGGTCACCAATGGCAAGAAGCGTTCCGTGGATTTCCTGCGTATCGGACGCATGACCCTCATGTACCAGACCCTGGACAAGAAGGAAACCGCCGTTTGGGACAACGAAAAACGCCAGTGGCAGGTATTGGGCGAGGAATACCGCAAGCCCACCATGCTGGGGTTGCGTATTGCCCGCAAGCAGGCGCCGCCTGATCTGATCAAACTGCCCGTGCCTGCACCGGAGAAAGCCCAATGAAGAAACTGAGCATATATCTGATTCTGGCGCTGGCGGCGCTCTTTACTGCGACAGCCTCGGTACAGGCCGCAGATCTGGACAGCCTGCTCAAGCAGGTCAAGCAGGCCAAGGCGGAAGAGGCGCGCCTGAACAAGCAGCGTGAAGCCGAATTCCTCAAGGACAAGGCCCGGCAGGCGGAGTTGCTGGCGGCGGCCCGCGCCAAATTGGCGGCG